>CAMCYH010000084.1 GCA_945883745.1 Candidatus Kuenenia stuttgartensis
GGCGGCAGCGAGTACGTCTTCACCAACGGCATCGACTTCGGCCTCGAGGTGAAGTTTTAGGCTGTCGCCATCCACTCGGCAGTCGCCCCGCGGATGCGGGCCAGCTTCTCCAGCCGCGAGCGAAGCGGCTCCCAAAACGTCGCGTCACCAACCTTTTCAACCTGGCCCGGAAAGGCCACCGGCAGGCCCTTGTCGTCCACCTGCACGAAGCCGAACAGGCCGTCCATCCAGGGCAGCGTGTGACCGGCCAGCGGCATGCCAACCACGCCCACGACTAGATACGCCTGACGCACGTCGATCACCGCCCCACGGATCTCGACGAGCGATCCGACCGGCACGCTGCGGCGGCATTCGATGCTCAGCACCCGCCGAAGCATGAGATTGGCCTGGAGCCCCACGGCCCGACTCGCCGCCGCATAGGCCGCCTCCAGACCGTAGCGGAGCAGGCTGCCGGCGTAGAGCGTGCCATGGTGATTGGCATCGGCCGGCAGCACGAGACGATGGCTCGTGATTTCTGTGCCGGTACCTGGAGAGACCGAGGGCTCGTCATGCATGGCGGCGTTATAACAAACGGCTACGCCACCGACACCGGCTTCCGATTTCGGCCCGCGGCCTCCGCGTAGCCTGGATCGATCTTTGCCAGTTCCTCGGCCACAGCGGCCACCGTTCGCCGAATCTGGTCGCTCGTATGCAGCGAGGTGATGAAGAACCGGAGCCGGGCCGCCTTCTCCTCGACCGCCGGGTAGAGGATCGGCTGCACGTTGATGCCGCGCGTAAAGAGGGCACGCGACAGCCTCAGACTGTTGATCGAACTGCCAAGAATCACGGGCACCACGCCCGACCCGCCCGAATCACCGGTGTTGAGGCCCGCCTCAGCGGCCAACTCGAGAAACAGCTTCGCATTGGCCTGCAGCTGCGCCACCCGCTGTGGCTCCCGCTCGAGGACCCGCAGGGCGGCCAGCGCCGCACCTGCCGCGGCCGGCGGCAGGCCAATCGAATAGACGAAGCCGGGCACGGTGTATTTCAGCCAGCGGATCAGTGTCTTCGAGCCGGCGATGTAGCCGCCGCAGCTGCCGAAGGCCTTGGAGAGCGTTCCCATCCAGAGGTCGACGTCGGCCGGGTTCACGCCGAAGTGCTCACCGATACCGCGGCCCCGCGGCCCCATCACGCCGATCGAGTGGGCCTCGTCGACCATGAGCAGGGCCTTGTGTCGCTTGGCGACGCCGACGAACTCCGGCACGTTCGAGTAGTCGCCATCCATGCTGTAGATCGCCTCGACGACCACGAGCACGCGGCGGTATTGGCTGCGGATCTGGGCCAGTAGTTTTTCGGCCGCCTGGAAGTCGTTGTGCGGGAAGGGGCGCCGCCGAGCCCCGGAGAGGATTGCCCCCTGGAGGATGCTGTTGTGGGCCAGCGCATCGTGAAAGACGAGGTCACCGGGCCCAACGACGTGCCCGATCACGGTTTCGTTGGTGGCATGGCCACCTACGAACGTGACCGCGTCTTCCGTGCCGACGAGCTTGGCAATCTCCCGCTCGAGTTCCTGGTGGATCGTCTTCTCACCCGACACGAGCCGGCTGGCTGACACGCTCGTGCCGAACTTGTCGACCGCCCCCTTCGCCGCTGCGGTTACCTGCGGGTCACCCGACATGCCGAGATAGTTGTAGCTCGCCCAGCTCACCATCTCCCGCCCGCCGATGATCGTGCGGTCGTTGGTGAGCCCCTCGTGGACACTGAAGTAGGGATCGTCAAGGCCGGCGTCGCGCACCATCGCGAAGTTTTGTTCGAGGGCTCGCACCTCGGGAAACTCTTCGATCCGATAGGCATCGGCAGGGATTTCCGCCACCACGCGGGCCGCCTTGATCTCGGGCCGACGGTCGGCCGGCATGTGGTCGAGGATCGCCTCGGCCACCTCGCGGCAGGTCTCGATCTGGGGAAGAACCTGCTCCGGGAACCGGGCCCCAAACGCCTCCTCGAGGCTCGCCACGATCTCCATGCGTTCGAGCGAGTCGAGGCCCAACTCCACGATATTGGTGTCGAGCGTGAGGTTGCCGGCCCGCTCCTTGGCGATTCGCCGCACGTGTTCGTAGACCGTCTGCACGACCTCCTGCGGCAATTCGCGGTCGGGGCGATGAACCCGAGACGTGTCTCCGACAGGACGCTGGCGTGCCAGCCGTGGCGTCTGCGACGGTGGTGCGGGAGGCTCGGCTGCCGCCAGCCATCCGACATGCTGGGCGACGACCTCAAGACTGCCGTCGAGAAACTGCTGCCTGCAGGCATGCCGCTGAATCTTGCCGCTGGAGGTCTTGGGCACGCTGTTGGGCCGGACACAGACGATCGCTTCGACGGCCACCTCCTGTTCCATCGCCAGCCGCCGGCGAATCGCCTCGAAGGCGGAAGAGATCTCGTGCGGCTCGCGACGGCCCCGCTCCAGTTCGGCCACCACGACCACCCGCTCCCGCCCTTCGACCTCGACGGCAAACGCCGCGATCGATCCGGCCCGCACCAATGGCGTCGCCTCCGCCACGGCATGCTCGATGTCCTGCGGGTAGTGGTTGCGGCCACGGATGATGATCAGGTCTTTGAGCCGCCCGGTGACGAAGAGCTCGCCGTTGTCGAAGAAGCCCAGATCGCCGGTCCGCATGTAGGGACCGGGATTGGGCCGCCAGCGGGTCACGCTGCCGGTGCCGGCCTGGGCATCGGCCTGGGCGAGCATCGCGTTAAACGTGGCCGCCGTCTCCTCGGGGCGATTCCAGTAGCCCTGGGCGACACTCGGACCACTCACCCAGATCTCACCGATCCGACCGGGCGGGAGAGACTCGCAGGTCTGCGGATCGACGATGTGCACATCCTGGCCATCCAGTTCGCGGCCGCTCCCCACCAGCCGGCGGGCAATGACGGCATTGTCGGGCGCCCCCACGGCGGTGCCGGTCTCGATCGACGTCGCATCGAACGTGCGGATCACGGGGGGCTCGAACTTCATGCCCCCCGTCACCATGAGTGTGCTCTCGGCGAGACCATAGCAGGGATAAAAGGCCTCGCGACGGAAGCCGCTCACGGCGAAGGCCTCGCAGAAGGCGTCGATCGTCTCGGCCCGCACCGGCTCGGCCCCATTGAAGGCCAGCGACCAACTGGAGAGATCGAGCGCCGCCCGCTGCTCGGGCGTCGTCTTCCGCACGCAGAGTTCGTAGGCGAAGTTCGGCCCACCGCTGATCGTGGCCCGGTAGCGGGAGATCGCCTGCAGCCAACGCAACGGCTTCTGGAGGAAGGCCACCGGCGACATGATGACGTTGAACTTGCCACCGTAGAGCGGCACGAGGATTCCGCCAATCAGCCCCATGTCATGGAAGCTGGGCAGCCAAAACACGCCCGATTGGCTCCGCGTGATCTCGAAGGCCTGCATGATCCGCAGCGAGTTGTGCAGCAGGTTTTCGTGCGAGAGCATTACCCCCTTGGGTGTGCCGGTGGAGCCGCTCGTGTATTGCAGGAAGGCGAGGGTCTCACCGTCAATGTCGGGCCGCTGCCAGCGGTCGGCCCAGGTCGGCTCCAGTTCGCTGTCGACCTTCCAAATCAGGTGCTCGAGGCTCGGAGCGGAGGCCCGGAGGGTTTCGAAACGGTCGAGCACGTCGCGGGTCGTGAGAGCCACTGCGGCATCCGCATCGGCGGCGATCGCCTCGATCCGTTCGACGGAACGATTTTTCCGCGGCGGATAGGCCGGCACGGCGATCGCCCCGCCGTAGAGACACCCCATGAAGGCGGCGATAAAATCGAGGCCCGACGGATAGAGCAGGAGCACCCGCTTGCCGGCCATTCCTTCACTTGCCAGCCACGCCCCAACGGCCCGCGCCTTCCGGTCGAGCTCGGCGTAGGTGATGTTGAGTTCTTCGGCTTCCCCATCGACCAGAAACGTAAAGGCCCGGTCATGGGGCCTGTAGGCGGCCCGCTGCCGGAGCAGGTCGACGATGGTGGGGGCGATCGAGGCTTCGGTGGAGGGTACTGGATTCACGATCACACAGCCCTGGGATAAGGAAACCTCAGGGACTTCGGCAGGTTCCTCAGGCCCACGCCAGATTCTACCCACGGGCACCAGACAACCGGAAGTTTCGGTTTTTCCTCGGGTTTCTCCACCGCTTTTTCGGGGTCGAGACCGCTCCGGTCGTGCCGGCTTTGCGGGTCTTGCGGCACACGCTCCCGGCACCGCTCACGCTGCGGGTTTTCCTGGCCGCAGGTCATCCACGAGCCACCTTCGCGAAAAACAACTGCTCAAGGTCGACGAACCGGTCCGGCGGAATGTCTTCGGCGCGAATCGTGTCATGCAGCCCGTGCGCCGCATAAACCGCCTCCACCGCCTCGACTGCGGCAGGATGCTGTTTTCCACCCGCCATGCGAATGAGCACGCCCCGCAACACCTTCCGACGATGGCAGAAGATGTCGCGAACAAAGCCATGGAACCGCTCAAGGTCGGCGATCCGCCCACGGCGATCGGGTTCGAGGTCGAGGCGGACGATCGCGGAATCGACCTTCGGCCGCGGCCAGAAGACACTCGGCGGCAGGATGCGGACGATCTCCGACCGGCACTGGCTTCCGATCCAGACCGACAGTGCGTTGTAGGAGTGCGACCCGGCCGCCGCGGTCATCCGCTCGGCCATCTCCCGCTGAACGGTCACGGTCGCCGAGTCGAAAGGGCGGGGTAGCGCGAGCAGATTGGAGATCACCGGCGTGGCGACACAGTAGGGAAGGTTCGCGACGAAGAGCAATCTGCCCTGCGGACAGGCGGCACGAGCCTCCTCGATCGCGGTGATCACCTCCGGCGCTAGCCGATGCTTGCCGGCAAGGACATCCGCTTCGACGAGCCGCACGTTTTCGCACTCGATCACACGCTCGCGAGCCAATTGGGCCAGCCGTGGATCGATCTCGACGGTGACAACGCGGCCGGCAGCCCGCGCCAGTCGCTCGGTGAGGGCACCCGTGCCCGCTCCCACCTCGAGCACGACGTCGGCCGGTGTCACGCCGGCGGTTCGTTCCAGCAGGTCGAGCAGGTTCAAGTCGACGAGAAAGTTTTGTCCGCGGCGGGCATCGATCGTGAACCCGACCTGCTTGAAAAGATCCTTGAGGTAGGCCGTGGTCTGCCGCGCCGGCGGCGTCGATGATCGCTCTGTCGTGTCTGTCATGCCGACGCCTCCCGGGCGGTGAGCCAGCGGGCGACATACTTGAAGACAAGGTCGGTCTCGAGATTCACGGCGTCTCCTTCGGCAAGGGAGCCGAGCGTGGTGTGGGCGAGCGTGTGGGGAATGAGAGCCACACTGAAGGCGGTGGGCGTCACCTCGCAGACCGTCAGGCTCACGCCGTCGATCGCGACGGAGCCCTTGGAGGCCATCTGGCCGAGCAGGGCAGGGGGAGCCGAAAAAAAACAGGTGAGCCAGTCGCCATCCTGCCGCCGCAATTCAAGCCGGCCGAGCCCGTCGACGTGGCCGGTGACGAGATGGCCACCGAGGCGGTCGGAGAGCCGCAGCGACCGTTCGAGGTTGACCGCATCGCCTGGCTGTAGGCAACCGAGCGTGGTGCGGCTGAGCGTTTCCGGGCCGGCCTGAAATTCGATCCTTGGGCCGTCGAGCCGCACCACCGACAGGCAGCAGCCGCTGGTGCAGATGCTCTCCCCCAGCGCGGCCCCTGCCGCGATGTTCGCAGCCTCGATCACCAGCCGCTTGCCCGGAGGCTCGTCGACCACGGCGGCCACGCGTCCGAGCGATTCGACAAGTCCGGTAAACATCGTGAGCAATCCGTGAGGCTCTTTCGGGCACGGGAAACGATGGTGTGGAGGATAGCCGTCGCGGGCGGCTCCAACCACGCACTTGCGTGTCTCCCGGGGGTTGGCACAATTGCCGCCGCAGCCGCGACCGAATTCCCCCACCAGACTTTTCCCGAAAGGCCTCGCCCATGTCCACGATCGTCGACATTCACGCCCGCCAGATCCTCGATAGCCGGGGCAATCCCACGATCGAGGTCGACGTGACCCTGGCCGATGGGGCCTTTGGCCGCGCCGCGGTGCCCTCCGGTGCCAGCACAGGTGCCCACGAGGCGTGGGAGAAGCGGGACGGCGACAAGGGCGCCTACCTCGGCAAGGGTGTGTTGCAGGCGGTGGAAAATGTCAACACGCAGATCGCCGAGGAACTCGAAGGCTGCGACGCCCTCGACCAGACGGCGATCGACGAGCGGATGCTCGAACTCGACGGCACGCCCAACAAGAAGAACCTCGGCGCCAACGCGATCCTCGGCGTGTCGATGGCGGTGGCTCATGCGGCAGCCGAGCACTGCGGCCTTCCGCTCTACCGCTACCTCGGCGGCGCCACCGCCCGAATTCTGCCCGCACCGATGATGAACATCATCAACGGCGGCGCCCATGCCGACAATCCGCTCGACGTGCAGGAATTCATGGTGATGCCGCTGGGCTTCGACACTTTCGGCGACGCCCTGCGGGCCGGCGTGGAGACCTTCCACGCGCTGAAAAAGGTGCTCAAGGATAAAAAGCTCGCCACAGCCGTTGGCGACGAAGGGGGCTTCGCCCCGCATATCGGCACCTGTGCCGAGGCGCTCGAGGTGATTCTCGCTGCGATCGGCAACGCGGGATACGAGCCGGGCAGGCAGATCAGCATCGCGCTCGACGTGGCCGCGACGGAGTTGTACGACGCCAAGGGGGGCACCTACACGATCGAGGGCAAGACGCTCGACTCGGCCGGCATGGTCGACTTCTTCGCGAACCTTGCGGGCAAGTATCCGATCATGTCGATCGAGGACGGCTGCTCGGAGGACGACTGGAAGGGCTGGAAGCTGATCAGCGAGAAGCTCGGCGACAAGGTGCAACTCGTCGGCGATGACCTGTTCGTGACCAATTCCGAGCGGCTCGGCCGCGGCATCGCCGAGGGCGTGGCCAACAGCATCCTGGTGAAGGTGAACCAGATCGGCACGCTCACCGAGACCATGCAAGCGGTGTCGCTGGCCCATCGGTCGGGCTACACCTCGATCGCGAGCCATCGCAGCGGCGAGACGGAAGACGCCACAATCGCCGATCTGGCCGTCGGCCTGTCGACCGGTCAGATCAAGACGGGCTCCGCATCCCGCAGCGACCGGATCGCGAAGTACAACCAGCTGCTGCGGATCGCCGAATCGCTCGGCGACGGCGCCGTCTACGCGGGCCACGACGTCCAAGCCCGCTGGCCCGGAATGTGACCGTCCGGGACCAGCCTGTTTCCACCCGGACTTGAGTCGCCCAATCCGGCACGGGGTTGCCCGTGCCACATCGCCGGACGCTCACTACGGGCATCGTGCCCTTCGTTCGCTCGGATGCAGACATCCCTCCGCAATCCTTGCTTCGCTCGTCTGCATACGCCGGCTCCTTGGCACGGTCAACCCCGTGCCTCCCGCATTGATCAGAGTTGTGAGGCTTCGGGTTCCCCGTGCCCTGAGAGCCGGCGTAGCTGGCCAGCGGAGCCATGGATGGCGAAGCGCAGCCAGGTCCGAGTGAGCGGAGCCCACGATGGGCGTAGCGAACGTCCGGCGACAGGGTATGGGGAACCCGAAGCCGGGTTGGGCCAGTTGAGGGTACGCTCATAGGCATGGACCGCTACCGCCTCACCGATAGCCCGTGGTTTTGGGGACTCGTCTTTTCGCTGATGGCCCTCGTCGGCATCGGCCTCATTGCGCCGAAGTTCGACAGGCGGCAGCGGCAGGTGGAGGGCCGCTTCCTCGGGCGACAACAGTCCGCCATCGAAAGGGAACGGCGGGCGGCGGGACTGCCGCCGGTGGACCTTGCCGACGAGGCGCAGGATCGCGAGATGGTCGCCCCGCGGAGAATTGTGCCGCTCTGGACGCTCGCAGTTGCGGCCGGTGCGGCCGCAGCAGGCTCAGCCGTGATGCTGCGGCGGGAAATACTGCACAATGCGAGGGCGGTGGCCAAAACAGTCGCCGACTGACAGCCCGCCGCCCCCGTAGGTTTCCCCATGCCATTGGCTCCGTCCACCACCACCGGCAGGCTCCAGATCGGGGACCAGTGGAATGCCATCACGATCATCGCCCACTCGCAGACGCATCCCCTGAAGGCGATCTGCGAACTCACCGAAAACGCGATCGACGCCGGGGCCCGTCATATACGGATCGTGCGACGGCGATCGAAGGGGCATTTGTATCTCGAACTTGAGGATGACGGCCGCGGCGTGGCCGCCGACGACACTGGCCTCCCCGACTTCGAGCGGATCGCCACGCACCTGTGCGATTCGATGAAGCGGCACCTCACCGCCACCCAGCGGCGGGGCGTGCATGGCGAGTTTGGCATCGGGCTGCTCAGCTTCTGGAGCCTGGGCGAGGAACTGCGGATGATCTCCGGCGGCAACGGCGCTCCCCTCCGCGAGCTGTGCCTCGTCCGTGGTCAGCAGGAGTACGAGATCCGTCCGGTCAAGGGACGGCTGGCGGCCGTCGGCACCCGTGTGGTCGTGGGGCCTCTGCTGGATGCGACGAAGAACCTCGTGACCGGCGAGAAGATCGCCCGCTACCTGTCGGCCGAGTTGCGGGACCGAATCCGCGCGACCGGCGTGGCCATCGACGTGGCCGACCCGGTCGCCCGCCGGCAGATGCGGGTGACACCCCGGGAATTTGAGGGGGAGCGGCTGGAAATTCCCCGGCGGTATGACACGCCGCTCGGCGATGTCAGTGTTGAGCTCTACGTGCGTGCCGACGACGCGATCGATCCGGCCGGGATCGCGCTGTGCAAAGACGGCACCCGCGTGCTCGCCACCGTGACCGAGTTGCTCCCGTTCCAGCATGCCCCGTGGAACGATCGTCGGCTCGTGGGCCTTATCGACTTCGAGCCCCTCACGCTGGCGCCGGGCACCCGCTCGGGCGTCGTGCCCGACGCCGCGTTCGAAGCCCTCGTGGCAGTCGCCCCGGCGATCGAGCGCGACATTCTTGAAGCGCTCGCCAGCCGAGAGCAGGCCGAGGCAGAGCGGGCCAGCCGGCAGCTGCTCAAGCAGGTGCACAAGGCCTTCGCGTCGGCGCTTGCCGATCTGCCGGCCGAAGACTATCTGTTCTTCGACATTCCCAAGCAGTCTCCTGTGTTGCAATCGAATACGGCCGGAGCCGGCGAGTCGCTTGCGGTCCGCGGTGCCGATGCCGCGGGCGGCCCGACCGATCCGCGGGCAACGCCGACGCTCTTCGCAGTCGAGCCGGGGCCGCTGGCGACGATCCGGATCACCCCGCGGCATCCGCGGCGGCCGCCCGGCCGTGGATGCCGGCTCGTGGCTACCGCCGTCGATGCGCGGGGTGTGGAGGTGGTCGCCGGGCTGGCCTGGTCGTGGAAGCTGGTGGCGGGCGCGGCCACCCTCGAGCCTGATGGGGAAGCGTGCGTCGTGACGTCAGCGACCATGGGGATGGTCGTCGTGGAGGCGATGGCGCGGCAGTTTCTGATCGAGGCGACCGACCGGGTCGATGTGAAATTCGTCGAGCCGACGCAGGGTGAAGGCGACGGGGGACGGGGACTGCCTTCCTACCGGCTCGAAGCCGAACACGGCCAGCCGTGGCGGTCGCGGTACGACTCGGCCGCCAACGAAATCGTAATCAATTCCGCCCACCGTGACTTCCTCGCCAGCCGCTCGTCTCCGGCCCGGCATCGCCGCTACATCGGCAAGCTCTACGGCAAGGAAGTCGTGCTGACGAACTTCCCGCACGAATCGCCGGCCGAAGTGATGGAGCGACTCATCGAAGTCACCCTCCGCACCGAAGACGCCCTGTAGCCAATCCCCCAGCAGAAGCCGCCGGCCTCGGCAACTCCTATATGCGATCAGTGAGGGGCTGCCCACGCCCGAGGAGCCGGCTTTGTCAGCAAGCGCAGGCATGGATGCCGAAAGCGCCGCTGGCATCGAGTGAGCGAAGGCCCGGAGGGCCGTAGCGAACGTCCGGCGACGGGGCGTGGGCAGCCCCGAACGCTGTTCACCCGATAATGCTCCGCCGGCGGCTGACGTAGTCCCATACCACGAACCGGTCGAGATCCTTGCCGGCCGTAAAGAACACGCGGCCGCGGGCCATCTCGGCGAGCCGATAGGCAAACTGGATGTCTTCCCGTGACTGTGACCAGCCGGAGAGGAGAAAGAGATTGATCGTGATCCCCTCGCGGCGACAGGCCCGCGCCTCGCGGAGCGTCGCCTCCTCAGTTCGGGGATGGGGCGGGTAGAGCAGGTAGAGCTGCTCCCCCTCGAAGTGCGCCGTCGGCAGGCCGTCGGTGATGAGAATCACCTGCTTGTTGGGCGTGTCTTGCCGGGCGAGATGCTGTCGCGACAGCTGCAGCGCATGCTGGATGTTGGTGAAGTGGGGCGGAATGTCGGTCTCGGAGATGGCGGGATCGGCCATGTCGGCCCGCAGCCGCACGACGGCATCGAAAATCGTCACCGGTTTGGGAAGGAGCGTGGGGATCTCGCCAAGCGGCCGCGGCTTCGCGAAGGAATACATCTCGATGAACTGCAGGTAGTCGCCGGGGAACTCCCTCTGCACGAGCCCCTGCAGGGCCAGCGCCATGCGTTTGACGCCCACATACAGCCCGCCGTATCGCATCGATCCACTCATGTCGAGCACGACGGTGGTGGCGCACTTCGGCGTGTTGCGGGTGCGATGCACCTCGATGTCGCGGGAATCAAGCCGGAGCGGCCCGCCCGCTGCCGACGGATCGCCGGCCTGCCGGAGCATCGCGTTGACGAGCGATCCGGGAATATCCATGTGGGCCACGGAGTCGCCAAACTCGTAGGACCGCGTCGGTACCATCTCGACAGCCCCGTCGCCGGTGACATTCACCTGATGGCGGCCGGTTCGGGAGGGATCGAGTGCCGAAAAAATTTGCTCGAGGAGCTTGCCCTGAAAGAGCCGCAGGGCCTGCGGTGTGAGCTGATAACCCCGCTTCGTCCGTTCGAGCCCCTGCTGGGCGGCCATCTGCTCGACCAGATCCTGCACCTGCCGCTTGAGCGCATCGAGCTCGTCGAGTTGCCCCTGCTCGATGTACTGTCCGAGCGCCTCCATGTCGATGAGGGCCACGCGGGCATTCTTCCGGGCTTCTTCCACCTGTCGGAGCAGTTCTTCGATCGTCTCGAGTTCCTCCTTGATCTCGAGGGCCTCGGGCACGGTGAGCTTCTCGCGACCGGTGAACGACCACTTCGCCGCGAGTTCGTCGATCTGATAGACCTCGCCGAGGCGATCCATGAGCCCGACGATCTGCCCGCTGAACCGCCCCTGATCGTCATCCTGCGCGTACCAGAGCCGCTCCAGCTGCCGCAGCTGCTCCGTCTGCACGGCCTTCTGGAGTGCATCGCGAAACTTCGCCGGCGGCTGCGCCCGTTGGGCCGCCTCACGAAATGCGTTACGGGACTTCTTCCGCACGGCGTCTGTCTCGTATCGCTCGAGGATCTTTCGCCGTCGCTCCTCGAGCTGCCGCTTGATCGAATCGAGCGACCGCCCCAGCCCCTTGATCTGGTCGGGATCGAGCACGACCGCCTGGGCGAGCTGCTCCTCGGTCAGCTCATCGATGCTGCCAAATTCAAGAAGATGTTCGACCGCCGGCGTGACGAGATCGACCTGCGGCGGCCGCGGCGGCGGAATCCGCGCCGGATCATACCTCTGGTACGTGTGCACGATTCCACCAAGCGAATCACGAGTAGGCATGGAAATTCACCTCCTGGCCTTCTCTTCCCCGAGCACCGCGAACGTCCGGCCCAGTGACCCTCGCACCCTCATCGATAGCCTCCCGTGTCATAGATCGTGCGGCCATGAGACTGGATGCGGGAAATCCGCTCCGTGGCGTAGAGGCCGGCGAGCACAAACTCCACGCAGCTGGCCCGCACAGCCGCACTCTGGGCGGCATTCACCTCAAACGCCTTCTCCCAGATCGCCGGCACGTCGGCCACGAGCTGCTCGTAGGCCGCGCTCGGCACCATGTCACCCACCTCGATCTTCACGCCCTGCCCGAACACCTTCGCGATCTCATCGAGCCCGTGCCGCTCCACATACTCTTCGAACACCGAGGCAATCGCATCGGCCACCACGGCATCGAGCACCTGCCGCTCGCTCATCTGATGGCTCCCCATCAGGTCGAGTTCCAGTTTGCCGAGGCTCGATGAGTAGATGTGGCCCAGATCACTGATCCGCGGTACAGCCGGCTTCTCGCCGAGCCGCACACCTCGCTGCCGGGCACTTGCCACGACCGTCTCGTAGTTGGCGATCGAAAACCGGGCCGACACGCCAGACTGCTGATCGATGAACTTGCTCTTTCGGGCGGAGATGGTGATCTGTTCCACGATTTCCTTGATGAAGGGGGGCACGATCACCGGCCACTCCCCGCCGAGATCGATGCCCGCCTCCTGCTCCACCATGCGGATGCCGAGTTCACGATCCCGCGGGTAGTGCGTATGAATGACGGCACCGATCCGGTCCTTGAGCTGCGGGATCACCTTGCCCGATCGGTTGTAGGTGGCGGGGTTCGCTGAGAAGAGCAGCATCACGTCGATATCGAACTTCACGGGATAGCCGCGGATCTGTACGTCCCGTTCCTCGAGAATGTTGAACATCCCCACCTGCACGAGTTCGTCGAGTTCCGGCAACTCGTTCATCGCGAAGATGCCGCGGTGCATCCGCGGAATCAGCCCCAGGTGCAGGGCCTGCTCGCTGGCCATGCTCGTGCCGGCGGCGAGTTTCGCCGGGTCGATCTCACCGATGATGTCGGCGAACTTCGTGCCCGGGGCAAGCCGCTCGGCATAGCGTTCGGCGCGGGGCCACCAGGCGATTGGCACGTCGGCCGGGTCACGCGCGGCCACGAACCGTTTGCCGGCCTGCGTGATGGGGTGAAACGGGTCGTCGTGCAGCGGAATCGCCGGGTCGTCGAGATACGGGAGAAACTCGTCGAGAAATCGCACCAGCAGCCGCATGACCCGACTCTTGGCCTGTCCTTTCTCGCCAAGAAAGAGCAGGTCGTGGCCGGCCAGCAGGGCAATGCTGATCTCGGGGATTACCGTGTCGTCGTAGCCGACGATGCCGGGAAACAGTTCCTCCCCATCGCGGAGCATCCGCAGGAAGTTGCTGCGGACTTCGTCTTTCACGGTACGGCTCTGCCAGCCGCTGGCCCTGAGGTCTGCGAGCGTCTTCGGAAGTCGGTCAGCAGTCACTAGATGCTCCTCAAGGTTGGGCTGGTGTTCGGCCGGGGTTGCTGGTGGGTCGGGGTTGCCCGTGCCGCATCGCCGGACGCTCGCTACAGCCTTCCGGGCCTTCGCTCGCTCGATGCCAGCTGCGCTTTCGGCATCCATGCCTTCGCTTGCTGCCAACGCCGGCTCCACGGCACGGGCAACCCCTCGCAAATTCGTGCCTGTCACCCAGTTTAGGCGCCGCACGCAATACGGGCGAATGAAGGCAGCGACCCGAGGTCGCGGAGGCCCAAGCGAAGCGAGGCCAGGACGGCGAGCTTCGCGTAAAGCTAGCCCGCTACGCCGTTGGCAGACGGAGCGTGATGGCGGTGCCCTTGCCTGGGGCGGTTTCCACGCGGATGCGGCCGCGGTGGGCCTCGATGATTTCCTTGCAGGCGGCCAGGCCGAGACCGCTGCCCCCCTTGCCGGTCTCGTCGGGGCCGGTCTTGGTTGAAAAGTGCGGCTCGAACATCCGCCGCATCACGTCCGGCGTCATGCCACAGCCGGTGTCGCGAACCATGAGATCGACGAAGCCGTGAGTCGGGTCATGCGACAGGCGCATGATGAGGCGGCCACCTTGGGGCATCGCCTGCCGCGCATTGACCATCAGATTGAGGAGCACCTGCTGGATCTGGGCAGGATTGGCGGTCACGCGGGGCACGGGTGAAAACTCCCGTTCCACCTGCACGCGATACTTCATCATCTCGCGCTCCAGCAGCACGAGCACGTCTTCGACGAGAAACGTCAGATCGGTCGGCTCCAGGCGGTTGGCCCGCCCGCGGGACATCGACAGCACGCTGGCGGTGATCTTCGCCGCCCGTTGGCCGGCCGAAAGAATCCGTTCGAGCGCCTTGTCGCGGGTAGGCTGGTCGCGGTGACGCAAGCCCATCTTCGCGTAGTTGAG
>CAMCYH010000085.1 GCA_945883745.1 Candidatus Kuenenia stuttgartensis
GCCAGGGCCAGCAGATTAAAGGTGTGCACGGGGTCGGCAGCAGTCTTGATCGACTGCACCGCCTCGGCCCGCGCCGCCGCATCGACCGCGGGGCTTACCACATGGGCCGCCGTCAACTGCTCGGGGGAGAGCAGTCGCAGATCGCTCGAAAAGTAGAGCATCAGGATCGCGATCAGCATCAACACGCTGCCCAACAACGTGTACAAGAAAAACTTGATGGCGGCATACTCCCGCCGCGGCCCACCCCAGATACCGATGAGGAAATACATCGGCAGGAGCATGACCTCCCAGAAGACGTAGAAGAGGAAGAAGTCGAGCGACACGAACACCCCGAGCATGCCGGTCACCAGGAGCAGAAAGAGCACGTGGTAGGCCTTCACGTGTTTGGTGATGGGCCAGCTTGCGGCGGCCGCCAGCATCGACAGGAACGTCGTGAGCACCACCAGCGGCAGGCTGATCCCATCGACACCAAGCAGGTACTCGATACCGAACGCCTTGATCCAAGGCAGCTTCACCACCGCCTGCATCTCCGGCTGGCCTATCCGAAACTGGGCCGGACCCGTCTCGCCAAACAGCTGCGGCACCGCGACCCAGAGCGACAGCAAGAACACCACCGCCAGTGTGCCGAGGGAGATCCAGCGGATCAGCTCCTCGCGTGCTTTGGGGATGATTGGCAACGACAGGAAGGCCGCCACCATCGCGGGCAGGAATACGATCAGCGACAGCGGCCAGAGGGCGGGTTGGACGAGTGACGCGGAGGGGGGCATGGCGGAGATCCGTGGTTGCGAGCGATGAAATGACAGAGTGTGTGGGGATTAGCCCGCCAGCGAGGTGCGAAATACAAGACTGGCGAGCACGAACAGGGCGACGGTGCCGACGACGATGAACATGACGTACTGGCGAAGACGGCCGGTCTGGAGGTGCTTGAGCCACAGTCCGGCGTTCCACGTGGCGGTGGCGGTGGCGTTTACCAGGCCATCGACAAGGTTCCTGTCGATCCAGGCATCGATGCCAGCGAGTTGCCGAGCCGCCCAGGCCACACCGTCGATGATCCGGTCGATCACGTTGCGGTCGAAGCCGGCGGCCAGCCTGGAAATGCCAAGCACCGGGATAACAAAGATGGCGTGGTAGAGCTCGTCGACGTACCAGCGACCGGCAAGAAATGAGTAGACCGGCCTGAACATGCCGGCCACGAGCGCGGGCGAAACGATCTTCCAGAGATACATCACGGCCGCCAAAAGCACGCCGGCCAACGCCGTGGTGAAGGCGGTCATCGTCGCCGTGGCATGGATGGCCCCAGCGTGACTCTCGTGCTCTGCCGGATGGACGAGCGATCCAAAGACGAATCCACCTGTGCTGGTCGCCTCCGTACCGGCGGGCCGGGCCTGTTCCAGAAGGTTTGCCAGACCGAAGCCACCCGGAAGGGTCCACCCGGCCACCACCGCAAGAACAGCGAGCGCAACCAGCGGCCAGACCATGACCGGCGGCGACTCGTGCACATGCTCGGCGACGTGATGATCACGAGGTTCCCCGGCGAATGTCATGAACCACAGCCGAAACATGTAGAACGACGTGAGAAATGCCCCCCCTGCGACGGCCAGAAAGAGGATGGAGTGCGCGGGATTCGCCTGCGAGAACGAGAGCGCCTGGGCCAGAATCGCGTCTTTTGAGTAGTACCCCGAAAGGCCGATCACGAAGGGAATGCCTGCACCGATGATCGCAAGGCAGCCGACGAGCATCGTGCCCGCTGTCCACGGCATCGTCTTGGCAAGCCCCCCCATCTTCCGCATGTCATTGGTATGACAGGCGTGAATGACCGATCCGGAACAGAGAAAGAGAAGGCTCTTGAAAAAGGCGTGCGTGACGAGATGGAACAGCCCCGCCACCCAGCCGCCAACGCCGAGCGCCAGCATCATGTAGCCAAGTTGGCTCACCGTGGAGTAGGCCAGCACCCGCTTGATGTCGTTCGCAACCAGGGCAATCGTCGCGGCGACAAAGAGAGTGATTCCGCCAGTGTAGGCGATGACGAGAAGAACATCCGGAGTCAGGACGGGGTAAAAACGGCCGACGAGATAAACTCCGGCCGCCACCATCGTGGCCGAGTGAACGAGTGCCGAGACGGGCGTCGGCCCCTCCATGGCGTCGGGAAGCCAGACGAAAAGGGGCACCTGGGCACTTTTGCCCACACATCCGCAAAAAATTCCGATGCCAGCGATGAACAGGAGCCAGCGGCCGATTCCCTTGCTCCGCCAGCCGTCGATCTCGTTCGCAACCGCGGATGCCGCAGCGGCGGGTTGGCCGCTATTTTGTGCGGTGATACGGGCGACGTCGTCGGCCGCCGCAAACCTCACCATCCCATCGGGAACCTGAAGGACGTGGCCCGAGGCGGCAGGCCGGACAAGACTAAAAAGCCCAGGCCGCGGGCTGGCATTCCCGTCAGGACCAGTCACTGTTGAATCGGCAAAGCTCAGCGTTCCCAACGCGCCCCACAGCGCCATCAATCCGATCAGCATCCCGAAGTCGCCGACGCGATTGACAATGAACGCCTTGTTGGCGGCGGCTGAGGCGGTCTGCCGCTCGTAATAGAAGCCGATCAGAAACCATGAGCAGATACCCACCAATTCCCAGAAGATGAACACCATCGCCAAGTTGCCCGCGATGACGATCCCAAGCATCGAAAAGCAGAACAAGGAGAGGGCCTGGAAAAATCGGGGGAATCGCCCCGGCCGATGAAGATGGGCCCCGGAGCGGAGCGTCACCTCGTGGTCGGTGACGTCATGCAATTCATCATGCATGTACCCTGAGGCATAGATGTGAATACACGTCGCAATGAAGGTCACCACGACGAACATCAGCACCGTGAGGGCGTCGACGTACCAGCCGATGGACAGCCGGAGATCGCCCCCCTCGTAGAGCGTGTACCAATCGCCCGCCAAGGCCGGACCGGCACCATGACTCGCATGGCCGTGATCGGCCTGATCACCATGATCAGGATGACCGCTGTCATCGCCGTGCTGCCCGTGCCCACCGTGGTCGACAGCCACAACCGGATGGGCCGCAAACCATTGGCCGGCAGCCACAATCGAAAGCACCAACGACGTGACGATTGCGGCCGTCGCCACCCAGGCGGCATTCTTACCGTGATGGCCCATCTTCGGGCCGAAGAAGAGGATCGCCACGAACGACGCCAACGGCGTCAGCCATGCAAGCCCCAGCAGTGTTGGAATGGTTGACTGATCCATGACGCGGAAACGATCACCCTTTGAGGTCGTCGGCGCGGTCGATGTCGACCGTGGAGTGGTTGTTGTAGAAGTTCAGCGTGATCGCCAACGCCACCGCGGCCTCGGCTGCGGCCAGCAGAATCACGAACAGGGCGATGACCTGGCCATCGAGACCAAGCGACCTCGCCCCTGCGCCCTGAAGCCACGGCGACGCGAACGCCACGAAATTGACATTCGCGCCGTTCAGCACCAACTCGATTCCCATGAGGACGCCGAGCGCATTTCGCTTCATCGCCATGCAGGCCACACCCGAGACAAACAGGATTGCTCCCACGACCAGGTAGTGAGTGACACTTACAGGGTCGCTCAAGAGGCCAGCAAGACAGGGCTGCACGAAGTTGCCGATCATGCTCCTCCCCCTGTCAGAACCGAGGATCCGCGACGCCCCGCATCCCGACCGATCGCGGCATGTTCTGCAACGGATGCGGGCGGCTCGACCGATGCCACGACCTCGATCGACCGCGGCGTCTTCCGTCGCTTGGCACGGGCGAGATATGCGGCGCCAACAAGCACCACGAGCAGGTGAATCGAAACGATCTCAAATGGCAGGAGATACCCGGAGCGGACCGCATCGACAGGAGCACCGGCCGACGGCTCATCCACCCGGAGGCCGACGAGGGCCATGCCCAGCGGCGTGGCTGCCGGCTGGTCAACCACGCCGGAAGCAGGCCGTCTCCAGGACTCGACCGAGAAGGCCGCCTGAAGCAGCACTGCAAGGAGGGCCACCGCGGCCACACCGGCCAGCACACGATCACCCGCTGAAGACCGCATTGACACAAACGGCGACTGAGCGGTGAGCATCACGCCAAACACCAAGAGCACGAGCGTGCCCCCGACGTAGATCATCAACTGCATCGCTCCAACGAACTCGGCACCGGCAAGAAAAAACAGCCCGGCCGTGGCGCCCAAGGACAAGATCAGGTACAGCGCCATGCGGACGATGTTGTCGGCCGCAGCGACGGCGACGGCAAAACCGCAGGCCAGCGCGGCAAAGAGCAGAAAAAAAAGCGTGTGCCAGTTGAGCGAGGCGACGACGGCCGCGGCCGGCACGACGCCGAGAAGACTCGTGACGAACGGCGTCATCGACTCCCTCCCATACCAGCCATGTCTCCCGCCGGGTCAGCCAACGCAGCGGCAGGGCCGTGACCCGATTCCTGGAGCCAGCCCTCACGGACATGGGCAGAGGGCCGCGACAGCCCGGCCACCAAGCCACCCGGCAGAGCGAGTTGCCAGAGCATCGCCCCGGCGAACATCGCCGCCGCGATCGGTGTGCAGTACTTCAGGCAGGTGGTCATCACCTGGTCGATCCGCAGCCGCGGCAGCGTCCAGCGGATCCACATCATGATGAGAACACCGAGAGTGGCCTTCCCGAGCAGGTTGACCATGCCGAGCAGCCGCACGAAATAGCCGGCTGTATCGCCGGTACCTTCACTCAGGCCCAGCAATGCGGCCACAGGAATCGGCCCGTTCCACCCGCCCATGAACAGCACGGCCGCGAGTGCACTGACGAGAAACATCGAGCCATACTCGGCCATGAAGAAGAAGCTCCAGCGGAGCCCAGAGTATTCAGTATGGAAGCCGGCCACCAGTTCGCTCTCCGCCTCAGCGAGGTCAAAGGGAGCCCGATTCACGCTGGCGACGGCACAGGTCACGTAAACCCAGAAGATCACGAAGGTGAATGGGTCGTGAAACAAAAACCAGTTGGTGAACCATCCGGCCTGCTTCTCGCCGATGGTCACGAGATCCATGCTGCCGGCGAGCATGACGGGCACGACGACACACATGCCAAGTGGCACTTCGTAACTCACAACCTGCGCCGCCTCTCGCATGGCGCCAAACAGCGACCACTTCGAGGCCGAAGCGTAGCCGGCCAGGATCACGCCAAACACCTCCAGTCCGAGGACCGCGATCACAAAGAAGACCGCCACGTTGAGCCGGAGGCCGACGAAGTCGAAAGCAAAAGGCAGAGCGATGAAGGCACAGAATGACGCACAAAAACTGACATACGGGGCGATACGAAAAAGAAGCGGATCTGCTCCTTCGGGCATCAGGTCTTCCTTGGCAAGGAGTTTGATGCCATCGGCCAATGATTGCAGCCAGCCAAACCGCCCGCCGGTCCGCGTGGGACCGAGACGATCCTGAATGCGGGCCGCAATCTTTCGCTCCGCCCAAATGAAAACGAGCGCCCCGCCCGCAATCACATTGAGAATGAGGAACGCTGCCAGGCCGGCCGCAGCTGTCCACGCCAGCCACGGCGGCAGCCCAACCGTAGTGATCAGAAAGTCAACCATGTTTCGCGAGTTTCCCGGGACAAACCCGACATCGTGAAATTTCGCACGAAGTTTGCCTTACACCGCCTCAATTCACAAGTAGCGCTCTGGAAATCGCGTCGCGAGGCCCAGCGCGCCCAACCCGGCTTCAGGCTGCCGGTACCCCGTCGCCGGACGCTCACTGCGGGCATCCGGCCCTTCGTTCGCTCGCTGCCAGCTTCGCTCTCGACGTCCTTGCCTGCGCTTGCTGCCAACGCCGGCTCACGGAGTACCGGCACCCTGAAGCCTCACCGCAAGCACTTTCGCTTTCCAAAGCGGGCAAGGCACGGGGCTGCCTGTGCCTTCGAGTGGGCTGTGGGAGCAAGCGCAGGCAGGGATGCCGAAGCGCCGCGGACACGGCAGCGAACGGAGGCCCGGATGGCCGCCGCGAGCGTCCGACGAGAGGGCACAGGCAGCCCCGTGCCGGGTTGGGCGAGTACAGCAGGATCCGAACGCGTCAGCGGTCGATCTCGCCCATCACGATGTCCAGACTCCCCACGATCGCGGGCACGTCGGCAATCAGGCAGCCGCGACAGAGCTCGTGCACGACGGCGAGATTCGAAAACGAACTCGACCGCGCCCGCGCCCGCCACGGAATCGCCGAACCGTCGCCGACCACGTAAAAGCCCATCTGCCCTTTTGGGGCCTCCGTCTCCAGATAGGCATCGCCGGCCGGAATTTTCTCAGCGACTTTCAGTGGTTCTCCCAGCGGTCCCTTGCACTGCGAGTACCGGTCGATCGACTGCCGTACCAAGTCCATCGACTGCACAACTTCGAGCATACGGACGAAGAACCTGTGCCAGCAGTCGCCGAGCACTGCGTCGGCCGGCACTGCTGGATACTCATGATCGCTGGGGTAGTGACCATTTTTCATCACCGCCACCTCGAAGGCGTAGCCGTCGTACATGGCGGTGTAGATGCTTTCGCCATCGCGGCGGAGGTCCTGATCGACCCCGCTGCCGCGGAGCACCGGCCCCGACGTGCCATAGTCAATCGCCATCTCCCGCGAAAGCACGCCGATACCGGCCGTCCGCTTGACGAAGATCGCGTTGGTGGTCAGCAGCGCGTGGTATTCCTGGATGATCGGCTCGAACTGATCGAGAAACGCCTCGCACTTTTGCAGCCAACCCGGTGGCAGGTCGGCTGTGAGGCCACCGAGCGTGATGTAGCTATATGTGAGGCGGGCTCCGCAGGCTTCCTCGAAGAGGTCGAGGATTTTCTCCCGCTCTCGAAACGCATAGAGAAACGGGCTGAAGGTACCGAGATCGAGGCCGTAGGCGCCCATGCCCACCAGGTGGCTGGCGACACGACCCAGTTCGGCGATCAACACCCGTAGGTGGCGGGCCTTCTCGCTCACCTCGTACTTCATCAATTTCTCGACCGCGAGCGCCCAGCCGAGATTCATGTTCATCGCCGCGAGGTAGTCCATGCGGTCGGTGTACGGGATCCACTGTCGAGCCGACACATTCTCGCCGATCTTCTCAGCGCAGCGATGCAGGTAGCCGATATGCGGTTCCAGTTCCGAGACGACTTCGCCATCGGTCCTCAGCACGAGGCGAAGCACTCCGTGAGTGCTGGGGTGCTGCGGGCCCATGTTGACGAGCATTTCATCGGTGCGAACATCAAACTCGATGATTCTCGGATCGTCGGCGACTTGCGACATTGCCTTACCTCCCGCGGATGCCGTGGTAATCCAACGGCATTTCGTAATCTTTACGGAGTGGATATCCCTCCCAATCCTCGGGGCACAGGATTCTCCTGAGATCGGGATGCCCGGCAAACCACACGCCCGACAGGTCATACACCTCCCGCTCGTGCCAGTCAGCGCCCCGCCACACCCCGGTCACGCTCGGCACTTCTGGAGGACGGCCGGCGACGTCATCCTTCCACCGCGGCACCTTCACCTTGAGCACGATGCTGGCTCGAGCGGCAGTGCTCCAGAGATGGTAGACCAGTTCCAGGTGGGGCTGCCACGAAACCTTGGCAGCCTTCTTCGCGTCGGGCTCGAACCAATCGATGGCCGTGATGCACTGGATCGAATCGAAGGCCACTGGGCTCCTATGCTTGAGCCACCGGCAGACAGACGCAAGATGCGCCGGAGCCACTTCGATCCATGGATCGATGGCGTCGAGGTTGTGGCCGACCACGCCTTCCGGCTCGGCCGCTTGCAATTGGTCCAGAAAAGCTGGCCCTCGGGTACCGGTCATGCCACGCTCCTCTCAGCCGAAACGCTGGCCGGACTCGCCCGTGCAGCCGCTACTGCCCGCACCCAGTCGAGATCGCCCCGATACCAGACGTAAGCAAAACCTGTAAGCAAGACTGCGAAAAAGACGCCCATGTCGACCACCGCAGTGCGGGCCAACAGCCTGCCTGTTTTGGCCACCGCCCATTGGCCGAGTGCCTGTGACGCCGGCATATCACCCCGCGTCTGCTCGATGTACAGCGCCTCATCGCGGGTTGGCTGTAGGGCCGGCACGGCCGGTGACTGCAATCCGAGTTCGCGAAACAGGCCCGTAGCGGCGGGCGTCAACGTAGCCCCATCAGCCTCCACACTCACAAAGGACGGGTCGGCCAGTTGCGACGCTTTTCCAAAGACCGTCGCCCAAGGAAAAAATAACGCCACCTCCACGTCGAAAATGATGAACAACAAGGCGACAACGTAGAACCGTAGATCGAACTGGACGAAGCTTGATCCGATCGCAGGCTCGCCGCACTCATAGACCTCGAGTTTCTCGGTGTTCGGTAGGCGAGGCCGCACCAGCCAGCCCACCAGCAGGTTGACGGCCAGAAATGCAGCGCCGATGGCCACAAAGAGGGCGACATAGCCAGCAAGCAGGACAGGATCGGTCATGACGGAACTCGACTGAGAGCGGAGGAACTGGCGGTGCCGCGTGGCCTACTGATTGGGACCACCGTGGACGGGTTCGACGATCACCTTTGAGGCAGCGACGGCGGTGGGATTGAGAGACGACCGGCCCCAGGCTACGTCAACTGGCAGGCGTGCAAAATCAACGATCGTGCCATCACGGCTGTAGCAAGAGAGGTCGAGTGTCGATCCCATAAAGATGCAGTCGACGGGGCAAGGCTCCACGCACAGGGCACAGAACATGCATTTCGAGTAGTCGATCGTAAAACCGCTCACACGGAATCCCTTGCCGTTTTCGACCCGTTCCTTGCCGATATAGATGCAGTCAACGGGGCAGGCCTTGGAGCACTGGTCGCACGCGATGCAGGTCGTCAGATCGTAGCGGTGAAAACCGCGATACCGCGCCGCCACCGGAGCCGGAAGTTCGGGGTATTCGAAGTGCTCGGTAAACGTGCGGCGATTCGGATCGTACGTGCTACGAAAAACACGAAACGTCACGAGCATTCCCTGAAGAACGGTACCAACCGCAGAAAAAAGATTGCGGAACCAGTCTTTCATCAGGCCTCCAGGGCGGCAAGCAGACACGGCGAAAACCGCGTGGCATGAACAGACTCGCTAGCCTTGTCGAGAGTATAGGGCCGCGTGTAAAGCCAACAAGGTGCAGCCACCCAGCCCCTCTGCTGAAGTGTCCTCTGGGTGTCGTAGCGAAACGGACGGCGGCTGAAAACGGCACAATACAGCCTTGTTTCGCCCACAGTTGCGTTCTTCGGGCGGGATTGAACGCTACCTTTGGATGAATACCAAGGGAACTCCTTGACGGAATTCCTCCGTCTTATATAGTTGCGGTAGTTTTCAGCGAGTTTGAGGTGCCGTACGCGCCAAACCCGCCAGGGAAGGTCGGATGCTGGTTCTCTCGCGAAAAAAAGACGAACGCATCGTTATCAACAACGACATCACGATCGTGGTGGTCGAAATCCGTGGTGACAAGGTGCGGCTTGGCGTTGAGGCGCCCAAAGAAGTGCCGGTTCATCGTCGCGAAGTCTATGACGCGATTGCCCGTGGTGAACCCGTTGACCTAATCGCAGAACGGCATTCCGCCGACACTTCTGCGGAAACCGCGGCTCCCAATGAGCACCCGCGGACAGCCGATCATCAGTCGGCAGATCCGGCGTAGTTGCCGGCGACAATTTCCGACCACGGCGACCCAGGCCACGGAGCAAATTGTCTGTGGATCGCTTGGATGTTGCGGGATCGATAGGCTTTCGCGATGTTCCTGCAACGGGTATTCTTTCGGTGCCAGTCCGGTTGCATCGGCTGGACAGACGGCCCCATCGTCTAGAGGCCTAGGACATCGCCCTTTCACGGCGGTAACCGGGGTTCGAATCCCCGTGGGGTCATTTCTTCTCTGCGGTCTTTGGTAGGCAGAGTTTTTTTAGAGCCCTGTCGTTTTTTTGCACCGCGACGGCGAGCGGAACATGGAGCACATGAACGAAGACGCCTCGAATCCAGCCGCATACGATGCGGTGCTGTTCGTTTCTTTTGGAGGTCCCGACGGTCCGGATGATGTGATTCCGTTTCTCGAGAATGTGCTGCGGGGGCGAAATGTGCCCCGGGAGCGGATGCTCGAGGTAGCCGAGCACTATTACCACTTCGGGGGCAAAAGCCCGATCAATGAACAAAACAGGGCCCTTCTAGCTGCTCTCCGCAAGGAGTTGGACGATCGTGGCCCGCGTCTGCCCGTTTACTGGGGTAACCGCAACTGGCATCCGCTCCTCAGTGACACCCTCCGCGAGATGGCCGATGCCGGCGTGAAGCGGGCGGTGGCGTTTGTGACCAGCGGATTCAGCTGCTATTCGGGCTGCCGGCAGTACCGTGAAAGTATCGCCGCAGCGGGTGAGCCTCTCGGCGATCGGGCGCCGGTCATCGACAAGATCCGTGTCTTTTTTAATCACCCTGGGTTCGTCGGGCCGATGGCCCGTCACGTCCGCTCCGCAGTCGACCGGCTCGCTGGCAAAGCCGATCTCCCGGTGCTGTTCACAGCCCACAGCATCCCGATGTCGATGGCTGAAACATCGAAGTACGTTATGCAACTCACCGAGGCGTCGCGACTGGTCGCCGAGCAGGCCGGAGTGACGAACTGGCGGCTTGTCTACCAAAGCCGGAGCGGCCCACCGACCCAGCCGTGGCTGGAACCCGACGTGTGCGACGCGATCCGCGAACTCGCCGACCAGGGCGTAACCAAACTGGTCGTCGCGCCGATCGGGTTCATCTCCGATCACATGGAGGTGCTGTACGATCTCGACACCGAGGCCGCCGATCTTTGCCGGGAACGTGGCATCGACATGGTGCGGGCCGCAACGGCCGGCACAGATCCGGAGTTCGTGGGCATGATCCGCGACCTGATCGCCGAGCGGGCTTGGAATCTTCCCGATCGCCCCGCCATTGGTATGATGCCCGCTAGCCACGACGTCTGCCCGCTTGATTGCTGCCCGGCACCGCCCATGAGACGACCAGAGCGACCAGCCGCCCAGCCGGCATCGTAATGCCATGCGCCGTTCCGCCGCTCGCCCGTTCACATCGAGCCCTCGAGCGGAACGGGCGGGAGAATCTGTCGTGCTCACCCACGGCTTCATGGCCAGTCGCTGGATGCTGATGCCTTTGGCCGGGCGACTGCGACGTGGGGGCTGGCAGACGCGGTGTTGGGGCTACGAAAGTTGGCGAACAAGTGTGTCTGTCCATGCCGACGAGTTTGCGAAACTGTTGCGAGCATGCGACCAGGATCGCACCGTCACGACGCTCCATTTGGTCACCCACAGCATGGGATGCATCATCGGCCGCGCGGCTCTCGACCAGTACCGACCCGAGAAACTCGGCCGCTTCGTGATGCTGGCCCCCCCAAACCGTGGCTCGTTTGTGGCCACGGCGACGGCAGGCGTGTTTGGACGTGTTCTGCGGCCCGTCGCTGAATTGACGACACACGACACGAGCCTCGTAAACACCACCCCCCAGCCCGAAGGCGTCGATGTCGGGGTGATCGCCGCCGGACACGACGCCCTGGTGTCGCTGGAAGCCACCCGGCTCGATGTGCCGCATGACCACATCACTCTTCCCTGCCTTCACTCGAGCCTGTTGTTTCGCCGTGACGCAGCCGATCTCGTAGCCCGGTTTCTGGAGACAGGGGCGTTCACTCCCGTGCCCTGCGGATCATGATGGCTTCCACACGCCCGCTCGGTCGCTCCTCCGTGAGAGTCGGTCCGCTCGGCCTGGGCTGTTGGCCACTCGCGGGCATGACAAGGCCCGGGATCACCCATGACGCCGCAGTGGCCACCGTCGCTGCCGCCATCGACGCGGGGGTGACGCATCTCGACACGGCCTATTGCTACGGCGAAGAGGGCGAGAGCGAACGGGCGATTGGGTCGGCTATCCACGGCCGAAGAGAGGCCGTCGTACTGGCGGGCAAGTGCGGTATTCATTGGCAACCGGGTCGCCGACAGTGCGTCGATGGACGGCCGGAAAGACTTGTCCTCGAGGTCGAGGAGAGCCTCCGGCGTCTCGGGACCGACCATCTCGACCTGCTCTACCTCCACACGCCCGACCCGGCTGTCCCGATTGAGGAATCGGCCGCGGCCCTCCAGACGCTTTTCGAGGCTGGCAAAACGCGTTCGATCGGCGCCTCCAACATGACGGTCGAACTCCTCGACCGGTTTATCGCCGCCTGCCCGCTATCAGCCTGCCAGATGCCCTACAACATGCTCCAGCGAGGCATCGAAGAGGCGATCCTTCCGTGGTGTCGCACCCACAACGTGGCCATGGTCGTGTATTGGCCATTGATGAAGGGATTGCTTGCCGGGCAAATGCATCCTGGGCAGGTCTTTCCACCGTCGGACAGCCGTCATAAGTACCCAATGTTCAACGGCGATGAATTCGAGAGAAACCTCGACTTCGTTGCGGCACTGCGGCCGGTGGCAACTCGCCTGGGCTGTGAATTGCCGGATCTCGTGTTGGCCTGGACGGCCTCCCAACCAGGCATCACGAGCGTCCTGTTCGGAGCGACATCACCGGCCCAAGTTGTGGCAAACGCCCGCGGCCTCACTGTCGGCCTTGATGATCAGGCTCGCACTGACATTCGCGCTGCCATCACCGCCCGCGGCCCCGTCGCTGGCCGCCGCGCCGTCTAGATCGCATTCCGCGTGCTGCAGCGACGCCCCCCTGCGAAACAAAGCGACGCATCTCGGACGATGCTATCGCTGCAGTGACAAGGCTACCGCGCACCGGCCGGTTCTGGTTGCGCTTCAGCCACGCTGACGTAGGCCTGCCTCACCTTCAAGCATGCCTGCCGAAAAGGCTCAGCACGCGTGACTCCCGGCAGACGCAGCGTCTCAATCTGACCACGACGAAACACCAGGTCGCCGCAGTCGAACCATTCCTGCCCAGGCTGAACGACCAAATCCACCGCGTCGAAACGGCCAAGATCAACGTACTGTTCCACCTGCGGTGAGATGCCGCGCTCGATTGAAACCCGCCGATTCGTGAGGCGGTAGCGACGGATCGCCCAAGGCAGCCGCAGCGACATGTACAGCAACAACCCCAGGGGAATCGTGAGCAGCAGCGCGACACGCCCGACGGACAGCGGCCCAACACCAGCCTTGATGCGATACAGCCGGCCCAGCCATTGGCCAAATGCCGTTGACCCTACCGAAGGCCAAACAGTCATGACCGTTGCTTCGGCGACCGATGGTGGCACCACTCCGAAGATCAACTGCTTGGGAATCGACGTGCTGGCTGTTGTCATGGCGATATCGTATCCGCCCACGGCGCAAAAAAAACCCGTCTGGGCTCGGCCGAGCCCAGACGGGTCACATGATCATGCTTTTCGCAGTTCTGCCCGTTGGACGAATCCAACGAGCTGATCTCTTTCGGCGGCATACCCATCCGAAACTTTGCAGTTTCGAACAGGCCGCGATCATCTCCACAATTTTCATGAACCGACACAACTCGCGGCAGCCAGCCCTTGCGGGCAAACCACCGGTCACCATGCCGGCCGCCTTGGCAAATCAAAAAGATATGCCGCAGCTGTTTCCTTTAGAAAGGAGGTGATCCAGCCGCAGGTTCCCCTACGGCTACCTTGTTACGACTTAGTCCCAATTGCAGAGTTCATCTTCGGCGCCTGGGTCCTTGCGGTTCCCTCAGCGACTTCGGATGCCCCCCACTTTCGTGGCTTGACGGGCGGTGTGTACAAGGCTCAGGAACACATTCACCGCGGTATGCTGACCCGCGATTACTAGCGATTCCAGCTTCATGCAGGCGAGTTGCAGCCTGCAATCCGAACTAGGGGCCGTTTTTTGGGATTTGCTCGACCTTGCGGTTTTGCATCCCTTTGTGCGACCCATTGTAGGACGTGTGCAGCCCTAGTCATAAGGGCCATGAGGACTTGACGTCATCCCCACCTTCCTCCGGCTTAACGCCGGCGGTCTCTCTAGAGTCCCCGGCTTTACCCGCTGGCAACTAGAGACAAGGGTTTCGCTCGTTAAGCGACTTAACGCGACATCTCACGACACGAGCTGACGACAGCCATGCAGCACCTGTG
>CAMCYH010000086.1 GCA_945883745.1 Candidatus Kuenenia stuttgartensis
GTCGCGGCCGCAGCCCGATCTCCCCCCGGTGCCACAGCCAGCCCTCCAGGCGAACGGCCTGCCTGCCCTGCCGATTCTTGATCGCGTGGCGTGACCAGCAAATCGGGACGGCAGTGATCCCGTCCCCTCCAAAAAGCCGCAGCGCGCAAGCCCGCGGGATGCACGATTGCCCCCGGGCTTGCGCCCGGGGCTGGGTGGTGATTGGGAACACCCAGCCGCCAGGCGCAAGCCGGCGGGATGTGCACCAGCCGGTGCTGCTTCAGTCACCCTGGCTAACGCCAGGAACTTTCCGGAGGAGGGTATTGCCCGCCTGGAGGGCAGCACCGCGAGCTCCGGCCGTGTCACCGTTGGGGATTACGTGGATCGGAATCGACGCCTGTTCCTCCCGCTGGGACGGCATGCCGGCGCGTATTTCGTTGACGAACCAGTGGCGAAACTCCGGGCTGGTCTCGACGGCGCCGCCCCCGACGATCAGTGCGTCGGGATCAAACACATTGATCATCTCGTCGAAGAAGAGCCCCAACGCATGGGCCTGCACCCGGAAGATTTCGCGGCAGAGCCGATCCCCCTGTTCGGCGAGGCCACGGACACGCTTGGCTGCCGCGCCGATCTCCTCGCCCGCAAGTGGATGGTCCGGATACCGCTCGAGGAAATACGGCAGGAGCGACTGGCGGATCGCCGTCAATGAACAGAGCGACTCCAGGTCGCCGGTCCGTCCGCAGTTGCAGCGGGGTACGAGTCCTTCGATTCCCGTGATGAGATGGAATGGGATGAGCACATGACCCAGTTCACCACCGAAGCCGTTGCGACCGACGATCACGTCACCCGACGTAATCACACCGCCGCCGAGTCCAGTACCAATGATCGCCGAAATACTGGTGGCTGAGTTGCCCGATCCAAAGAGTGACACATGGCCCCACAGGGCCGCAGCATTGCCATCATTCAAATAGACTACCGGTACCCCGATGCAGCGCTCGAAGCCCGCTCGAATGTCGAAGCCAGCCCAGTCGGGATGGGCGAAGTTGGTCGAGCCTCGCCGGCTGAGCACACCGCCGGCGCTGGCCGGCCCCGGAGTGTCGAGCCCGATCGCCACGATGTCGGCCAGTCGCACACCCGCCCGCTCGGCTGCGAGGCCGAGGCCGTCGACGATCTGCTGCAGGCACACCGTCGGTCCCTCGACGCTCCGGGCAGGGTGTTCGAAGAGATGCTCGATCAGGAATTGGCCACGCTCGTCGAGAAACGTGTAATTGACGGCCGTTCCACCCAGGTCGATTCCCGCCACGATCTGCATCGTCATCGGCTGTCTCCTCCGGCTCAAGCCGCTGGCAGTTCCGCAAACCCACGTTTGACACGGGCCACGATCGCCCGCAGGCCCCGGGCGCGCAGCATGCCCAAGACGTCGGCGAGCCCCATCTGTTCAAGCATCTCATCGGAGATGGCGGCGACTTCGGCTACCGGTCGGCCGTTGATGGCGTCGGCGAGGATGGCGACAAAGCCTTTCACCGTCGGGGCTTCGGGAGCCACTTCGGCGATGAGACGCGCCGCTCCCCGGTCGGATTCCATCCACAGGAAGACGGGCGTCTGGCACTCGTGTACGCGGCCGTTGTCGGCCACCTTGCGGGCCTCGTGTGCCGACGATAACGGTGGCAACCCGTTGGCGAAATCGACCAACAGTTGCAGTTTCTCGCGGCTGTCGAGATCGGCAAACTCCTCGATGATGCCGTCGAGTCGATCCGTGACGCTGGTCATGGCAAGAGAACCTGAACGAGCCTCACGGAGACTGGGCGACGCCCACCGAGCCAGAAGGAGTCGATGCTGCTCCTCCCGGATCCCCGCCCTTCGCGATCGGCACGCGGACACAGTTGCCCCACTCCAGCCACGAGCCGTCATAATTTTTCACGTTGCCGAACCCGAGCAGATACGTGAGGACAAACCATGTCAGGCTCGACCGCTCGCCGATCCGACAGTAGGCGATCGTGGGCGACCGCCGCTTCATTTTCAATTCCTTGATGTAGAGCTTCTCCAGGTCTTTGGCCGACTTGAACGTGCCGTCTTCGTTGCAGTTCATCGGCCACGGCACATTATGGGCCCCTGGGATGTGACCGCCTCGCACGGCTCCCTCGTTGGGATAGTCTGGCATGTGCATCCGTTCACCGCGATATTCCTCGGGACTGCGGACGTCGAGGAGTTGTTTGCCGGCCTTTTGATGCTTCAAGACCTCGTCGCGGAGGGCCCGGATCGAGCCGTCCTGTTCGCTGGCCGAGTAGTGAGCCTGCGGGTATGTCACGCGGTCGGTCGACCAGGCACGGCCGTCGAGGTCCCATTTTTTGCGGCCGCCGTCCATGATCCGGCAGTCCTTGTGGCCGTAGAGTTTGAAGACCCAAAAGGCGTAGCAGGCCCACCAATTGTTCTTGTCTCCGTAGAAAACGACGGTGGTATCGTTGGAGATGCCTCGCTCGGCGCAGAGCTTTTCAAACGCCGCCTTGTCGATGTAGTCGCGGCAGGTGGGATCCTGGAGGTCGGTCATCCAGTCGATTTCGACCGCCCCGGCAACGTGTCCCTGCACATAGAGCGCCCGATCCTCATCGGATTCGACGATCCGCACCTGCGGATCGCTCAGGTGTTCGGCCACCCACTCGGTGGACACAAGAACCTCAGGATGGACATACGCGGCCATGGGCACCACTCCTGTATACTTCGATGAAGTCGTTGACAGCCGAATCGTAGACCAAGCAGGCACCCGCTGCAACGAGGTACCGCCTCGTGCGACCCGGGCTCAGTTTCGGGTCGGTCACATGTGTTGGCGGCGATCGGGTGCGGTTTTCAGGGTTCGGTACGGCAGCTTCGGTTTCCAGCGTTCGGTTCCCTAGCACGGAGTGCAAACAGTCGAGATGGGCCCCGCTTTTATCTATCAGATCATCGATCTCAACAAGAAGTTTGGCCAGCGCGAGCTGCTCAAAAACATCAACATCGCTTTCTACCCCGGCGCGAAGATCGGGCTGCTCGGCCGCAACGGTGCGGGCAAGAGCACGCTCATGAAGATCATGGCGGGCATCGATCGCGAGTATGAGGGCGAGGCCCGGCTGGCCGATGGCTACACGGCCGGCTATCTCGAGCAGGAGCCACGTCTCGACCAGGAAAAGACAGTGTTCGAGAACGTCATGAACGGAGCCGAGGAATCGCGGGCAGTGCTCCGCCGCTACGAGGAGATCAATGCCCGGTTTGCCGAGCCGCTCTCCGACGACGAAATGGAGAAGCTGCTCGCCGAACAGGCCCGCGTGCAGGATGAGATCGACGCCAAAAATCTTTGGGATCTCGACCGTCAGGTCGAGATCGCGATGGACGCGATGAACCTGCCGCCGGGCGACTGGGCCGTGACAAACCTCTCCGGCGGTGAGCGTCGCCGGGTGGCCCTCTGTCGCCTCTTGCTGGAAAAGCCCGACCTGCTCCTGCTCGACGAGCCGACCAATCACCTTGACGCGGAGAGCGTCCACTGGCTTGAGCGGCATCTTGCCGAGTACACCGGCACGGTCGTCGCCGTCACCCACGATCGTTACTTCCTCGATAATGTCGCGAAGTGGATCCTCGAGGTCGATCATGGCCGCGGTATCCCCTTCGAGGGCAACTACTCCTCGTGGCTCCAGCAGAAGAAGTCGCGGCTGGAACTCGAGGAGAAGCAGGCCTCGGCTCGGCAGAAGACGCTCGACAAGGAGCTGGAGTGGATTCGCATGTCGCCCAAGGCGCGGCAGGCGAAGAGCAAGGCACGTGTGGCGGCCTACGAAAAGCTGGCCGCCGAGCAGGCAGCCACACGCGACTCGGAGGTCGAGATCTTCATCCCGGCCAGCCGGCCCCTCGGCGACCTCGTGATCGAGGCCGAGAACATTTCGAAGGCGTTCGGTGACAAGCTGCTCTTCGAAAACCTCTCTTTTCGTCTCCCACCGGGGGGCATCGTGGGGATCATCGGCCCCAACGGTGCCGGCAAGACGACACTTTTCCGCATGCTCGTGGGTCAGGAAAAGCCAGATGCCGGCACGATCACCGTCGGCTCCACGGTCGACGTCGGCTACGTCGACCAGAGTCGCGATGCTCTCGATCCAAACAAGACCGTGTTCGAAGAGATTTCGGGCGGCCATGACACGATTGAGCTTGGCAAGCGGGCTGTGAACGCCCGCAGTTATGTGGCCAAGTTCAACTTCATGGGCCCCGACCAGCAAAAGAAGGTCGGCACGCTTTCGGGCGGCGAGCGAAATCGTGTGCACCTGGCGAAGCTGCTGCGGAGTGGGTCCAACCTGCTGCTGCTCGACGAACCGACCAACGACCTCGATGTCGACACACTGCGATCGCTCGAGGAGGGCATCATGAACTTCGCCGGCAGCGTGGTCGTGATCACCCACGACCGCTGGTTTCTCGATAGGCTTGCCACGCACATCATCGCCTTCGAAGGGGATGGCTACGTGCACGTCTGCGAGGGCAACTTCGAGGTTTACGAGCGGAGCCGCAAGGAGCGGCTCGGCGAAGACGCCGACGAGCCGCATCGCTTCCGCTACAAGAAGCTGCAGCGGTAGCAGCCCCTGGCCGCAAGTTTCCCCGGGCAAGCCGCAGGGCGCAAGCCCGCGGGAGGACGCACTAGCCGGTACCACCGCAGCCCCCGGGCTCGCGCCCGGGGCTGGATGGAGTGCTGCGAGCTACCGCGCTACACCACACTGCCCGCCTGGATAGCGGGCGCACAAGAGCGACCGGATGGTCGCCAAGCGAGCCAAGGCCAGGATGGCGAGGGTTTCGTAAAGCTAGCGTTCGTCACGCCATTGGGAGTTGGACGGCGGCGGCTGCAGCACGGAGCTCCTTCGGCAGCGGAAAGTAGACCTCTTCCTCCCGGATCGTCCGCTCTTCCACCACCGCGTCATATCTCGACTTGAGCCATTCGACGCAGTCCTGCACCACGCTCTCGGGGGCGCTCGCGCCGGCCGTGATGAGGACCGTCTCATCGCCCGTGAACCACGCCGGATCGATTTCGTTGGCACCGTCGATGAGATGCGCCGCGATGCCGCCGTCGCGGGCGAGTTCGGCGAGCCGCTGGCTGTTGGAACTGTTCTGGCTCCCCAGCACAAGCACAATCTTGGCCTCGTCGGAGAGCATCCGTACGGCCTCTTGGCGGTTCTGCGTGGCGTAGCAGATGTCGTCCTTGGGAGGGCCCACGATCTGAGGGAATCGCTCCTTGAGCCGATTGATAATTCGCGAGGCATCGTCCACTGAAAGCGTCGTCTGCGTGAGGTAGGCGAGCTTGTCGCTCGGCCCGAAGGGGAGCGAGTCGACCTCCTCGGCTGTTTCCACGAGGGTGAAGGCCGCGGGAGCCTGACCCATCGTGCCGATCACTTCGTCGTGCCCCTCGTGGCCGATGAGCATGATGCGATACCCCGCCTTCGCGTACTTGATCGCCTCGAGATGAACCTTCGTCACGAGCGGACAGGTGGCGTCGATGGCCCGGAGTCGCCGTTCCTCGGCTACCCGCCGCACCTCGGGGGCGACGCCGTGTGCCGAAAAAAGCAGCACCGCACCTTCCGGAACCTCCTCGACAGCGTTGACAAAAACCGCCCCTTCTCGGGTGAACCGGTCGACCACGTGCTTGTTGTGGACGATCTCGTGGAACACGTAGACGGGAGTGCCGTAGAGCCGGATGGCCGTCTCGAGTGTCTCGATCGCCATGTTGACGCCGGCGCAGAAGCCGCGGGGACTGGCAAGAAGAATCTTCATGGCATGGAACTCTTTCTTTCCCGTATCGTAGTGAAGCCGGTTTTTCCCGACCAGACGGGCCCATTCGTGCCGCACGCCTCGCCTCCCGACAACATTCCCGCCAGCGCTCTCGCCGCCCGCCGCGATCGGCCGGCGTGGGAGATCGCCGGTGTGCCGTGGCATGGTTCATTGTCGGAGGCTGAGGCCTTCTGTCGATCGCTTGCGAGCCGACACTACGAAAATTTTACTGTGGCCACGCGGCTTGTGCCGCCGCGGCTGCGACAGCACCTCGCGAATGTCTACGCGTTTGCCCGCTGGAGCGACGACCTCGCTGACGAGTCGCCGTCGCCGCTCGAGGCACTCGCGGCATTGGGGGCATGGCGGAAAAGACTCGAGTGTTGTTTTGCCGGCCGGCCAGACCATCCGATTTTCGTCGCGCTGGCCGAGACGATCCGGCAGACGCGGCTCACGATCGAGCCGTTCTCCGACCTGCTCGACGCGTTCGAGCAGGATCAGTCTGTGACCCGCTACCCCGACCGCCCTGCCCTGCTCGACTACTGTCGCCGATCGGCCGATCCGGTAGGGCGGATCGTGCTGGCGCTCGAGGGCTGCCGCGACCCGGCGCGGGTCGCCCTCTCAGACTCGATCTGCACCGGGCTGCAGCTCGTCAATTTCTGGCAGGACGTGAAGCGGGACCGCGTCGCCGGCCGGGTCTACCTTCCTGCCGACGACATGCGTCGGCATGGCGTGGATGAGGCGATGCTCGACGCCACTCGTGCGCCGCCGCCGCTCGTCGATCTGCTCCGCGCGGAGGTGGCCTGGGCTCGTGAATGCCTCGACCGTGGCCTCCCGCTTGAAAAGATCGCCCCGCCCGTGCTCCGCCCCGCGGTCGGCATGTTCGTTCGGGGTGGCCTGGCGATTGCCGACGCCATCGAGCGGATCGGATGCGACACGCTCGCTCAGCGGCCCACCCTGAGCCGCTGGAACAAACTGCGGCTGGCCGGCCGCGCCTGGTGGGGCACGCTGACGACGGGGAGCCGTGAGCCGGCATGAACACGACCACGCTCGCCACTGATCATGCCGCCTGCGCCGCGCTCCTGAAGCAGTCGGCCTCGAATTTTGCGTTACCGATCCGACTCCTACCGGATGCGAAGCGCCGCGGCACGACGGCGCTCTACGCGTTTTGCCGCCGGGCCGACGATGTGGTGGACGACGAGCCTGACCGCGAGGCGGCCCGTCGGTCGCTCGGGCATTTTGCGAGCGGCTTCGAAGCCGCCCTGGCCGGTGATGCCTGCGACGATCCCGTCATGCGGGCGGTCGTCGATACGGTCCGTCGGTTTGCCATCCCCGCGGACTATCTCCGTGAGATCCTGGCGGGCGTGCGGATGGATCTCGATCGACAGTCCTATGACACGTTCGACCAGTTGCGGACGTACTGCCAGCGGGTGGCGAGTGCCGTGGGGCTCGCGGCGATCCATATCTGGGGCTTTCAGTCGCAGAAGGCCCTCGGACCTGCCGACGCCTGTGGCCTTGCCTTCCAACTGACGAACATTCTCCGTGACATCCCCGAAGACCTTTGCCGCGGCCGCCTCTACATCCCGGCTGAGGATATATCGGCATTCGGGTGCGCGGTGAACGATCTCGAGCGTGGCCGGATCGGGCCCGAGTTTCGTGAATTGGCAGCGTTCGAAGTGGCGCGGGCCGAGTCCTATTTCGAACAGGCCCGAGATCTCGATGCCCTGCTCTCGACCGACGGGCGAACGGTGTTTCGAGCAATGTTTGGCATCTATCGGGGACTTCTCGACGGCGTTCGTCAGGCCGGCGCGACGATCTTCACCACCAAGGTGCGGCCGTCGAAGCTCGTCGTGATCGGCAAGGGGCTCGCAACGTTGGCGGTCGGCACGCGGCCTTGGAAGGGATGGCAATGACAGCGATCACGGCACCGTCCGCACCGCGGGTGGCGATCATCGGAGGGGGCCTGGCAGGTCTGGCTGCGGCGGCAGCGCTTGTCGAGGCCGGCTGGAGCGTTTCGATCTACGAGGCGCGACGACGCGTCGGCGGCCGGGCCGCATCGTTCGAGGATCCGGTGACCGGTGGGCTCGTCGATGCCTGTCAGCACGTGGCGATGGGCTGCTGCACCAATTTTCTCGATCTCTGTCGGCAGACCGGGGTCGCCGACGCGCTGCGGTGCGACCGCACGCTCTTTTTCATCGCTCCTGATGGCAGCCGTGCGGCCTGCACGCCATCGCGGCTTCTGCCGGCGCCGTTGCATCTGGCCCCCCTGCTTCTCCGTATGAAGCACTTCACGCTGACTGAGCGGATTCGTCTCGGCCTGGGAATGCTGCGGCTTGCTCGCTACCGCGTCGGGGCGACTGGTGGCCCGGGGACTGCGGCTGCCTGGCTCGCGGCGATCGGTCAGCCCCCGCGGGTGATCGAGTATTTTTGGCGGCCGGTGTTGGAGAGCGCGCTCGGCGAATCGATCGATCTGGTCAGCGTGGAGGCCGCTCGCAAGGTGGCTGTGGACGGGTTTCTCGCCCATCCGCAGGCAGCCGATGTGTTCGTCCCGTTGGAGCCGCTGGGAACACTCTTCGGGGAGCGAATCGCGGGCTGGTTGGAGCAACGCGGCGTGGCCGTGCACACGGGAGTGATCGTCACTGGCCTCGACCGCGGTACGGATGGTCGCGGGCAGGCTGTGCGGTGCGGTGATGTCGAGCATTCCTTCGATGCGGTGATCGTGGCCGTACCCTGGCGGCAGGCAGGACGGCTCGTGCCTGATCTCGTGCCGACGGCCGATGAGTCGCTCACCGGCTCACCAATCACGGCGGTGCATCTCTGGTTCGACCGGCCGGTGATCGACCTGCCGCACGCGGTGTTTCTTGGGTTTACATCGCAGTGGGTGTTTCGTGGCGATGAATCGCAGAACGCCGATCCCGGCTACTGTCAGGTCGTCATCAGCGCCTCCCGCGGACTCCTCGATGGTGACCGCCAGCGGCTCCTCGAAACCGTGGTCGAGGAGATTCGCCACACGTTTCCCGCGGCCCGCGCGGCCCGCCTGACCGAGTCGCGAATCGTCACCGATCCCACTGCGGTGCTCTCCGTGCGGCCTGGGGTCGATGCGGTGCGGCCACGGGCAACAACCGCGGCGGGCAATATCTTTCTGGCCGGTGATTGGACGGCGACGGGCTGGCCATCGACGATGGAGGGCGCGGTGCGGAGCGGCCGGCTGGCGGCCGAAGCGGTGGGGACAGCGTTGGGCCGGCCAGTGACGGGTATGGTGGCTGACCTGCCGAAGGGCTGGATCGTGAAAGCGATCGTCGGGAAGTGATCGGTCCCACACTCAGCCGCCAGGCGCATCCAACACTCAGCCGCCAGGCGCAAGCCGGCGGGATAGTGCTGGGCTCGGCGTGACCGCAGCCCCCGGGCTTGCGCCCGGGGCTTGGTGGTAGATAGCGCCAGCCGGCGGGATGACGCACCAGTCGGCGTCACCGCAGTCCCGCGGGCTTGCGCCCTGCGGCTTCCTGTCGGCGGCCCAGCAAGCCGCCAGGCGCATCCCACACTCAGCCGCCGGGCGCCAGCCGGCGGGATGACGCACCATTCGGCGTCACCGCAGCCCCCGGGCTCGCGCCCTGCGGCTTCTGCCAGGATGGCGAGGGTTTCGTGAAACAGGCCGCCTCACTCCCACTCGATCGTGGCCGGCGGTTTTGAAGAGACGTCGTAGACCACGCGGTTGATGCCGCGGACCTCGTTGATGATGCGGGTCGAGATCCGCGCGAGCATCTCGTAAGGGAGGTGGCTCCAGTCGGCGGTCATGAAGTCCTCCGTCTCAACCGCCCGCACGGCGAGCACGTCGTCGTAGGTGCGGGCATCGCCCATCACGCCCACGCTCTGCACCGGCAGCAGCACGGCGAAGGCCTGCGAGACCTTTCGCATCAAACCCCCCCGCTCGAGTTCCTCGAGCACGATCGCATCGGCCTCGCGGAGACGGTCGAGCCGCGGCTTGGTCACCTCGCCGAGACAGCGCACGGCCAGCCCCGGCCCCGGGAAGGGATGCCGCCAGACGATCCGCTCCGGCAGCCCCAGCTGCAGGCCGAGCTGACGGACCTCGTCCTTGAAGAGATCACGGAGCGGCTCGATCAGTTCAAACTCGAGGTCTTCGGGGAGGCCACCGACGTTGTGGTGGAGCTTGATGGTGGCCGCGGGGCCGTCCGGGGCGGCGCCGCTTTCGATCACGTCGGGATAGAGCGTGCCTTGGGCGAGATACTTCGCCCCTTTGATCTTGGCGGCTTCGTCGGAAAAGCATTCGATGAACGTCTTGCCGATCCGCTTTCGTTTCTCCTGCGGCTCGGTGATGCCCGCGAGCACCGTGAGGAAGCGGTCCTCGGCCGGCACGACATGCAGGTCAGATTGAAAGTGGTTCCGAAACTCGTCGATCACCGCCGCCGCCTCGTTCTTCCGCAGGAGGCCGTTGTCGACCAGGATGCAGGAGAGCTGGTCGCCGATCGCGCGGCTCAAGAGCGCCGCCACCACGGCCGAGTCGACGCCGCCGGAGAGGCCGCAGATCACGCGGTCGCTACCGACCTGCTCTCTGATTCCGGCGATCGTGCTGGCAGCGAAATCCTCGAGCCGCCAGGCGCCGGAGCAGCCGCACGTGCTCTTAAGGAAGTTGGCCAGGATCGTCGCGCCGGCCGGTGTGTGGGTCACCTCGGGGTGAAACTGGAGGCCGTAGACCGCCAGCCCTGTGTGCTTGACGGCGGCCAGCGGGCAGGTGGCGGTGCGGGCCAGCGGCACGAAGTCGGCCGACACGCTGTCGACCTGGTCGCCGTGGCTCATCCAAACTTCGGTGTGCTCCGGTACGCCGGCAAAGAGCGGGTCGGGCGAGGTCACGGTGCAGGCGGCCCGCCCATATTCGCGGGCTTGGGCTTGTCCGACCCGTCCTCCAAGCGCCTCACACGCCAATTGCATGCCGTAGCAGATGCCAAGGACTGGGATGCCGAGTGTGAAGATGCCAGGATCGCACCGTGGGGCTCCCGCCTCGTAGACGCTCGCCGGGCCACCCGAAAGAATGATCCCCAGGGGGGCGAGTTCCCTGATGCGGTCTGCCGAAACGTCGTGGCGGACGATTTCGCAGTAGACATGCTGCTCACGCACGCGGCGGGCGATGAGCTGGGCGTATTGCGAGCCAAAGTCGAGCACGAGGACGCGCTCGGACTGCTGCGGGGCGAGTGGCATGATGGCGTTGAGGCGGGAAATCCCGCGGGGGAAAAACGCAGCAGTATACGTCCCTTCGACAGCAACCGCGACCACGCCGTATGCTACGGCTGTTTCCCGAGGATTTCCGGTTTCACGACGCCCGGCAGGAGGCCCATGCTCACACTTCTCACCAACGATGACGGCATCTTCGCCCCTGGCTTGGCGGCCATGGAAAAAATCGTGCGGACGTTCAGCGACGTGGCCGTCGTCGCTCCATCGACCGAGCAGAGTGGCGTGGGCCATGCGATCACCTTCCTCACGCCGCTCACGGCGAAGGAGGTGTTCAACGACGGCCACCGCCGTGGCTGGGCGGTCGATGGCAGCCCAGCCGATGCCGTGAAGCTGGGCATCACTGAATTTTGTCCACGGCGGCCCGATCTCGTGATCAGTGGGATCAACAGCGGGCTGAATGCGGGCATCAACGTGCTCTATTCCGGCACGGTCGCGGCGGCGATCGAGGGCGCTTTCTTTGGCATCACGAGCATCGCCGTGTCACTCGAGTGGGCTGATCATCCCGAGTTCGACCGGGCGGCTGTGATCGCCCGCGACGTGATCCAATCGCTGCTGGCCCGCAAGCCCGCAACGGGAAGCCTCTTCAACATCAACATGCCCACGTCCGCCATGCGGGGTCAGCCAGCGTTGCGGGTGGTGCCGATGAGCGTCTCCCGCTACGGGGAGGCCTTTGAGCGGCGCGTTGATCCCCGGGGGCGGTCCTACTGGTGGGCGACGAACGATCCGCCGCCGCCCCCGTCGCCGCTGGAGTCGGATGTGACAGCACTGGCTGCCGGTCACGTCACGCTTACGCCCCTCGACTACGACCTCACGCATCGCACCGGGCTCGACGACCTCGCCGCCGGCGCCTGGCCGATTGCGGCGGGCTGACAGGCCATCCCGCCGGCTTGCGTTACACCAGGAAGCACCACGGCGCGAGCCCGGTGGCTGCGGCGGCGCCGTTGCCGGCAATCTGGGCGGGGTTTGCCACCCATGCCGGTTTTTCCAGACGAGGGCTGCCGGACCTGACGATTGTAAGGGCGAGGCGGCAATGCCGCGTCGCAACTGGGGGAAAGCATCGATGAAACGACACGCCTTTGTGTGGCTTGCCTGGCTCTCGGCAGCCTGCTTGATGAGTTGTGAATTTGCCAGCTTGGCAAAAGCCACCGAACAGGCCCCGCAGACCGCTTCGGAGAGCCTCGTGGCACCGGTGCCACTCGCCGAGGATGGCGGGCCGGGGAGTGATCAAAATCTCAATGCCTTCGACTGGCAGGATGAAGCCTACGAGATCATCCCGTCGAATGTGGCCGCCGAGTACCCCGAGGGCGAACACTCGGTGGTGTCTCCCTGCCGTCAGGGCACGACCGGCTGCCGATGCACCTGCCCCCGATGCGGTCATGCACCCCGCTGGTATGTCTCCGGCATCGTCGCCGCCTCCTTCGGCACGCTCATCCTCGATCAGGCCGCCACGGCCACGTCGCCGGCGTCGCGGTCATCAGTCGTCGATCCGCTGTTCAGCGCTGGCGGCACGCTCGGCGTCGCCTTTGCCCGCCCGTACGGCTGGCTGCGGGCTGAGGTGGAGGGGCGGGCTCGCGACCCCATTGGCAATGCGAGCCAGCAGGAGATCAGCGGGCTGGTCTTCGAGTCAGAGAGCCAATATGCCACCGACGGCTGGTCGGCGATGGTGAACCTCTGGCGGGATTTCGAGATCACCGACAGCTGGGCCATCTACGGCGGAGCGGGCATCGGCGGCGGCGGTTACCAGTTTGCCTACGACTATTCGTTCCTCCCGACGCAATACGCGACCGCGGGCAGCAGCGTTGTGACCGCGTTCGCCTGGCAGGTCGGCGGTGGTGTGATCTGGAACGTCTCGGATCGGATCGCCCTCGATCTCGGCTACCGCTTCTTCGAACTCGGCCCCGGAACGACCACGCTCGTCTCAAACCAGGGTGGGTTTCCGGCTGGAACGACCACTCTCGATACCTCCTTCAGCACGAGCGAACTCCTGCTCTCGATCCGGATCTACGAGCCATTTCGCGGCTGGTGGTAGGTCGAGCACCAATCTTTTGCGGATGTGCCGTGGCCGTACTAGGCTGAATGAGTCACAGGCACCTCATCCACGCGTGATTGGGAACGCATCTTTAGGAGTTGACCCGTATGCGATCTCTCTTTGCTGGCATTCGAAACAGCCGGCGCGGGCGGCAACGAAAGTGGCAAGCCCGCCATGATCAGGCGCTGGCGACCTTCGAGCCGCTGGAATCGCGGGCGCTCCTGGCGGCGATGACGTTCACGATCGAAGACAACTCCGGTCTCGACCCGACGAAATACGCGCTCTACGCGATGGGGTCGAACTTCACGTCGTCGGCTGGCACGAATTGGTACATGAACAGTTCCTTCACGTTCGTGAACGGAGCGCCGCCAAGCAATCAGACTCCCAGCTACAAGGTGGTGTCGGGGAACACGATCAACGTGCCGGACGGCGGTCTTGCCGGGATGCGTCTCTATTTCTTCGTCGTGCCGGTGGGGGGCGTGGCGAGTGCGACGGTGACGGATGCCTCGTATGGGTACCAGTCATCGACGGGGACGATCCCTGTCACCTTCAGCGCGGCGCCTGAGGGGGGTGAGACGGCGCAGGGGTATGCGCAACTCGTTGCCACAAGCGATCCGACGCTCGATGTGAACAAAGTCGGATCGATCGTAATCACGAATCCCGGTCGGGGCTATACGTCGCCGCCGACGATCACGATCCCGGTGCCGGGCGTGGTCGATACGGTGACGGTGACGAATGGGGGGAGCGGGTATCCTAATGGATCTGCGTCCGATAACAATGGTCCCGCGTTCTTGGTCTCGTATCACTCTCCTCCTGCTTTTCCCGCAGACGTGCACGTGACGGTGACGACCAGCGTCGTGCAGAACATCACGCGAATCACGAATCGGGGCAGCGGGTATCAGGGCACACAATCGTTCACGCAGCCCATTGTGATCAGCCCGGGCTCCGGTGGAGAGGCAACCGTTACGCTCGTTTCCGCGGCGACGGCGACGTCTACGCTC
>CAMCYH010000087.1 GCA_945883745.1 Candidatus Kuenenia stuttgartensis
GGGGTTGGCGTGGACGGTGAGTTGGTGGCTGGTGCGGGGGGCAGACCCGCGTCCAACAGAATTCGTTTGATATGACCGACCGCATCGTCAACGTTTTCATTGACGACGCGATGTTTGTAATGGTGAGCCTGGAGGAGTTCTCGCCGCGCTACCTCCAGCCGTCGTGCCATCGCCTCCGGCGACTCCGTGCCTCGCCCCTGCAGCCGCTGCAGCAGTTGGTCGGGGTGGGAGGGTTCGACAAAAATGGTCACGGCCTGCGGGTAGCGGGCGAGAATCGAGAGTGTACCCTCCACGTCGATCTCCAGCACGACCCACGACCCGGTGGCCAGCCGGGGGGCCACCTCGTCAACCAGCGTGCCGTACCAGTGCTGCCGTCCGTAGACCTGGCAGGATTCGAGGAAATCGCCGGCCGCCTTGCGGTCTTCAAACTCGGCTGCGGAGAGGAAGTGGTAGTCCACCCCGTTCTGTTCACCCTTGCGGGGCGGCCGCGTTGTCGCCGAGACGCTCGGAATGAGCTGCGGCAGGTCGGCGAGCAAGCGGCGCAGAACCGTCGTTTTGCCGACCCCAGAGGGTCCCGAAATGACGACGAGCTGGCCCGGCTGCACTGCCATCCCGATGTTGTAGCCTCCCGGAAAGCCCCCTGGGAAGCGGTGTGCGGGCTACTCGATGTTTTGGACCTGCTCGCGGAGCCGCTCGATCTGCGTCTTCATGTCGACAATCGTATGGGCGATCGTCACATCGGACGACTTGGACGCGATCGTGTTGGCCTCTCTGGCGAGTTCCTGCGTCAGGAAATCGAGCGACCGGCCGGGGGCGTCCTCGCCGAGCAGGCGGTCGAACTGTTCGAGGTGGCTCTCGAGCCGAACGAGCTCTTCGGCGACGTCGGACCGGTCGGCCAGCACCGCCATCTCCCGGGCGAGGTCGGCCGGCGTGAGCGAGGCGGCCTGCATTTCCATCAGTCGCCGCACCCGCTCGTGCAGTCGGCCACGATGCTCATCGACCGCTGCCGGTACCCGGTCGCGAATCGCTGCCGCCAGCGACCGTATCGCCCCGCAGATGGCCCGCATGTCGGTGGCGAGTGACTGGCCCTCCGCCAGCCGCATGGCGTCGAGTCGGCGAAGAGCATCCTGAAGAGCACGATCAACGAGTGGCCAGACCTGGGAGGTTGTGTCCACCGCGGCCGACGCTTCGAGGCAGACACCCGGGAGGCCGAGCAGGCCATCGATCGATCGTGGCTCGGGGATGTCGTGCGCGGCGCAGAAGTCTTCGAGGTCGTCGAGGTAGGCCGCGAGTTGACGCTGATCAAGCCTGCGCAGGCCTGGGGCAAGCGGCCCCGCGATATCGACCGCCATCTGCACGGTGCCACGTCGTACCCGCTTGCGGATCGCGGCCTCGATGTGAGGCTCGAGCGTGCTCAAGCCCTCCCGGCCGCGCAATGCCAATTTGAAAAACCGATTGTTGACCGTTCGCAACTCGACCCGGCAGGAGTTGGGGCCGTCGGTTGCCACTCCCTCGCCGCAGCCGGTCATGCTCAGGGCCATGGTCACGCCCCGGTACTACTTGGCAGGAGCCGGTTCGGGCGGTGCGGCCGCCGGCTTCTCGTCGGTCGCTGCGGCGGGATCGGTCGGGGCCGCGGGTTGCGACTCAGGTTCCGCCTTCGGTGGCGATGCCTCAGACGCAGGCTTGGATTCTGCCTCCGTGGCCGGTGGCACGGTGCTCTCGGCGGGTGTCAGCGGGGCCACAGACTGCGGGGCCGCGCTGCCGAGGTTGCTGCTGAAGAGCGTTCGTTGCCGGCCAAGCACATTCGTTGCCAGGATGCACAGCACGATCCAGAAGGCCGCCACGCCGACGGTGATTTTCGTGAACACATCGCCAGCCTTGGTGCCGAAAGCACTCTGTCCTCCCATGCCGCCGAAGGCACCGGCCAAGCCGCCACCACGGCCGCGTTGAATGAGCACGAGGAGAATAAGAAACAGGGCCGCGAGCGAGAGGCCGAAGCCGAGCAGAAAGCGGACAAGAAATTCCATGGAAGCCGAGCAACTCCAAAGGGGACGGCCGACGACCGGCGGGCCGGCGGCAGTAGACTACCGAAAACGGGGCAGCGGGCCTACCCGGATCACGAATTGAACGCGGCAGCAATCCCGAGGAAGTCGTCAACCTTCAGACTCGCTCCGCCGACGAGGGCACCGTCGATGTCGGGCTGGGCAGCCAGTACGGCGGCATTGTCGGGCTTTACGCTCCCGCCATATTGGATCGTCACGTCGGCGGCGACCGTGGGCGAGGCCATGCTCCCGAGGAGTGAACGGATGAGGGCGTGCACCTCCTGGGCCTGCTCCGGCGTAGCCACTCTGCCGGTGCCGATCGCCCAGACCGGCTCGTAAGCGATGACCACCTGAGAGAGTTCTCCAGGGGAGAGCCCGGCGAGCGACCCCCGCACCTGCTCGGTGACAACGGCCTGCGTGTTCCCCGCCTCACGCTCCTCGAGAGTCTCACCGACACACACGATCGGCACGAGGCCTGCGGCGAGGGCTGCTTTTGTCTTGGCGTTCACCGTGGCATCGGTTTCTCCGAACAGGGTCCGTCGCTCGGAGTGGCCCAGGATCACGTAGCGGCAGCCCATGTCGACGAGCATCCCCGGAGCCACTTCGCCGGTGAAGGCACCGCTTGCCTTGTCGTGCATGTTTTGGCCGCCGAGCCAGACGCCCGAGGGGCTTGTGTCGCCCGACAGGTTGAGGGCAGTGCCGACAGTGCCGATGTAGACGCTCGGCGGGCAGAGGACGAGGTGCACGGCGGAAACCTCACCGCGGCGGGCGGCCACGCCTGCGGCGAGCGCCGTGGCGGCGGCCCGATCCAGGTTCATCTTCCAGTTGCCGGCGACGATTTTCTTTCGAGCCATGGGATTCCTTTCAGGAGAAGACGGTGTGTGCGACAGCGGCGGTCATCCTACCGCGGCGGCGGAGGCGTACGAGCCCAAGATCACGACCCGCTTGCACCGCTTTTCGAGCGAGCTGATCGCCCGGCGGACCCGCAGGTCGCTCCGGTGCCCCTCGAGCTCCACGAAGAAGATGTAGCCGCGATCCTTACCCGCCATCGGAAACGATTCGATCCAGGTGAGGTTCAACTTCTGTTTCTTGGGGACCGAGAGGGCATCGGCCAGGCCACCCGGCTTGTGCTCGATCTCGAACATGAGCGCCGTCTTGTCCTTGCCGGTGCGTTTTGCATCGTCGTGGCCAATGACGGCGAAGCGGGTGGTGTTGTCGGCGACGTCTTCAATGTCCTCAGCCAGCACGTCCAGGCCGTGATGGACTCCCGCCTGCCGGCTGGCGATCGCGGCGGCACGTGGCGTCTTGGCGGCCGTCTCGGCAGCGGCGCTCGTGCTCGTCACCTCGATGAGCCGGGCATTGGGGAGGTGGCGGGCCAGCCAGTTGCGGCACTGCGAAAGGGCCTGCGGCCGGCTGTAAACCTCCGTCACACTCGTCCTATCGCATGCTGCGAGGAGGGTGTGGTGGATTCGCAGGGGGACTTCAGCACAGATTTTGACCGGCAGCCTCGAGAAGTTGTCGAGCGTGTCGGCGATCCGGCCGTCGGTCGAGTTTTCCAGCGGCACGACGCCGTAGTGCGAGTGGCCGGCCTGCACCTCCTCGAAGGCTGCCGAGATGCTTGCCACCGGTACAAACTCGACCGAACTGCCGAAGCGGTGCAGGGCTGCCAGGTGGCTGTACGTCCACGCCGGACCGAGGTGGGCCACCCGGATGTGCTGTTCGATCGCCCGCGACCCCGAGATCAGTTCGCGGTAGATCGCTTTGAGGCTGTCGTCCGACAGAGGGCCCGCATTCGACGCCGCCACCCGCTCGAGCACCATCTCTTCGCGGGCCGGGTCGTAGGTGGCCTGCCCGTCGGTGCGTTTGATGAGCCCGATCTGACGGGCCACCTCGGCGCGGGCGTTCATCAGCCCGACAAGGTCGCGGTCGATCGTGTCGATTTTGGTGCGGAGCGACGCGAGGCTCGACGACTTGCCACTGTCGCCAGCGGCAGTCTGAGGCGAGGATTTGGCCATGGAAATTCTCGGTGACGGCCAAAATGGCAGGCCCCGACAAGGTCCTGGCACATCGACTGGCCATATCCGCCAACTGTACACAGAAGAATTGCGGCGTAAATACGGCCGAAGAGCGGCACAAACCGGGCCGATGCGCGGGTTCCTAGGATCTCAGTGGCCGCTGGCACGGCCTTTGCGTTTCCACCGGTTCGTCCAGATTAAGAGTCACCATCCGGCTGATCATCTGGCAGAGAGAGGAACACATCATGGCAACCAAGCAAGGCGAAAAGATCATCGGTATCGACCTCGGCACCACGAACTCCGTGGTCGCGGTGATGGAGGGCAAGGAGCCCAAGGTGATCGCGAACAAGGAGGGCAACCGTCTCACGCCGAGCGTGGTCGCCTTCAACGACAAGGGAGAGACGCTCGTCGGCGACATCGCCCGGCGGCAGGCCGTCACCAACCCCAAGCGGACGATGTATTCGATCAAGCGGTTCATGGGCCGGCGGCACAACGAGGTCGCGAGCGAGGAGAAGATTGTCCCGTACGAGGTGGTCGGCGGTCCTGAGGACTATGTGAAGGTACGGGCGGGCGACAAGGAGTTCACTCCGCCGGAGGTCTCGGCCAAGGTGCTGCGGGCCCTCAAGGAGTCTGCAGAGAGCTATCTCGGCCATAAGGTCAACAAGGCGGTGATCACCGTCCCGGCCTATTTCAACGACGCCCAGCGGCAGGCCACGAAGGATGCCGGCCAGATCGCCGGCCTCGAGGTGATGCGGATCGTCAACGAGCCGACGGCCGCGGCGCTGGCCTACGGTCTCGAAAAGAAGAAGGATGAGAAGATCGCCGTGTTCGATCTCGGGGGTGGCACGTTCGACGTGTCGGTGCTCGACGTCTCGAAGGATGGTGTCTTCGAGGTGGTGAGCACCAACGGCGACACGCACCTCGGTGGCGACGACTTCGACCAGACACTCATCAACCACGTCGCCGACCAGTTCCAGAAGGAGCAGGGAATCGATCTCCGCAAAGACACGATGGCCCTGCAGCGACTGCAGGAGGCGTGCGAAAAGGCGAAGAAGGAACTGTCGAGCGCCCAGAGCACCGATATCAATCTCCCGTTCATCACCGCCGACGCCAACGGCCCGAAGCATCTGCAGATCACGATCACGCGGGCTCAATTCGAGCAGATGTGCGACCCGCTCATCGAGCGATGCCGCGGACCGGTCCTAAAGGCGCTCGACGACGCGAAACTCAAGCCGTCTCAAATCGACGAGGTGGTGCTCGTCGGCGGCTCGACCCGCATTCCGAAGGTGCAGGAGCTGGTCCAGAAGATCTTCGGCAAGGAGCCGCACAAGGGCGTGAATCCCGACGAGGTGGTGGCGCTCGGCGCCGCCATCCAGGGAGGCGTGCTCGGCGGCGACGTGCAGGACGTGCTTCTTCTTGACGTCACGCCTCTGTCGCTCGGCATCGAGACGGAGGGAGGCATCTTCACGAAGCTCGTGGAGCGAAACACCACCGTGCCGACCGAGAAGAAGCAGGTCTTCAGCACCGCCGCCGACAACCAGACGGCGGTGACGGTGAGCGTCTATCAGGGTGAACGGCCGATGGCCCGTGACAACCGGCTCCTCGGTCAGTTCAACCTCGAGGGCATCCCGCCGGCGCCCCGCGGCACGCCGCAGGTCGAGGTGAAGTTTGACATCGATGCCAACGGCATCTTGAACGTGAGCGCAAAGGATCTCGGCTCCAACAAGGAGCAGACGGTGCGGATCGAGCAGTCGAGCGGTCTCAACGAGGCCGAGATCGAGCGGATGCGCCGCGAGGCCGAGGAGCATGCCGAAGAAGACAAGAAGAAGGCTCGGCTGGCGGAGGTTCGCAACCGCACCGAGTCGCTTTGCTTCCAGACCGAGAAGCTGATCAAGGAAAACAGCGAGAAGCTCTCGGGCTCCGACAAGGCGCCGATCGAGGCGGCGATTGCGAAGGCCCGCGAAATGGCGAAGGGCGACGACGTGGATGCGATCCAGTCGGCGCACGACGCCTTGGAGCAGGCAGCGCATGCCTTGTCAAAGGTGCTCTACGAGCAGCAGGCGGCCCAGCCGACTGGCGGAGCTCCCCAGGGGGCTGCCGCGGGTGCGGGCAAGGGTCCTGACGACACGATTGACGCCGAGTTTGAAGTCAAAGGTTAGCGCGAACCGGTCATCCATGGCCGGGTTCGCTTGGTCGGCCGGAGGGGAAGCCGAGGTTCCCCTCGGCCGACGGCGTCGCATCCGACGACGCCGTTTGCGGTGACAGACCACGACGGGAGGTGAGGGGGTCGGCGAACGCTCGAGGAGCCTTGGGCGTATCCTCGCCCGGCGACAATCCGTAGGACCGCCGCGGCGGCGACTTTTGCCGCCCCCGAGCCGGCGCCCTGGAAGTTGGCCCAGCAGAGGAGGGACACATCATGCCGTTTCGATTCGACAAGTTCACGATCAAGGCTCAGGAGGCTGTGCAGGCCGCGGTCGAGCAGGCCGCCCAGCATGGCAATCCGCAGGTCACCCCGGTGCATCTGCTGCGGGCGCTCATCGGCGAGAGGGAGGGGATCGTGCGCCCCTTGCTCGAGAAGATCGGTGTCGATCCCGGCCACCTCGAGCGGATCACCGAGGCGGAGCTTTCCCACCTTCCGAAGGTGAGCGGCGGAGCGCAGCCGCAGCCCGATCAGGATCTCATCAAGGTGTTCGAGGTGGCCACGGCCGAGTCGGCGACGATGAAGGACGAGTTTGTCTCGACCGACCATCTGCTGCTGGCGCTGGTCAAGGTGCCGTCGAAGGCGAAAAATGTGCTCGAGCTGGCGGCGATTCGCGAGAAGGAGCTGCTCGCCGGCCTGCAGGCGGTCCGTGGCTCGTCGCGGGTGACCGATCAAAACCCGGAAGAGAAGTTTCAGGCGCTCGAAAAATATGGCATCGATCTCGTCAAACGCGCGAGCCAGGGAAAGCTCGATCCCGTCATCGGCCGCGACGCCGAGATCCGCCGGGTGATTCAGGTGCTGTCGCGGCGGACGAAGAATAATCCCGTGCTGATCGGGGAGCCGGGGGTTGGCAAGACGGCGATCGCGGAGGGGCTCGCCCTGCGGATCGTGCAGTCGGACGTGCCGGAGAACCTCCGTGGCCGCCGGGTCGTGGCCCTCGATCTGGGAGCGCTGATCGCCGGCACAAAGTATCGCGGTGAATTCGAGGACCGGCTCAAGGCGATCCTTCGCGAAGTCGAGGCGGCGGCCGGCAACGTCATCCTCTTCATCGACGAATTGCATACGGTGATCGGTGCGGGGGCGGCCGAGGGGGGCTCCGATGCGGCGAATCTCCTCAAGCCGGCATTGGCCCGCGGCGAGTTGCGATGCATCGGCGCGACCACGCTCGACGAGTATCGCAAGCACATCGAGAAAGACGCCGCTCTCGAGCGGCGGTTTCAGCCGGTCTTCGTCGGTGAGCCGAGCGTCGAAGACACGATTGCGATCCTCCGCGGCCTGAAGCCCCGCTACGAGGCCCATCACAAGGGAGTGAAGATCAAGGACTCGGCTCTCGTTGCCGCTGCCGAGCTATCCCATCGGTACATCGCCGACCGCTTCCTGCCCGACAAGGCGATCGACCTGATGGACGAGGCGACGAGCCGCATTGCGATGGAATTGCAGAGCGTGCCAAGCGAGATCGACGAGGTGCAGCGGCGGCTGGTGCAGTTGGAACTGGCCGCCCGCCAACTTGCTGAGGAGACCGAGGAGCATGCCAAGGAGCGGCTCAAGGAGATCGAGGCGGAGTCGACCGAACTCCGCAAGAAGCTCACCGACCTGCGGCGGCAATGGGAAGCGGAGAAGAGCGGGGTCGGCTCCGCTCAGGAACTTCGCGGCCAGCTCGACCAGGTGGAGCTGGAGTTCACCAAGGCCGGCGCCCAGATCAAGGAGCGGCAGGCGTCGGGGCAGCCGGTCAGCGAAGAGATGTATCAGCGGCTCTACGAGCTTGATGTGAAGCGCAAGCAGCTTGCCCAGCGACTCGAGACAGAGGGCGTTGAGAAAGAGAGCCGGGAAACGGCGGCCAAGCCGGCCAAGCGGCTGCTGCGGCGGGAGGTCGGCCCCGAGGAGATTGCCGAGGTCGTGAGCGCCTGGACGGGGATCCCGGTGACCCGGCTGGTCGAGACGGAGCGGGCCAAGCTGCTCGTGCTCGAAGACCGCCTCCATCAGCGGGTGATCGGTCAGGAGGAGGCCGTCGAGGCGGTGAGCGATGCGGTGCGGCGGAGTCGGTCTGGCCTCCAGGATCCGAACCGGCCGATCGGATCGTTCATCTTTCTTGGGCCGACCGGCGTCGGGAAGACGGAGCTCTGCAAGGCGCTCGCCGAGGTGCTCTTCGACGATGAAAACGCCATGGTCCGCATCGACATGAGCGAATACATGGAGAAGCACACCGTCGCCCGCCTCATCGGCGCGCCGCCAGGGTATGTGGGCTACGAAGAGGGGGGGCGGCTCACGGAGGCGGTCAGGCGACGCCCCTATTCTGTCGTGTTGCTGGACGAGATCGAGAAGGCCCACCGCGACGTGTTCAACGTCTTGCTTCAGGTGCTCGACGATGGCCGGCTCACCGACAGCCTCGGCCACACGGTCGACTTCACCAACACGATCGTCGTGATGACGAGCAACATCGGCAGCCAGGTGATCCAGGAGATCACGAAGGAAGGGGGAAGCGAGGAAGAGGTGCGGAATGCCGTGAAGGAGGCGCTGCAGGCGCGGTTCCTTCCGGAGTTCCTGAACCGCATTGATGAGACGATCGTCTTTCATCCGCTCGACGAGCGGCACATCCGCAGGATCGTTCAGCTTCAGATCAACAAGTTGATCGGCCAGGCAGCGAAGGCGGGCATCACGCTCGAGTGCACCGATGGGGCAATCGACGAGATCGCGCGGCTGGGATACGACCCGATCTACGGCGCTCGGCCGCTCAAGCGAGTGATCCAGCAGCAGCTCCAGAATGAGCTCGCGAAGGAGTTGCTGGCTGGTCGCTTTCCGGAGGGAGGCAGCGTCCGGATCGATTTCGTGCAGGACGGCTTTACGTTCACGCTGGTCTGAGTCGGCAACCGAGGCGTGGACAGCCACGCGCCGAGGTCAGCCCCGCTTGCGATCTTCGAGGCCCATTCGCTCGATGAGCACGTCGCAGCCTGCTGTCATCTTGCGGAGCTTTTCTGCCATGGCGAGCTTTTCGCTTGTCGTGGCCTTCTTCAACTTGGCGTTGAATTTCGCGAGTTTCTCACGGCGATGCCGACGCCGTTTGACTTCCTTCATTCGGTTGCTGATGCCGCCCATGCGTGCGTGTTTCCTGCGGGGAGAAAGCGGGTGGATTGGGAGGTCGTTCGAAGAGAACTGTAGAAAACGGCCCGCGAAACGTCAAAGGGCCTTCATGGGCTTCGTGGATGCTCGGCATTGGAGGGGGAGCGGCTGCAGGGATAGACTTCGAAGACTTCGGCTGCGACCGGACGGGTGGCAGAGCGGTTGAATGCACCGGTCTTGAAAACCGGCAGCGGCGAAAGTCGCTCGTGGGTTCGAATCCCACCCCGTCCGCCTTTGGGTTTGGCACGTTTCCGCACAGGGCAGCGTTAGGTCACCTCTTTGTTGAAACCAGCCTCTTCTGATGTCGCGTCTTCCCTCTGCTGTCCATGTTCTGCTCGCGTTGTCCGGAGTGTGGGCGGTCCTGTCTTCCAGTGTTGGCTCGGCGGCTGACCCGTTTTGGGGTGCAGATCCGGCGTGGAGCCTGATTCATGAGCCTGCTGTTGAGCAGGAGCTCAGACTCTCACCTGCGAAGAGCCGAGAGTTTCGCACCCTATTGGACGAATTCGACGCTAGGTTTTTTCCGCTGCGGAACAGGCCACCGGAGGAAGCCGCCAAGGGAGTCGAGGAATCACTCGCAGCGCTCACCGAGAAGCTACAGTCACTGCTCTCCGACGCCCAATTTCGGAGGCTGATAGAAATTCAGACCAGACAACAAGGAACCGCGGCGCTGCTAGGGCCAAGGCTGACTCTCCTGACGAACTACACGCCGCGGCAGAGGGAAAAACTGGAGCAGGTCATATCGGAAACGCTTGCGAAAGCCAAAGAGTTTGAGAAGCGGGCCGCAAGCGGCGAGCCTCGAGCGGCGCTGGAAAGGAACTTCGCTGCTCTTCAACAAGACGAAGTCAAGGTGATCTCAGGAATTCTGACACCCGGGCAGAAATCCATTTGGCAGAAATCTCTTGGGCGGGATTTCGACCTCACGAAACTCGGCCATGCCCGATTTAAGGCTCCGGAAGTTGTCGACTCCGGTGAATGGCTGAACTCGGAGAAGCCGCTGACACTCGACGCACTGGCCGGGCAGGTCGTCGTGCTCCATTTTTATGCGTTTGGCTGCATCAACTGCATCAGAAACTTTCCGACGTATGTGGACTGGCAGGAGCGGTTCCGTGACAGGGACGTGGTGATCATCGGGGTCCACACGCCAGAGACAACCGCTGAGCAGGACTCTGCGCTCGTCAGAGAGAAAGCCTCTGAAGCCAGGTTCACATTTCCCGTGCTGATCGACCGAGAAAAAGCCAATTGGAACGCTTGGGGTAACTCAATGTGGCCGTCGGTCTATCTCATCGACAAGCGCGGCTGTCTGCGTCATTTCTGGCCCGGTGAACTGAAATGGCAGGGGGCGACAGGTGACGAATGGATGCAAGCACAAATAGAAAACCTGCTCTCTGAATCCGGTCCCCGCTGAAGAGCACCGCGGTTCCCTCGCCCTCCCCGAGGTCTGCGCGATTCCTGTCCCGGCTTCTGTTCCGCAGGACATCGGCCCGATCACGTCTGCCCTAAAACATCGCGAAAACCCAGTAGAGCGCAATCCCCAGACAGATCATCGCCGTGGCGATGACCCAGAGGGGTTTTCGTGGCCCCGCATGGTCCTCTTCGGAGATATAGCGGTCGCAGAAGGGGCACCGTGGCGTGTCTTCAAGGATGTCGCGGCGGCAGTAGGGACACGGGACAGTCGGTTCGTCGGTAGAGTCATCCTCGCTGAGGTTGTCCTCTTCGTCCCAGTCGTCTGCGGCCTCGTCGTCCTCATATCGATAGGCAGTCATGCGCGAACTCTGGTCGTGCCTTCAAGATGCCGGGGCTCATAGGGACAGTGCCGACAACCCGACCCACAGCAGTATCCGCGCTTGAGATGATGGGCGGCCGTGAAGACCAGCAGGCCATTCTCCAGATAGGCGTCGGGCTGCTCCGGGATGTGTTTATCTTCCGCGTCTGGCTCTCGGGGCGGCATAGCGCTGAGCATTTCACTTCGCAAGTACGATGATCGCTGACCCAAGAAAGATAAACATACCGCCAATCACCACTGAAGGATGGAGCTGCCCCTTGAAAAACAACACCGAGAAGAGAGCGACGAACAGGGGATACGAGATTTCGAGAACAGCCGACGTATTGGCCCCGAGCAGCTGAATCGAACTGAGAATGGCGAGTGCAGCCGTCGTGGCCGTCGCGAGCGTCACCAGCACGAGTGGAAGACTGGCCGCCGACGTATTGAACGTGAACAGCGAACCCGGATAGCTTCCCTGCAGAAGCAAGATTGCCCCGGCCACCATCGCGCCGCAGACGCAGTGCAGAAAATAGAGCTTGTAGACCGAGAGGCTCTTTAGCACCCGTTCGTCGAGGCAGTAGGTCAGACCCCACAGGACCGATGCCACGACGGCCAGACCATATCCGTACACGCTATTCATGCCGGCTCACCTTTCTCATGAAACGCTCGAACATAACCTGCCGTGCCAGACCATGGCGCCCGCAGGTGGGTTCGTTCAAGGAGCAGGTCAGTCAGCCGAACACGGAGCACAAGAGATGCACGGCGAACGAAGACCGCCTATTTCTTGGCGGCGGGCTTTGTCTTGTCCTGCTTGGGCTTCATCTTCTTCTTGTCGTTCTTCTGCGCGTTGTTGCCCTTGCCCATGATGTTGCTCCTTTGGGTTGGTGACGAAAACTGGCTGCGTACGAGCCATCCACACATTTTTATCGGCATTCTCTGATTCAGGATTCAATGCGATGACCGCTCGTGGGACGTCGAGGCCTCAGGCCCGGGGCGATGGCCAAACTCAGGCAATGCCTTCGGCCCGCATCGCCTGCCAGTCGTCGGGGCTGGCTTTTGCGGTGGTGCCACAGAGAAAATCACCTACCGGAAACGCCACGTTGAAATTCTTATCGGGATAGCGGTGGTGCAGGAAGTGATGCCTTGCTACGAACTTGTAGGCTGCCCAGTTCTTGAAGAAGCGGCCCTCCGGCTTGTGCATCTCCAGGTGAATCTGATTCCAGATCGTGTGGTGCAGGGCAACCACCATCGGCCACACACACGCGCCGACGAGAAACGTGGAGTACCCGGTGATGGCCGACAGGCCCCAGAGAACAAGGCTCAGCGGGAGGCACTCCACGAGGCCCTCCCAGAGGTTGAGCCGAATCCCGCGATCTTCGCCCGGTGGCAACGGTTCGTCGTGAAAGGATTTCCGATATTGGGTGTGATGCTCGACGGCATGACTCGTGAAGATCTTCTGCCGGACCCGTAGGTTTTTGAGGAGCACGTTACGGGGCTTCTTGTGCATCAGCCGACAGTGCACCTGATGCTCGATCAGCGACATCACGACGACCATCGCCACGAACCAGCCGATAACCACAAGAACTTGTACCAGCATAAAGCCCTCTCGTTGCTCTGGTGTGCAGGACACGGATCGACACGGATCTGTGACCGTGTGAAGGGCCGCAGGAGGCGGGGTTTTAGCAGGCTGCGAAGGCCGGCGTTAGCCCAGTTTTCCCGATAGACGAGCCTGATTTCAGCCCCCCACGTCATTTATAGTAGCCACGCTCCGGGAAAGGCCACATGACCGATTGGTATCGGATCGCCAACGAAGACGAGATCGCTTCACCGGCGCTCCTGATCTACCCCGACCGGATCGAGGACAATCTCCGGCAGATGGTTACCGCTGCTGGAGGGGCCGACCGGTTGCGGCCACACGTCAAGACTCACAAGATGCCGGAGGTCATCCGGCTGTGCCTCCGCCATGGCATCGGCAAGTTCAAGGCGGCCACGATCGCAGAGGCTGAGATGGCAGCAGCGGCGGGCGGCAGGGACATCCTTCTGGCCTATCCGGTTGTTGGCCCAGCGGCCGGTCGATTTGTGGAACTGATACGACAGTTTCCACGCACGTTGTTTCGTGCCGTAGTCGACAGTGAAGTTGGAATCGATGATCTCGCACGGGCTGCCAGGAGGGCAGAGAGAACGGCCGAGGCCCTGCTCGACCTGAACGTCGGCATGGATCGCACCGGCGTCGCGGTGGGGCCGCAGGCCACTCAGTTGGTCCGACGAATCACCACGTCGTCCGGCCTCTCGTTCGGTGGCCTGCATGCCTACGATGGCCACCTGCATGGCGAGGACCGGGATCGGTTGGTTCACCAGGTGGAGGCAGCCTTTGCTCCGGTGTGGCAGTTGCGAGACGATCTGGAGGCTGGCGGCATCGCCGTGCCCCTGATCGTCGCCGGTGGCACGCCGACGTCGTTTATTCTCGCCATGCGGGGCGATGTGGAGGTGGGCGCAGGCACGACCGTGCTCTGGGACTGCGGTCAGCCGAGAATTTCTCCTGATCTGGTCTATCTCAACGCGGCGGTGCTGTTGTCCCGGGTGATCAGCAAGCCGGCGGCAGGGCGGCTCTGTTTGGACCTCGGCC
>CAMCYH010000088.1 GCA_945883745.1 Candidatus Kuenenia stuttgartensis
TCGACGCTGGAAAGCTACCTTCCCCTTGCCGCCGGCTACCTCCTCCTCACCCTCCCCCTCTCGGCCACAAGCCGCTGGCTCGAACACCGCTATAAATATGAGGCATGAAATCGTCTTCACCCTCCAGATGCTGAACGCCGGAATCGGCGAAAGCTCGAGGAGCATCGCTTCTGGAGCGACGTGCTTGAGCCCAAGGATAATTGATGAATCCGTGAGGGACTGCTCATCCCCCGCGAGCCGGCGTTGTCAGCGAGCGCAGGCATGGATGCCGAAAGCGAAGCTGGCATCGAGAGAGCGAAGGCCTGGAGGGCCGCAGCGAACGTCCGGCGACGGGGCATGAGCAGTCCCGAACCTTCTGAATTTGTTAAAGCGAGCATGAACCTCACCATTACCGACCTCACCCAGCGGTTTAGCACCGCCACGATCCTCGATCGTCTGGAGCTTTCCACCGGCGACATCCAGTCGCTGGTGCTCGTGGGGCCATCGGGCGGGGGCAAGTCGACGTTGCTGCGGATCCTTGCGGGTCTCGACGTGCCGACCGCGGGCAGCGTGACTTTCGACGGGGCGACGCTCCCGCGTGAGGAGACCGGCCTGCGGGCGTATCGCAAGACGGTCGGCACGGTCTTCCAGGCGTACAACCTGTTCCCACACCTCACGGCGCTCGACAACCTTCTGATGCCGCTGGTCGAAGTTCATGGGCTCACGCCGCAGGCGGCCCGCGAGAGGGTGCGTGAGCCGCTCGAGCGGTTTGCCCTTGCGGCCCATGCCCACAAGCGGCCGGCACAGCTCTCGGGCGGCCAGAAGCAGCGGATCGCCATCCTGCGGGCGCTCGTCATCCAGCCGCGGCGGATGTTTCTCGACGAGCCGACATCGGCACTCGACCCGGAGATGACGGCCGAGGTGCTCGAGATGATTGGCGAGCTCAAGGCGTTGGGCACACAGTTCGTGCTCGTCACCCACGAGATGGGATTCGCCCGGCGGGTGGCCGACGACCTCGCCTTCGTGGGTGATGGCCGGATTCTCGCCCACGGTAAGGCCGACGAGATCCTGACCCGCTGTCCCGTGTCTCGCGTCAAGAACTTCTTCGACAGGATCCTCGCATGATTGCCGCAGCCTCCGCCGACGCCGCCGCCCGCAACGCATTTCTCGGCAGCCTCGTAGCCGATGCGATCGCGATGCCGGTGCATTGGTACTACAACCAGCAGGCGATCGACCGTGACTACCCCGCCCTCGGCACCGCCGCGGTCTACCTGAGACCGCAGAATCCGCACGCCGACAGCATCCTCTGGCGGTCGAGCTTCACACCGCCGAACGAGAAGACCGACATCCTCCGGGAGCAGGCGCAGTATTGGGGGCAGCGGGGCATTCATTACCACCAGTTCCTCGCTGCCGGAGAGAACACCCTCAACTATCAGTTGGCGATCGAACTCTATGAATTCGTCCGCAGCCGTCGCGACTACGATCCCGAGCAGTGGCTCGACCGCTACGTGGCCTTCATGCTCACGCCGGGCCGCCACCGCGACACCTACGTGGAGGAGTATCACCGTCACTTCTTCACGAACCTGGCGGCTGGCCGCAAGCCGATCAGCTGCGGAGTCCGCGACGTGCACATCGGCGGGCTCGCGATGGTGCCGGCACTGGTGGCGGCACTCGGGCCGAAGCACCACGACCTGCGGCGGATCGTGAGGCTCCATGTGAGCCTCACCCACAAGGACGACGGCGTGATCGAAGCGGCCGACATTCTCACCACGATCCTTTCGAAGGTCTGCCAGGGTGACGACGTACGGGAGACGATCCTCGCCGAGGCGAGTGACTGGATCTCGGCCGCCAAGATCGAGAAGTGGTCGCGGAATCCCGATCGGATGGTCGTCGGCGGCATGCTTTCCTCTGCCTGCTACATCCCAGACGCCTTCCCGGCTGCGCTCTACCTCGCCTGGCGGCATGCCGATGATTTCGCGTCTGGAGTGGTCTCCAACGCCCGCTGCGGCGGTGACAACTGCCATCGTGGCGCGGTGGTCGGATCACTCCTCGGGGCCAGCACACCGATTCCTCATGAATTGGTGAATGGGCTGAAGGCCCATGATAAAATCTGACGCTCTGCGGCCGTTGTCGCCCCCCACGTTTTGTCCTTCCGTACGGAGTGCCCCATGAGCCGCACCTCGAACAAACCGCACCGCGATCGCCACGCCGTGGAGGCTCCGGCCGATCGCTTCGCCACTCTCTCGAAGCCTTTGGCCCCCACGAAGACGGTCTTAATCACAGCCGATCCGGCCGCTGCCGATCCGGTGGCCGCCAAGCGGGAAGAACTGCGACGGGCGTTTCACCAGACCTGTGAGATCTATAAACGGCTCTTCACGCTGATTCGCGCCGACGGCTCGTATTATGAGCGGCATGAGCCGTTGCGGCATCCACTGATTTTTTACTTTGCCCACCCGGCCGTCTTTTATGTCAACAAGCTGACCGCCGGCCGCTACATCCCCGCCCGCCTCGATGCCCGGCTCGAGGCGATGATGGCGGTCGGTGTCGATGAGATGTCATGGGATGATCTCAACTCGGCTCATTACGACTGGCCCTCCGTCGCCACCGTGCGGAGCTACCGGGCCGCGATGCGGGAGTTTATCGATGACTTCATCCAGTCGATGCCGCTTTCGCTGCCGATTACGCCCGACCAGCCCGCCTGGGTGATCCTAATGGGCATCGAACATGAGCGGATCCACCTCGAGACCTCGAGCGTGATCATGCGAATGATGCCGCTCGACGAACTCCGCACGGGCGACGATCTCTCTGCCGACGAGCAGCGGCTTTGGGCCATGCACCAGCGGTCAGGCGAGCCTCCAGCCAACGAATGGCTACCCGTAGCAGCCACGACCGTCCGCCTCGGCAAGCGGTCCGACGACCACACCTACGGCTGGGACAACGAGTACGGCTCCGAGGAGGTCGATCTGCCGGCCTTTCGCGCGGCCCGGCAGCTCGTCTCCAATGCCGAGTTCCTCACTTTCATCGATGACGGCGGCTATCGGGACGAGTCGCTCTGGACGGAGGAAGGCCGCGGCTGGCTCCACTACACGCGGGCCGAGCATCCGCGATTTTGGCTGCGACGCGATGGCGGCTACGTCCAGCGGAATCTTCTCAACGAGATGCCGCTCCCGCGGGATTGGCCGGTGGAAGTGAATTGTCTCGAGGCCCAAGCCTACTGCGCATGGCTCGCCAGAAAGACGGGTGAAAATGTACAGCTGCCTACCGAGGCCCATTGGTACGCCCTGCGTGCGACGTTGCCTGGCGATCTGGCCGCCGACCAGCCCTTCTGGAGGACGGCCCCGGGCAACATAAATCTCGAGCACGGCGCCTCGAGCACGCCAGTCGATGCCTTTCCCCAGGGGGACTTTTGCGATGTGGTCGGCAACGTCTGGCAGTGGACGCGGACGCCGATCATGCCCTTCAAGGGCTTCGAGGTGCATCCACTCTACGACGACTTTTCGGTGCCGACATTCGACGGTCGCCACAACCTCATCAAGGGAGGCTCGTGGGTCTCGACCGGCAACGAAGCCCTGATCAGCGCGCGGTATGCCTTCCGCCGTCACTTCTTCCAGCATGCAGGCCTCCGCACGATCGTGGAGGAGCCGGGCAACGAGGCGGCGACAGAGGGCTCTCGGCTCTACGAGACCGACCAACTCGTCACGCAATACATCGAGTTTCACTTCGGTGATCCGGCCCTCGGCGTGCCCAACTTCCCACGGGCCTGCGTCGAGCGGACGATGCCGCACGTTGCCGCCGATCGCCGTGATCGCTGCCTCGACATCGGATGCTCAGTGGGCCGCTCGGCCCTGGAATTAGCCCGATACTTTCGACACGTCGACGCCATCGACTTTTCGGCGCGATTCATCCAGTCTGGCGTGCGGCTGCAGCAGGGGGGCGAGGTGCTTTACGAGGTGCCGACCGAGGGAGAAATCACCGTATCCCGATCGGTGTCACTCGATCGCCTTGGACTGGGGGAGACGGCGGCCCGCGTCAACTTCATGCAGGGCGACGCCTGCAATCTCAAGGAGATCTTCACGCACTACGACCTCGTCTTTGCCGGCAACCTCATCGACCGGCTCTATGAGCCCCTGCTCTTTCTGGAAAGCATCCGCAGCCGCCTGCGTCCTGGTGGCGTGCTCGTGATCACTTCACCCTACACATGGCTGGAGGACTACACACCGAAGGCCAAGTGGCTCGGTGGAATTCGCGAGGCCGGAGAGCCGCTGACGACATTCGCAGGCCTCGAGCGGGCGCTTTCTCCCCACTTCGAGTTCATCCACCGTGAGGACATCCCTTTCGTCATCCGCGAGACCGCCCGCAAGCATCAGCACACGATCGCCGAGATGACCGTGTGGCGGAAGCATTGCTGAAACTGTGAACCCCACCGACCAACGCCCGGGCTCGCTGGAGGATGGCACCGCCTGCCTGGAGGGCGGGCTTACGAGAGCGAACGGAGTTCGCCAAGAAACCCGAGGCTAGGATGGCGAGGGTTTCGTAAAGCAAGCCGCCAGGCGCGAGTCGGCGGGATGATTCACCACTCGGCGCCGCTGCAGTCCGCGGGCTGATGGGAAAATCCATCGTCCGCCTACCACGCGGCCTGCAGAATGCCTCGAAGCGTCTGCGTGTCGAGCTCCCGTGGGTTGCCTCGCATGCTTGCCCCGCCGGAATTTTCAGCCAGCCAGGAAATCCGTTCGGCTTTGAGGCCCAATTCGGACAGTCGCTGCGGCACGCCGGCCTCACGACATAGCCGCTCAATGCGGGCGACAAACGCCTCCGCATCTGCCTGATCACAGCGGTTCGAATGCGGGGCGATCGCCTGCTCCAGGTGCGCGTAATCGAGGAAGGCCTCTGCGAAATTGACCCGCAGCGTGATCGGCAGCATCACGGCACAGGCCAGGCCGTGCGGTGTACCACACTCGATGCCGAGCGCTGCAGCCACGCCATGGGCCATGCCCAGCCCCGAGTTGGCGAGCGCCATCCCCGAGACGAACGCGGCATGGCTCATCGCGGCTCGTGATTCCCGGCCACACGGATGGACCAGCACCTGGGGAAAGGCCGCAACCGCCCGCGGCAGCGCATCGAGCACCAGCGCCCGCGGCAGTGGCTTCTTGAATCGGCAGAGGAACGACTCGATCAGTTGCGTGATGGCGTCGAGCCCCGAGGCCACGATGGTCTCCCGGGGGCACGACCTGGTCAGATCCGGGTCGACGATCGCAGCCCGCGGCACCATCATCGGGCTCCGCATGCTTTTCTTGAACCGCCGCCGGGGGCACGAGATCACGGCATTGCGGGTGGCCTCAGTCCCCGTGCCGGCGGTGGTTGGCACGGCAACCACCGGCACTGGCCAGGTGGTGATCGGCAGGTTGCGGCCGACACCTTCGAGCCGATCGACCACGGCGGCATCGAGATCACCGCTGGCTTCTTCGGCCGACAGGTTCGTCGCCAGCGCCGCCACGGCCTTCGCCAGATCGATCGTCGCCCCGCCGCCAACGGCAATCACGACCGCTCCCTCTCGCTCCCGCGGCAGTGACTTGACGGCGGCCACGACATCGTCAACGGTTGGCTCACCCCGCGCCGTCGCCACATGGTGGCTGGCCATCCCGACCCGCCGCAGACTCTCTGCAATCAACTCCTGCGCCCCGCTCGCCACAAAGCTGCTACCCCCTGTCACAAGCCATGCCTCGCGGCCATACAGCGCCGCCACCTCCCCCACCTCGCCGATCCGCCCACACCCAAACCGCACGAGCGGAGGAACCGCGAAGTCGTAACTTCCGGGATCAATCGTAAATGGGATCACAGAATCATCCTCGCTTTACGCAGGCCCGCCCTCCAGGCGGGCAGTCCCTTCGTGTGCAATCCATGAGGGCTGCCCATGCCCCAGAGCCGGCGTATGCAGCCAAGCGCAGCAAGGATTGCGAAGCGCCGGCTGCATCCGAGTGAGCGAAGGGCAGGATGACCTGAGCGAACGTCCGGCGACGGGGCATGGGCAGCCCCGAACCCCGCTCGATACAAACGCCACCCTTCGTACCGTCCACGCATCACGCTACTCTACTGGGAAACCAACCCGAGCGTGCAAGCCACCCAATCATCCAGTGCGGCCTCCTGATGAATCCCCACCCGCCCGTAGCCAGCCTCGAAATCCCCTGCTGCCCTGGCCCCATCACCGGCTCGATCCGTCCGCCCGGCTCCAAGAGCATCACCAACCGGGCACTCGTCTGCGCCGCCCTCGCGGCCGGTGAAAGCCGCCTCTCAGGCGTACTTGATAGTCAGGACACGCGAGTGATGGTGGCAGGCCTCCGAGCCCTCGGAATCGATGTCGAGGCCGATTGGCAGCGGGGTGAGATTCGCGTTGATGGCTGCGACGGTACGATTCCGCGGAGATCAGCCACCATCGACTGCGCTGCCAGCGGCACCACGATCCGTTTTCTGTCAGCGGTCTGTAGCCTTGGCCACGGCGTCTACCGGCTCGACGGCACGCCACGGATGCGAAAGCGGCCGATCGGTGACTTGCTGGAGTCCCTGCAGTCGCTTGAGGTCAGGGCGGCCGCTGAAACCGCGGGGGGCTGCCCGCCGGTCGTCATCGAAAGCAGCGGCCTCATCGGCGGCGTGACTCGGATCGCAGGCAGCGTCTCCAGCCAGTTTGCCAGCGGCTTGGCGATGGTGGCCCCCTGCAGCCGCGAAGGCATCACGCTCGAATTCACAGGCCGGCTGGTATCGCTCCCCTACCTCGCCATGACACGGCGGGTGATGGAGTCGTTCGGCGCCATGTGTGAGATGATTGACGACCGAACCTGGCGAATCCAACCGACTGGCTACCGCGGATCTGCCTACCGCATCGAGCCTGATGCCTCGGCAGCCAGCTACTTTGCCGCAGCGGCGGCGATCACCGGCGGGCGGGTCCGCATCGAGGGGCTTGGCCGATCGAGTTTGCAAGGTGATGTCGGGTTCTGCGACGCCCTTGCCGCGATGGGATGCACCGTAGAGTGGCACGACCTTCCCGACGAGGGGGTGACCGTGAGCGGGCATGCCTCGGCTGGCATCGACATCGACATGAATGCGATCAGCGATACGGTACCCACGCTGGCTGTCGTCGCCCTCTTTGCCTCAGGGCCCACGAAGATCCGCAACGTGGCCCACATCCGCGACAAGGAGACCGACCGCATCGGTGATCTGGCCGTGGAATTACGGAAACTGGGGGCGATGATCGAAGAGTGGCCCGACGGGCTGACGATCCATCCGTCCCCCCTCCATGCCGCCGAGATCACCACCTACGACGACCATCGCATGGCAATGAGCCTTGCCCTAGCGGGCCTCCGTGTACCGGGAGTGAGGATTCTTGACCCGGCCTGCGTTGGAAAGACGTTTCCGACCTACTGGGAACGCCTCTCGGCCATCAGCGGCATCGATCTTTCGAGCTACAGCCCGCCGTCACCCTGACGCTGGAGCATCAACTCCGCGCGTTCGATCAACTCATCGACGACGGAAAGCGATGGTCTGTCGTCGGGCTGTTGATCCCGCGCCAGCGACGCATCGCTCGCGAGAAAACCACCGCCACAATGCTGACAAAAGACTCGGCTACCCAGAAGATGCACCCCGATCCGCAGCGTGCGGCCACAGACCGGGCAGCCCTGGTGGAAAAAGACAGGTGAATTCATGGAAAAGCTCCGTTAACCCCACGTTGGAACTGCATTTTAGACCACCGTCAAAAGTCTGCCAACATCTTTTCACGTGAGAATTCGGCAAGTGTCCAGCGAATGGTCCAAACCGAAAAGCGGCCGCATATTCGCGGATCTGCGGGGTGCGATACACTTGGGTCGCAAGGCCGTTGAAGGGATCGGAGCGATGCACGACCACTGCTACGCCTCGGCCGGCCCCGTCTGTCCGCGGAGCGAGGTTTCCGTTGCACAGGCCCTCATGAAGGATTGATTGGCATGCTGAACCGCCCATGGCTCATCCCTGGAATTGTCGCCGCCTGGGCCATTTCGATGAACTGGCTTGTGACGGCCAAGATTGTCCCGTCGTGGAGCGAGACCGCTCCACCGGGCAACCAGATTCTTTACGCCACCGACAACAAACTGATTCCGGTGGCATGGACGGTGCTTTGGAACGATGCCCCTGTCGGCTACGCGATCAGCCGGTCCTCGCGTTTGCCAGATCGGGGGCTCGAAGTGGATAGCCTGCTGCACTTCGACTTCATGCCTCTCGACGAAATGCTGCCGCTGTGGCTGAAGGCCTTTATCCAGCCGGGAATGAATCGACGAATCACCATCCCGTTCGACACGCGGGGCACCGTCATCCTCGATCCCCACGGTTCGTTGCGGTCTTTCGCATCGACCGTTGCCATTCCCGGCTCAGCCGGCCAGATCGCCCTCAAGGGCACGGTGAACGACGGGGTGGCATCGGTCGTGGTGGATGCCCACGGCATGCTCTATGAAGCAGAGCGGCGGATTCCCGAAGACGTCATGATCGGTGACGAGCTTTCGCCGCAGGCCACCATACCGGGGCTTGCGGTCGGACAACGGTGGACCGTGCCGACGTACAGCCCACTGCGGCCTGCGGGATCACCGATTGAACTGCTCCATGCCCACGTGACCGAAGAGCAGATGTTTTTCTGGCAAGACTCGCTGACACGGGTGCGCAAAGTCTGTTATCGCACCGATACCACCGCACCTCATCACGACCCACAATTCACAATGCTCGTCGACATGAATGGCCGGGTTCTCAAGCAGGATTCGATGTTTCTCGGTGCCCGGCTCACGTTCGTACGACGGTCCGATGATGACGCCAAGCAACTCGCGGCGCGACTTGATGACGAGGAAGCGGGGGGAGTTCGGCTGATGGAGGTCGACTCCATGGCGTCGCCGCCGGCAGCCCTGAAGGAGGGAAAGACCTGATGATCGAATTCGATCACGTTTCGCGGAGCTACGGCAGGAAGCTGGCCGTCGATGACCTCGCGCTGTCAATCCCCCGCGGTGAGTTGTTCGCCCTGCTCGGCCCCAATGGTGCCGGCAAGACGACCACCATCAAGATGCTCGTCGGCCTCCTGCGGCCCTCGGGCGGGGCTGTTCGCGTCTGTGGGCACGACGTCGCCCGGTCGCCTCGCGAGGCACACATGCATCTCGGCTATGTGCCCGACGAACCATGCCTCTACGACAAGCTGACCGGCCGCGAGTTTCTCTGGTTCATTGCCGACATGTTCGGAATGCCGCGGCACGTGGCGACGCGGCGGATCGCCGAGGAGATCGAGCACTTTGAACTCGCCGAGTTCGCCAACGACCTCGCGGAAAGCTATTCGCTCGGCATGAAGCAGCGGCTCGTCTTCGCCGCGGCGTTGCTGCACGATCCGAGCGTTCTGGTGCTCGACGAGCCGATGGTGGGCCTCGACCCGCGGAGTGTCCGGATCGTGAAGGATCTCCTTCAGGAAAAGACCCACCAGGGCATGACCGTGTTCATGTCGACGCACACCCTGGCCATGGCTGAGGAAATGGCCGATCGAATCGGAGTCATGGTCCGTGGCCGCATGCAGTTCCTCGGAACCGTGATGGAGCTACGTGAACACATGGCGATCGAAAGCACGAGCCTCGAACAACTCTACCTGCAGTTCACCACGGATCGGCCTGACTCCCCTGCGGCCGAGGCGGCGGGGGAGCAGGTTTGACATGACCGCCCCCGCGCTCGCTGCCGGTGACACTCGGCAGTTGTCCCATGATGCCGAGGCCCGTGTCTTCCTTCGCCTGCGGGCGATGCTGGCATGGCGGACCATCCAATGGATGGTCCGCCATGCCAGACTGCGGCTCACGCTCGTTGCCCTGCTGAGCCTCGTCTTCTGGGCATCGCTCTACGGGCTGTTTCACGAGGCGTTCGCCTTTCTCGATTCACTTCATGCCCAGGTCATCTCGCTCTTATTCAACGCGTTCTTTGCTTCGCTGATGGTGATGCTCGTCTTTTCCAACGGCATCCTCACCTACGGCAGCATGTACGCCTCGCCGGAAGCCAAACTACTGCTGACGCTGCCGGCCCGCTCGGAATCGATTTTTGGACATAAGTTTCGTGAATCGCTCTGGTTTTCCTGCTGGGGGTTTGTGCTGCTCGGAAGCCCCATGCTGGCCGCCTATGGCGTGGTGCGGGGGGCGCCTTGGACCTATTACGCGTTGCTGTTTCCCTTGATGATCTCGTTTGTCATCATCCCGGCAACGATCGGTAGCATTTGTTGCATTGCGATGGCGGCCTGGCTGCCGAGGCTCCGCTTTCATGCCACGGCAGTCGCCCTTGCAGCAGGCAGCACTGCGGCGGTCTGGCTCGGCTGGTCGCTGATCCGCTCGGTCAACAACCAGGGCATCACGACGGCCTGGTTTGAAGAAACACTCTCCCGGATGTCGATCGCCGAACATAAGCTGCTGCCGAGTTGGTGGCTTTCGAGCGGATTGATTGAAGCCGCCCGCAAGGATGTCGATGCCGAAAATGCCTGGGCTTCATTCATCGAGTCGCTAAAATTCCTTGCCCTGCTCGTCTCCAATGGGCTCCTTCTTCAGGTGGCCGGAGGATGGGTGGCGCAGTCGGCCTACCGCCTCGGCTACAGCCAGATAGCGGGAGAAGTACCCGCTCGCCGCAATCGCCAGCTCAGCCGGTTCGACGACTTTCTCACCAACATTGGCTCCCGTCGCCGCCGCCCCCTGCGACTGCTGCTGGTGAAGGACCTGCGAATTTTTCGCCGGGACATCGCCCAGTGGTCGCAGTTTGCGATCTTCTTCGGACTGTTGGGGCTCTACTTCTTCAACCTCCGCTGCTTCAACTACACCCATACCTATCGGTCGATGATCGGCTTTCTCAACCTGGCGGTGGTGGGCCTGATCCTTTCCACTTTCACCACCCGGTTTATCTTTCCGATGATCAGTCTCGAGGGAAGGCGTTTTTGGATTCTCGGGCTGCTTCCGGTGCATCGCGACCAGATCGTGTGGTCAAAGTTCCTCTTCTCCTTTTTCGGCGGCCTTCTGCCCTGCAGCCTTCTGGTATGGCTGAGCGATTCGATGCTCGGTGTTTCACGAGGGCTGCTCGTCGTCCATGAAATCTGCTGCCTCATGCTCTGCCTGGGGCTGTCTGGAATCGCGGTCGGACTTGGCGCCAAGATGCCCGATCTGCGGGAATCGTCCCCAGCCAAGATTGCCTCCGGGTTTGGTGGCACGCTCAGCCTCGTGATGAGTTCCCTGTTCATCATCTTCACGGTGATGGTCGTGGCTTTGCCGGTACACGTGTTTGCCGCCTTGGCGGCGATGGCGCCACCAGGCCGGAGTCCCTTCAGCTGGGCCGCCGGCCCCTGGGGCATGACCATCAGCGTCAGTGTGGTCGTGGTCGTCGGCCTGCTCGTGACGTTCATCCCCCTCACGCTCGGCATCCGGGCCTTCCGGCAACTGGAGCCGTGATGGAAACGCCGGGCGAGCCCGGGGTTATCCCCGCCTCGCGACTGCGGTTCTATCATGAGAAAGCGATGATCGCCTCATGACACGGCCTTTTTCCACGCCTGTTTTCCGACCCAGCCGCTACGGCGACACTCGTCCGCGGCTGGGTGCCGTGCAATACCTCAATACCCGTCCTTTGGTTCACGGGCTGGCGTCGTCAGGCGTCACCCTTTCGTACGACCTGCCGAGTCGCCTCGCCGACCAACTTGCGGCTGGTGAACTCGACGTCGCCCTCATCCCGTCGATTGAGTTGTTCCGCGGCGACCAATACCGGGTCGTCTCCGATGCCTGCATCGGCTGCCGCGGGCCCGTGATGAGCGTGAAACTCTTTTTCCGCACGGCTCCCGAACGGGTGCAGTCGCTCGCCGTAGACGAGGGATCGCGTACCAGCGCCACATTGGCGCGGATCTTGCTTGCGGAACGATTCGGAATCCAGCCGAGCGTGGAGGTCCTTCCCATCGGCTCCGGTGTTGGGCAGACATCAGCCGATGCCGTGCTCCTGATTGGCGATCGGGCTCTTTCGCTGCCCCCCGGAGAGGCTTCGTTTCAAGTGATCTGGGATCTGGGCGATGAATGGTGCCGGTGGACGGGCCTGCCCTTCGTGTTCGCCGTGTGGGCGGCTCGTGCCAGGTTCGACACCCGGTTGATCGAGCCGCTCCTGGGGCGGGCCAGAGACGCCGGCCGCAGTAATCTCGCCGCCATCGCCGCGGCCGAGGCGGCGGGCCACGGGCTCACGGTTCCGCAATGCCTGAGTTACCTCCGCGACAATCTTCATTATGAACTCGGGCCTGCTGAGCGGGAGGCCCTCTCGCTCTTTTACGCCCTGGCCGCCAAACTATCGCTCGCCCCGGCAGATCTTGATCTGTCCACCTCCCTCTCCACTGCTTCCGTTGCCCGATGACAGACGCCAGCATCCAGCAGATCCTCGCTGACACCGTATCTGGTCAGCGGCTTTCCAACGCAGACGCCGAGCGTCTGCTCGCTGCCCGCGATCTGGCATCGATCGGCCGGGCCGCCAATGCCGTGACGCAGAGGCTGCACCCGGAGCCGTATCGCACCTACAACATCGATCGCAACATCAACTACACCAACGTCTGCACGGCAGTCTGTGACTTCTGTGCGTTCTACAGACCGCCCAAGCACGCCGAGGGCTACGTGCTCGATCGCGACGTGCTCTTCAAAAAGATCGAGGAGACGGTGGCCCTGGGGGGCGATCAGATTTTGATGCAAGGCGGGCTCCATCCGACACTCACGCTCGAGTGGTACGAGGATCTGCTTCGTGACATCAAGGCTCATTTCCCCGAGGTCAACATCCACGGTTTCTCTCCGCCGGAGATTCACCACTTCACAAAAGTCTCGAAGCGGCCCCTGCGCGAGGTGCTCGAACGGCTCGCCCGTGCCGGGCTTGGGTCGCTCCCTGGCGGCGGCGGAGAGATTCTGGTCGATCGCGTACGACAGGCGATGACCAGAGGAAAGGTGCTTACCGACGACTGGCTCGAGGTTCATCGGCAGTGGCACCTGCTCGGTGGCAAGAGCACCGCCACGATGATGTATGGCCACATCGAGACGCTCGCGGAGCGGGTCGAACACCTCGACCGCCTGCGGCAACTCCAAGACGAAACTGGCGGCTTCACCGCCTTCATCTGCTGGTCGTTTCAGCCCGATCACACGGAGATGGATGACATCCCTCCAACTGGTGCTTTCGAATACCTCAAGACGCAAGCCGTGGCTCGGATGTACCTCGACAACTTCCCGAACATCCAGTCGAGCTGGGTCACCCAAGGCCGGGAGATCGGCCAGTTGGCCCTGCTTTTCGGCGCGAATGACATGGGCAGCCTGATGATCGAGGAGAATGTCGTCAGCGCCGCGGGCACCGTGCATCACCTGACACTCGACGAGATGAAGTCGGCCATCTCCGAACTTGGCTGGATTCCCCGACGTCGCAATGTGTTCTACGAGGTCCTCGACGACGCTCCAACCGTCGGGATGTCGGCGACGCTTGCGGCGGGCTTCGACCTGCCAGTCGTCTCTGTTGCGACGTGACACGCGGGCACAACGACGCCGTGACGCTCCGCTGTCGGCATCTCGTGCCGATGAGGGGACGGCCGCTGGATGGCGGATGGATCCGTATTGAACGGGGCC
>CAMCYH010000089.1 GCA_945883745.1 Candidatus Kuenenia stuttgartensis
GGCAACTCGAGTTGCTGCGAAGAAGGCCATCGAAGTCGCGGAACAGGTTCGCGCCAATGCGGCGTTTGCCCAGTCGTTCGAGCGCAGTCGCTCGGAGATGTTCGAGGATCTCTTCACCAACCCCACGTTCGGCGGCCTCGAGAGCAAGATCAACCGTGACGAGGCCCAGATGCGGGCCGACCGGGCCATCACCGACACCGACAAGGCCAGCGCCGAAATCCAGCGTGCGCAGGCTGCGCTGCTCACGCAGGAGGCGCTCGTGCTGCAGGCCGACGCGGCCGGCATGTCGGCCATCGCCGTGGCCCGCAGCAACCTGCGCAAGAGCGAGCAAAACCTGTTCACGATCCAACGTGAACTCCAGCAGATTGACAACCAGATCGAACGCTTCAAAGCCCGGCTCGTGGTGGCACCCTGCGATGGCGTCGTCTATCGCGTGGCGGCCAACGTCAGTCAGGGCGGACAGTATGTGAAGGAAGGCGACGAACTGTGCACGATTGTGCCCGACACCAAAGACCGCGTCGTCGAGCTCTTTCTCGACGGCATCGATGCACCGCTGGTGCTCGGGTTCGCGGAACGGACCGGGCAGATGCCGCATGTGCGGCTGCAGTTCGAGGGCTGGCCGGCGATTCAGTTTGCGGCGTTTCCGGAGCTGTCGATCGGCACGTTCGGCGGCAAGGTGCGGCAGGTCGATCCGGCCAGCGGCGAATCGGGCAAGTTTCGCGTGTTGGTGCAGCCCGACGAAATGTGGCCCGGCGAAATGTGGCCCGATCAGGAGTTTCTGCGGCAGGGCAATCAGGCGGTGGGCTGGGTGTTTTTGAACCGTGTCTCGCTCGGCTTCGAGCTCTGGCGACGGCTCAATGGTTTTCCGCCGGAAATGTCACCGATCAAAAAGGGCCCCGAAGCCCCCAAGCCGCCGAAGATCAAGGTGAAGTAGGGGCCGGAGATCGCATTCGTCGGCCGCGGGGGCAGAACCGCTCTCTTCGTCCGGCCCCACGGCTTGCGCCGTGGGCTGGCTGGTGGGAGCCGCGGGGGCATAACGGCGTCGTCCAGTGCCTCGCTGCGGTCGCGTTGCTCCTGTCGCTGGCCTGTCCTGCACGCGCTGAAGAGTGGGCGCTGCTTGAACCGCCAACGAATGTGATGGCGAGTTATGAGACCGATGAGGGCAGCCTGCCGAGCATCGTGCCGCAGTCATTCCAGACGTTGCCGGCTCCCGCCGAAGACGATGGCCTCGCCATTCCGCTGGCGCCGGAGGAGGTGCCGCGACCGCTCGAGCGGCTCCCGCGGCCACCAGGGCAGGCGCCGCCGCCACCGCCCGACGAAGGGGTGATTCCCGGAGCCACCCTCGACAATCGCGACCAGCCGCTCACGCTCTGCGATGTGCTCGAGAGCGTGATGCGGCATTACCCACTGCTGCTGGCGGTGGAGCGGGAGCGGGGCATCGCCGCCGGTCGACTCACCAGCGCCATGGGCGCCTTTGACACCAACGTCAACGGCTCCGGCAACGCGCTGGCTCCGGGCACCTACGAAAACTACCGGTCCGATTTTGGCATGGCGCAGCTGCTGCCCTATGGGGGTATCAGCATGTTCGGCGGCTACCGAACCGGGTTTGGTGATTTCCCCACGTACAACCTCAAGCAGCTCACGGCCGATACGGGCGAGTTTCGTGGCGGCCTTACCGTGCCGCTGGCCAAGAACCGCGACATCGACGCGGCCCGGGCCGGCCGGGCCCGGGCCCAGATCGACATCTCGCTGGCCGAGCCGGCGATTGAGCGGAGCCGGCTCGACTACATGCGGGCAGCGGCGCGGTCGTACTGGAACTGGCTCGGCAGCGGCGAGCGGCGGACGGCTGCCGAGTATCTCGTCGACCTGGCCGCGGAACGCGATCTCGAACTCGCGCTGCGGGTGCAAAGCGGGGCGGTCGCCAACATTGAGCGGCTCGACAACCAGCAGAACATCGCCCTCCGGCAGGGGCTTGTGGTGAAGGCCGACCGCAGCGTTCAGGAGGCGGCGATCGGCCTCTCGCTCTTTCACCGTGATGAGAGTGGCAAGCCGTTGATCGCCGGCAAGAAGCGGCTCCGGCCGGCGCCCCAGCCCGAGGAGCCGACTGCCACACGCTTTCAGGAATCGTTGTCGCGGGCGTTGGCGCGGCGGCCCGAGTTTCAGCGGCTGGCGCTCCAGCGGGAGCGGCTCCTCGTGGATCGCCGGCTGGCATCCAACCAGACGCTCCCCGGCCTCGACGCCCAGATCGTCGGCAATCAAGACGCCGGCTTTGGCAAGAGTTCCTTGTCGGGCCCCAATGGCCTCGACCGCCAGGTCCTCGAGGCGGCGCTCGTGTTTCAGATGCCGGCCCAGCGCCGCGATGCCCGCGGCCGGCTGCAGGCGATTCATTCTCAGCTCGTGCAGCTCGACAAGCAGCTGCAGTATGCGGAGGACCAGATCCGTGCCGAGGTGCAAGACGCCTATTCGTTACTCGAACGAGCCTATGCGTTTTATGAACAGGTATCAGACCAGGTCGAGCTCGCGACCCTCGTGGCCCGCGCCGAGCGCGAGCAGCTCCGGCTAGGTCGCAGCGACGTGCTCCGCGTCACGCTCCGCGAGCAGGTGAAGTTTGATGCGTCGCTCCTCGAAATCATGGCCCGTCAGGAATTCTGGCGGGCCGACAGCGACCTCCGTGCCGCTGACACGTCGCTCGGACCGGAATCCTGCGGCTTTGACGCGGGCTCCGAGCAGTGCCCCTGAATGGGTGATTTTCAGGTCGTGGCCGGTATACTCGGCGGCCCCGATAGGAGGATCATTGCATGTCGATTAGCGCGGAAGGTTACATCACCGACGTCTCGTACATTCCCGGCTTCTATCCCAACATGGCGCCCGTCGCCATGCGATACGTCGCGGCGCTCAATCGCGTCAAGCCGCCGGCAGTGTCAGACGGCTTTCGCTATCTCGAACTCGGCTGCGGCCTGGGCCGGGCCCTGACCACCCTTGCGGCCGCCAATCCGCAGGGCGAATTTGTCGGCATCGATGTGAACCCTGACCACACGGCGGTGGTGGAGAAAGAGATCACCGTCGGCCAACTCACCAATGCACGCGTGCTCATGGCCGACTTCGGCCGACTGCCGAATGACCTTGGCCAGTTTGAGTTTATCGCGTTGCATGGCGTCTTTAGCTGGGTATCGCAGGACGTTCGCGACCAGATTCTGGCGATCGCTCAGGAACGGCTGGCTCCTGGTGGCTTGCTGCTCGTGAGCTACAACGCCATGCCTGGCTGGACACACTTGCAGCCGATTCGCGGGATCCTGCGGCAATATGCTGCCCTGCGGCAGGGGGATAGTCTCCAGCGGATTCGAGATGCCCTCGCCTATCTGGTTTACATCCGTGACAAGCAGGCCAAATATTTCATCGACAACCCACGTGCGGCGGCCTATGTCGATGGCCTGCTCAAGCAAGACATCCGCTATCTGGCCCATGAATATCTCAACGAGCACTGGACAAGTTTTTATTTTTCAGACGTCGCCGGCATGTTTGGAAATGCCGGGCTGGCGTTTGTCGGTAGCCTGCCCGTCTTCACGAATTTCTGGGATCTCTGCGTGCGGCCGGAATTCCAGGAACTCTTCCGCACCACGACCAACCGACTGGTCACCGAGTCGCACAAGGATTTTTGTGCGAATACAGCCTTCCGCTGGGATGTGTACGCCAAGCGGCCGGAGATCATGCCGGAGGTCGAGGATCGGCTCCGGGACGCGAATGACTTTTACTTTCAGCTGAGCCGTCCGGGAATCACGCTGCCCTACCAGGTGAATCTCGGAGTGGTCACCTCGACGGTTCAAGGGCCTGTGTATCAAGTGTTGCTCGATCTCTTGTCAGGCAAGAGCATGCGGCTGTCGGAACTGGCGGCTTCGAAGCAATTGTCGGGCACGCCGCCGGCAGATCTTGTACGGGCCGTTGATGCCGGCGTGGCCATGGGCCTCTTCGATATCGCTTCCGGCCCGACGGAGAGCGGGCCCGCCGACCCGCCGAACAAGGTCGCGATTCCCTGCGCGTTCAATCGATCCGTCTTGGCCTCCGACTCGCTCGGTGGACGGCCGGTGGCCTTGGCCAGTCGTTCGACAGGCACAGGTCACTCGCTGGGTGATTTCGATGCCGCGATTCTCCACGAGTTGGTTGAGGGCGGCCCCAACGGAATCACAACGCGGGTCGATGGTCGACTGGTCGCCAGCGGTCGATCGTTGCAGAAGGATGGCAAGCCAGTCACCGATACTGCAGAGCGACTCAAACTGGTCGAGCAGGCCTGCGACGCGTTCATCAAGACGAGTCTGCCGCAATTGGTGCGGCTTGGCATCGTCACCAAAGCCTAGTGGCAGCCTGACAATGAGCCATGCCCGGGGGAGGTCCCTCGGCAGCATCCGTGCTGTGGGGCGACCGCTCCGTGGTGTTCGTTTCCTGCGCGGATGGACCGTCAGGTTGAAACCGCTTCCTCGCTCCCGGGCATGGCTGAAATCGTCAGGCCTTGGTTCAGGCGGTGAGTTCGTCGATCCGTTGGCGAAAGGCCGGCATCTCGCCGGCGACGTACGTGTTCCAGGCGGCGGGCTGCCAGATTTCTACGCACACAGCAGCCCCCACCACCATCAATTCGGCCCCCGGCTCGACCGCGAGAAAGTCGCGGAAGCCCTCGGGGATGACCAGCCGCCCACGCTCCGCCACTGTCACGATTTTGTGCCGCGTTGACAGGAGCCGGCCGAGGTCCTGCACCTGGCCGACACGCTGGGTGAGCAGGCCCGCCTGCAGTTTGCTGCGGACCACATCGATGGCCGCATCGATTCGTGGCTTCCAGACCGCCGCCGGCCAGAGTGAGAGGCAGCCGGCCCGCTCTTTTGCCAGTACGAGCCGCGGTCCGGCTGATCGCAGCGGCTCGAGCAGTTCCGGTGGCAGCCCCACCCGAAACCGCTCGTCGAGCGTGCGGATGAATTCGCCAATCAGCAGGTCGGGAATGGCGGACATCAGTGACGCTCGCACGGAAAAGAATCACGCCCAACCGCCTCCGCGGCAAACCAGAATCCATTCAAAATGGGTACCAAACCCATCATTATTATCAATTCAAATCATTTATGGGCACAAAACCCACGGAAATTGAATGTATTGATCGCCCCAAAAAGGTCAAGGGGCGGTGGCGTCGGCTGGTGCGTCATCCCGCCGGCTTGCGCCTGGCGGCTGGGTGGGCGGATTATCCACTCAGCACACGGCGCAAGCCCTGTGGCTGCAGCAGGTCCGGCTGGTGCGTCATCCCGCCGGCTTGGCCCTGGCGGCTGGGTGGGCGGATTATCCACTCAGCACAGGGCGCAAGCCCTGTGGCTCTGTGGCTGCAGCAAAACCTACCGGCAGCTGTCGCAGTGGCCGCAGTTGTTGCAGGGGGCGTCGCCCTGCATTTCGTCCTTGTAGGCCTTCAGGGCGGCGGCCTCCTTGGACAGTTTGAACTCAGGTCCCGACGGGAAATATTGGATGTCGTCCTGCAGGTAGTAGGGGCTGGGGAGCGTCTGCCCCCCCACATCCACCTGACAGCCCGTAAGCGTCATCGATCCCATTGCCAGTGCCGCCAGCAGCGTCGCGGGGGCGAGGCGTTCAAACCGTGTTGTGGGCTGGAGGTTGCTCATGCAGGTCATATCGGCCTGCACAGCCCGCAAACTTTTACCAACCAGTTCAATCGGCATACGCAGCCCCCGGCCTTCGCCAGTTTCTCTCCCACATTTCCCAGCCTGCCGAATGGCTTCCGCAGGCGGCGATGACCCACCCGGTGTACAACACGTTCATGGTGGGTTGCTTCACGATCACAAACGGCCGCCGCGCGGGCGAGGCATTCATCGTGGCCTTCAATTTGGTCATGGCGGCGTGTCTCGTCGCTCGCCCGGCGCTGGCCCAGCCGGGATTCGATCTCGGCGAGCGGACGGTTCCCACCCAGGCCCTCGACATCGCCCTGACGACGCTGGCCGGCGGCGACTTTCAGCAGGCGTTGCAGATCGCCAGCCGTGAATACCAGGGCGCGATCCAGCTTGGCGGACAGCGGTGGATCGATTCGATCGCCGCTGCCGCGGTCGTCGGGGAATGCCAGTACGAACTAGGCAGCCTGCGGGAGGCAGTGGCCGCCTACGAAGACGCCATGCGGCTGGCGACGGTCCACGGTGACTGGCTCCTTGCCGTGCAGTTTCCAAGTCAACGACTGCGAGCCCGCAGCCAGGCACGTGTCGCCACCTGGGGCCGCACCGTCCGCAAGTCGTTGCCCGCCTCCTTTCCCGACACCGTCTCGATCCGGCAGGGATCCAACCCTGAGAACGTGCTCAAGAAGGGGGGCGTGCTGGCGGCGCCGGTCAACTTTCCGATCCGTCCCGAACCGATCATGCGGTCGATCGTCGTGTCGATCTACAGGTATGGCGTGATCCTCGGTGATCTCGCCGGCGAGTCGTCGCTGCTGACCGACCTGCGGCAGGTGCTCGGGAAGCGACCGGCACCCCCCAACCACTATTCGCAATCCTGGGTCGACGTCGCGCTCGGAATGGCCTGCTGGGCCCAGGGCCGCAGCGACGAGGCCTTCGGCAGATTCAAGGCTGGGCTCCTCGCCGAAAACCAGTTTGATCATCCGCTCACCTGCTGGGCGCTGATCGGCATGGGCCGCATCGCCCTCGACGCCGGGCGAGATGCCGAAGCGGCGGCGTATTTTGAAGAGGCGACGTACACAGCCGCCGACTTCGGCGATGCACGGGCACTCGAGGAGGCGTTCTTCGGGGCCGCTACCGCGCATCTGGCGGCGGGCACCCGCGGTGTGCCGGCCACGATCGTCGGTGGTGCGGCCTGGGCGCGGGGCAATCTTCCGGTGCTTCACGCGCGGCTGCTGGCGGCGCAGGCGGAGTGCCTGGCGGTCGCCGGTGATCCCCAGGCGGCGGCCAGGATTCTTTCCGGTGTCGACCCCCGCGTGCTTCGTGGCGATCCCGGCCGCGGCTTGTGTGGTGCCGATGTCGCCTACGCCTCGGCCACGGTGGCGTATCGCGGCGGCGACGGCGCCGGGGGAGATCGCGAACTGCTCCGCGGCATCGGAATCATGCAGCCACGCGGTGTGCGACTGTTTCAGTTGGCAAAACTCGTGGAGTTGGTGAGAGCGGGCGCATCAGCGATCTCCGATCGGCGGGCCGACGAACTGTTTCGTGAACTCCTCGAGGATCCCCTGCCGAGGTGGTTCACGATCGACCCGGTTGGCACGCTCGCGATGCTCACCGCTCCGCGGCAGGAGGCCTTCGAGATCTGGGCCGCCATTGCGGCGCGGAGGGGCCTTGAAGAAGCCAAGGCGGTGGTTGAAGCGACGGCTCGGGCACGCTGGCTTGAATCGCAGCCGTTGGGAGGCCGCCGGGCGGCGATCGAGGCCTTGATCGGGTGCCAGCCGAAGGACCTCTCCGTCGCCGACACCGAGCGTCGGGCGGCAATCCTGGCCCGCTACCCGTCGCTCGCCGTGGCGATCGATTCCATGACCCGCGCCGGCGATGCCCTGCGTGCCGCGGCCCGTAATGCCCAGCGGGCGGCGCCAGATGGATTCGCGGCCGACGCCCCGGAGTGGGACGACTACCGGCAGGCCGCGACGGCGCGGGCCGGGATCGTCGCCACGCTGGCGGGCAGCCGGGAGCCGACGGCGTTTCCGTTTCCGCCGCTCCTGTCTCCGGCCGAGATCCGCGGGCGGCTGCGGCCCGGCGAGGTCATCCTCTCCTTTCATTGGACGTCGACAGGGCTCACCGGCATCCTCGAAGCGGCCGACGGCAAGGCGGCCTGGGATGTGAAGCAGCCGGGCACGCTCGTGCGCGAGATCGCCGGCCTGCTCAAAGCCCTGTGCCTCTTCGATGCGGCGGCAGCCGTGCCGACGGAACGGCTTGCCACCACCGATTGGCGAGTGGCCGCCGAGCGGGTCGAACGGCTGCTCTTCAAGGATGCGCGGATCAATCTCGCCGATGATGCCGTGAAGGAATTGGTGATCGTGCCCGACGGTGCCCTGTGGTATGTGCCGTTTGAGATTCTTCCCGCCGGTAGCGGTCGCCAGCCGCTCCAGCCGGGTGACGAGCCGCGGCGGCTGCGCGACACCTGCCTGATTCGCTATTGCCCTACCCGCAGCCTCGCCGTCGACCGTTTTGCTGCGGGCGGTGACGGTGGGCTTGTCGGCGTGCATCTCGGACGCATGCACAAGGCAGATACGCTCGAAGCGGCGGGAGAACTCGGCGAGCGGCTTTCGCTGTCGCTCGATCGTCCGTTGCTGCTCGCCGGTTCGTCCGGTGCGCCGCTGCTGTCGGCGGCCTCGCTGGTCGACACGCTGCTCATCTTCGACGAAGTGCCGGGCGATGGCAGCGTGGCGGCGCGGCCGTTGGCGGTCGGGTGGCCAGGCCGCTCGGGAATGACGTTTGGCGACTGGGTCGCGCCGCCACGAAAAAGGCCCCAGACCGTCCTGCTGCCTGGGTTTCAATCGGCGGCTGCGAGCGGCCTCGCCCGGGTACCAGCCCGGCCTGGTGACGATCTCTTCCTGGCGGCCACCGACCTCCTCGCCGCCGGCGGCCGCACGGCGGTCGTGAGCCGCTGGCGGATGGGCGGGCGATCGACGGTTCATTTGATGGAGGAGTTTGTCGCCGACTTTGGCCGCCGCGATGGTTCCGGCACTGCCGCCGACAGCTGGCATCGTGCCGTCGACATCGTTTCTGCCGAGGAGCCCGACATCGATCGCGAGCCGCGGCTCACGCAGTCTCCCGGAGCCGTACTCACAGATTCCCGGCATCCGCTTTTCTGGGCCGGCTGCATGCTGATCGACTGTGGAAACGGCGACCGGACTGACCCCGCTCCGCCTGCACCCGGTGGACGTCCCGCACCGCGGCCCCCCGTCGCGGCCCCCGCGCCGCAGGCTGCCCCATGACGGCGGTCGCTGCCTTCGTTTCCGCTACGGCATCGCCCGATGCGGTCGGCCTCGTGATCCTGGCCGTGGTGACAGCCGTCGCTTCCGCGATCAATTCCGTGGCTGGCGGCGGCACCATTCTCACATTCCCGGCGCTCACCGCGATCCTGCCCGACACTCCGGCGCGGATGGTGATCGCCAACGCGACCAGCACGATCGGCCTCTGGCCCGGTGCGGTGGCCGCGGCGTGGGCCTACCGGGGCGACCGCGTCGACCAGCCGGCCTGGGCCCGCTGGCTCCTGCTGCCGAGCGTGGTCGGCGCGTTGGTCGGCTCGGCGCTCGTGCTCGTGCTGCCCCCGCAGTGGTTCGCGGCCCTCGTGCCCTGGCTGATCCTGCTGGCAGCCGTGCTCTTCACGGTGCAGCCGTGGGTGACGAGCCGGGCCGCGGCCGCAACTGGCGGTGAGGGCCGCCCCACCTCGATCGCGGTCGCCTGTCTGTTGCAGTTTCTGGTGGCGGTGTATGGGGGCTACTTCGGCGCCGGCATCGGCATCCTGATGCTGGCCATGCTGGGCATGCTCCAGTTGGGTGACATCCACCGGCTCAATGCCGTTAAAAATGTGCTCGGCACGGTGGTCAATGGGGCCGCCGCCCTGCTCTTTGCCGCCGGTGCGCTGCTCGGCTTCCATGAGGTGGCCTGGTCGCATGCCGGCGTGATGGCGGCCGCCGCGGTGGTCGGCGGCCTGGCGGGATCCCATCTGGCGCGGCGGATGCCGCCCCGAATCGTCCGCAGAATGGTGGCCATCATCGGATTTGTGCTGGCCGGCTACTATTTCCTGAAATGACGATTCTCGAAGGTCTCTCATGCTGGTCGCCACCGACTCCCTGACAAAGCGCTATGGGGCATTTACCGCCCTCGAGAGTTGCTCGCTGACCGTTGACCGCGGGGAGATCTTCGGCCTGCTCGGCCCCAATGGCGCCGGAAAGACCACGCTGCTGCGGCTGCTGATGGGATACATCGTGCCGACGGCGGGCACGGCCCGGATCGCCGGCTTCGACAGTCGACGGGAATCGCTCGCCGTGCGGTCCTGCACCGCCTACCTCCCTGGCGAGGCGCGGCTGTTTCGCCGCATGAATGGCCATGCCGTGCTCGATTTCTTTGCCGACCTCCGCCGGGAGTGCCGCCGCGATGAAGCAGCGCGGGTGGCCGATCGGCTCGAGCTCGACTGTCGCCGTCAGGTGGCGCGGATGAGCACGGGCATGCGGCAGAAGCTGGCGCTGGCCGTGGTGCTGGCCACCGACGCGGCGTTGGTCATCCTCGACGAGCCCACGGCCAATCTCGATCCGACGGCGCGGGGCGAGGTGTTGAAGCTCGTGCTCGAGGCCCGGGCCGCGGGCCGCACCGTCATCTTTTCGTCGCACGTTCTCTCGGAGGTCGAGGAGACCTGCGACCGTGTGGTGATCGTGCGGCGCGGCAGCATCGTCCACGAGCAGTCGATCGAGGCGATGCGGCGGAGCCATCGCATCACTGCCCGACTGACGGGGCCGATCGGTGACGTGCCGACAGAGCTGCGGGGCCGCGTGACGATGACCGCCGACGCGGCCCGCGGCGTGACGATCGAATCATCAGATAATCTTGCTCCGTTGCTCGGCTGGCTGGCCCGGCTGCCCCTGGAGGAAGTGCGGATCGAACCGGTCGGCCTGTCCGCCGTCTACGACCAATTCAAATAGGACTGGCATCAGCCTCTCGCGCACGTATGTGGAACACCGCCATCTGGAAAAAATCGTGGGGCGATCAGCGGGGGCTGGTCCTGGCGTTCGCGGCCCTGTGGAGCGCGTTTCCCTGGATCTACATCTGGCTGTCGGCGCAGATCCCGATGCCAGCCTTTCATGACGTCCTGCTGCGGGCCATTCCCGAAGATTGGCAGAAGCTCTCTGGCGTGCCGTTTTCGGAGGTGGCGACGTATGCCGGCCGTGTCGCGCTCGCGTTCGTCGACCCGGTGGTAGTGCTTGCCGCCACCGTGTGGGGCATCACCCGTGGGAGCGACGCGGTGTCTGGCCAGGTGGAGCGGGGCACGATGGAAATGCTGCTCGCCCAGCCGGTGACACGGCGGGCGGTATTCGTCACGCAGGCGCTGGCCACGACGGCGGGCGCAGCGGTGCTGTGCGGTGTGTTGCTCGCCTCGGTATGGACGGCCGTGCGGTTTGGCCCTTGGGCCGGCGAGGTCGACCCCGCGCGATTCGTGCCGGCCGTGCTCAACGTGTTTGGGCTCATGGTGTGTATTGCCGGGATCGCGGCCTGCGTGTCGGCGGCCGACAGCTACCGCTGGCGGACGATTGGCATTCTGTGCGGCTTCTATGTTTTTTCGATCCTTGCCAAGCTCGTCGGGCGGATGAGCGGACCGCTGAACTGGGTAGGCTACGCTTCAGTGCTCAACGCCTATGAGCCGCAGCGACTGGTCAGCGGCACGGCCGACGCCTGGCGGCTGCTTGCGCTGTATGACGGCGTGCTGCTTGGCGTTGGGTTTGCCTGTTTCGTGATCGGGGCGATCATATTTTCGCGTCGCGATCTCCCGGCGCCGCTGTAAGCCGTTCGCCCACTCAGCCGCCAGGCGCCAGCCGGCGGGATCCCAAATCGACGCAAATTGCCCGCGGCGACATTCCCGCGGCCGGTTTTCCGCTGTCGGCTTTCGTGAGGATTCTGCATACTTGAAAGGTATTGCAGTGATTCTCCGAGGGTTTCTTCGATGCTGCTTCCTCGTTGCGTTTGGTGCTACGTGCTTTCTGGGGTGGCGTGGGCCGGGCTCATGGCGTTGGCGATGTGCCCCGCGCCGGTGATTGCCGATGAGCCACGGGGCCAGGCTGATCTCGATGCCGCCATTGAGGCCAAGCTCTCGGCCAACAGCCTCGACGACTACGACAACGTCATCGATCTCTGTCGGCGAGCGATCGACAAGGGGCTGGCGGCTGAGTCGAAGGATTTCGCCGATGCCCTGTACACCGGCACGCTCATGGATCGGGCCGGCATGGTGGTCGACGCGATCTTCAACGCAGCCGTGCCCGACCCGCAGTGGCCGCGGATGCGGTCGTTTGCGATGCGCGACCTCAACGAGGCAGTTCGCCGCGACCCGAAGCTCGGCGAGGCCCATCTGATGATCGCCCGGCTGGAGGCGTTGCCGGGGGGCAATCGCGAGCGGGCCCGCAAGGAGGCGGAGAAGGCAATCGAGGTGTTGGGAGATGACAAGCTTTCCGCCTGTCGCGCGCAGCTGGTGCTCGGTGGCCTGGCCGCCGACGATAAGGAGCGCGGGCTCGCCTACGACAAGGCGGTCGAGCTGGCCCCGCGGGATGTCGAGGCCCGCCGCACCCGTGGCCTGTTTCATCTGGTCAATGATCGGTTTGCGGAGGCCCGGGCCGACCTCGAGGTCGCCATCGAGGAGGAGCCCGAGGAAGGCGCCCTCTACGAGGCGATCGGCATGGCCTACCTGATGGAAGAAAAGCTCGACGAAGCAGAGAAGGCATTCGACAAGGCGATCGAAATCAATCCGCAGGCCCCCACAGCCTTGTTGCAGCGGGCCCGCGTGTTGGCGTTGCAGGGCGAGCGGCCGGAGGCAATCGCCGACCTCGACAAGGCGATCGAGCTCAAGCCCGACGAGGCGATTCCGCTGATCCTGCGGGCGCGGATCCTGCAGCAGGCGGGAGACACCGACAAGGCGCTGGCCGACATCGAGAAGGTGCTCACCAAGCAGGCTGACCATCCGGCCGCGCTCGAACTGCGGGGGCTGATTGCCGCCGAGAAAAACGACTACGCGGCTGCGATCCGTGATTTTCGACGGCTGCTCGATCGGCACGACGAAGATGCGGTGGTGCATGGCCAGCTCGGCATGCTGCACCTGGCTGCCAAGCAGCCGCGGGCGGCGATCGAGGAGTTCACGCGGGCGATCGAGCTCGCGCCCACTCAGTTTGGTAGCTGGCGGGGCCGCAGCGACGCGGAGATCTCGATTGGGGAGCATGCCAAGGCGCGGGCCGACCTGGAGAAGGCGCTCGAACTGCAGCCGGATGACGACGGCGTGCTCAACAATCTGGCCTGGCTGCTAGCCACCTCCCCCGACGATGCGTTGCGGGATGGTAAGCGGGCGATCGAACTGGCGACCAAGGCCTGCGAGGCGACCGAGTGGAAAGAAGCCCACATCATCAGCACCTTGGCCGCGGGCTATGCGGAAACGGGCGACTTCGAGACGGCGAAGAAATACAGCAAGCAGGCGGTGGAGCTGGGCTCCGAGACAGATGAGGTGAAGTCGCAGCTTCAAAAAGAGCTGGACAGCTACGAGGAGCGGAAACCGTGGCGGGAGAAGCAGTCGGTGGAGGAGGCCGAAATCGCCGGCCTGGATCCGGTTGTCGCAAAAGCGTCGTCGGCAAAGGCAGATGACGACGACGGCGACAAAGACGACGACGATGATGA
>CAMCYH010000090.1 GCA_945883745.1 Candidatus Kuenenia stuttgartensis
CCTTCTGAAACGCTTCAACCGTCAGGTCGGCGTGCGTGAGGCCGACGACATGCAGCAGGCCCTCGTGCCGGTCGCCCGCCATCAGCGTGGCGAGGTCACCGGCCAGGAGCGCCTTGACCATGGGGTCGTCGCGCAAAGCCGGCTCGGCCAGGGCGCGGTCTCGAACCCGGTCGACGGTAAACGCAGCCTGAAAGGGAAGCGGATACTCCGGCCAGAGCGTGCCGTCGTTGTCGAAGACGGCGACCCGCTCGGCAGCCGGGACATGATCAGGCGAGCCAGCGTCTGTCACCCTCGCGACAAACTCCACAATGGCCCGCTTGGCGACACCTTCATGCCACGAAGGCAGCGGATCCGAGTCGGGTGAGCCAGACCTCGCCGACACGGGGACGAGAACTGCCACAGCAAGCATCGACACACAACGAGAACACAGACCGGAAACGAAACGCATGATGGTCACCGCAGGGCTCGGAGGCAGGCAAATCGTAGTTGTATCACCATCCACATGCTGCCGTCGCGCCGCAGCCCAGCCACCATACCGCAATGATTTCTGGCGGATTCTGCATTGACTGTCTCAAGAACCGCAGCGTACGACACATACCTGTCAAAAGTCACCAGGAGTGCTGCTCGCAATGCGTTTCAACGTCTCTCGTCTCGGGCTCTGTGTCATTGCCGCCTCGCTCGCGACCCTCGCTCTTGTCGCCGCCCCCGCTGTCGCCCAGTCGCCGAAGCAGCCCAACATCCTCGTGATCTGGGGCGATGACATCGGGCAGTTCAACGTCGGGGCCTACAACCTCGGCATGATGGGTTACAAGACGCCCAACATCGACCGCATCGCCCGCGACGGCGCTCTCTTCACCGACTGGTACGGCCAGCAGAGCTGCACGGCCGGCCGGGCCGCCTTCATCACCGGTCAGTCGCCGATCCGCACCGGCCTCACGAAGGTCGGCCTGCCTGGTGCTCCCGAGGGCATGCAGAAGGAGGATCCGACGATCGCGACGCTCCTCCGGGCACGCGGCTACATGACTGGCCAGTTCGGCAAAAATCATCTCGGCGACCGCGACGACATGCTGCCGACCAGCCATGGCTTCGACGAGTTCTTCGGCAACCTCTATCACCTCAATGCCGAGGAGGAGCCCGAGCACCCCGACTACCCAAAGGATCCCGCCTTCAAAAAGCGGTTTGGACCACGGGGCGTCATCCACTCCTTCGCCAACGGAAAAATCACCGACACCGGCCCGCTCACGAAGAAGCGGATGGAAACGATCGACGAGGAAGTCAACGACAAGACGTTTGCCTTCATGGACAAGGCGAAGCAGTCGGGCAAGCCATTTTTCATCTGGTGGAACTCCACCAAGATGCACATCTTCACGCACTTGAAAGAGGGCGTCGCGGGCAAAACGGGCCTCGGCATCTATGCCGACGGCATGGTCGAGCATGACCGGCAGGTGGGTGCGGTGCTTGCCAAGCTCGAAGAGCTCGGCCTGGCAGAAAACACGATCGTGATGTACTCCACCGACAACGGCGCCGAAGCCTTCACCTGGCCGGACGGCGGCACGACGATGTTTCGCGGCGAGAAGAACACGCAATGGGAGGGCGGCTATCGCGTGCCCTGTGCGATCAAGTGGCCGGGAGTCATCAAGCCGGGCACCGTCGTCAATGAGATCGGGTCCCACGAGGACATGCTGACGACGCTCGTGGCCGCCGCCGGTGACACGACCGCCAAAGAGGATCTCAAAAAGGGGCGGCAGATCGGCGGCCGCGCCTACAAGGTGCACCTCGACGGCTACGATCTCGGCCCGGCCCTCCGCGGTGCGGCCCCGTGGCCCCGCAAGGAATTCATCTACTGGACCGACGACGGCAGCGTAGCGGCGCTCCGCTACGGCAATTGGAAGGCGACGTTTCTCAAGCAGCCGGCCCACGGCATGCATGTCTGGCTACAGCCATTCGAGGAACTACGTGCGCCAACACTCGTCAACCTGCGAATGGACCCCTTCGAGCTGGCCCAAGACATCGGCATGGACTACCAGCGATGGTATCTGGAGCACATGTTCATGATTGCTCCGGCCGCCGGGTACGTCGGCGAGTGGCTGCAGAGCTTCAAGGAGTTTCCACCCCGACAAAAGCCGGGCAGCTTCAACCTTGACCGTGTCATGGAGGCCGTTACCGCGACGTCCGGCGCATCCCGCTGAGCAAGATAAGCGGCCGACACTCGGCGGCTATCACGCCCGCGCCCGCCGCAGTGTCTCCGACGGCAGTTCCCCGAACTGCCTCCGGTAGCGATCGGCAAACCGGCCAAACTCCCAGATGCCGTGCCGCGTAAGGACATCGGCCACGGTCGTGTCCTCACGGCAGCGGTCAAGAAGCCGTCGACGCACAGCGTGTAATCCCCGCAGCATCAGGTATCGCTTCGGTGAGATACCGAAGGCCTCCTGGAATGTCCGCAGCAGCGTGCGGCTGGTTACGCCAACGGCTTGAGCGAGATCGGCCGCCTCTGGCACGATCGTGACGGCCTCCAGCACGGCCATTGACCGGCGGATAATCTCGGCCCGGTCGAGGCGGGGACGGCCCACCGCGGGGAGCAACGAGGCGACGTCCGTCAGACAGGCCACGGCTGCGGTGGCCAGTTCCTTGCCAGCCGCCAGATGAGCGGGCGTGCCAGCCGGTCGGTCGAGCAACGACGTGGCCATGCTCGTTGCCAAGTGCCGCAAGCGTGGCACCGCTGCACCGCGGCCGGCGATGCCGGCCGAAGCGCGGGCCTCAAACCCGGGGGCGTCGAACGGCAGGGCAATCGAGCACCAAGCATGGGCCCGTTTCCGGATGTGAATGCGAAAGTCAGCGCCGCGAGGGATGGCCAGCAGCGTTTCGTCGTTGAGAGGCTCACCGTTGACGACATGCCTTGCGGCGTGTGTGACCGGCATGAAGAGGATCGTGCCGGCGTGGGCATTGCCGCCATAACAGATATTGCCCCCCCCTTCTTCCGCGTATTGGAGCACTACGCCACCGAGGTCCACGGCCCCAAGAGCCCAAGAGCGGGTCTCCACGCCATCGCAGGCCATCCGCAGGCTGGCCCCATTGATGGCATCCCCCCAGGCGTCGAAATCGTCGAACCGTCTCATGGAGAACGCGAGAATACGCGACTCTCAGCTCCGCGAACAAGCACGGAACACAGCTCCGCAGGATGATGCGGTCACGAATCGCTGCGACCGGGGCTGGCCGGCGGCTGATTGAAATGCCAGGTGAAGCCAACGCCGAGCCAGTAGCTGGCCACACTCACGGTCGTCGCCGTGCCAAGCTGTTCGCTCGCCGGAAACATGCCGCCGGCAAACGCGTCGAAGTCGAGACCCCGGACGAGGACATCACGCACACCAATCCCACCGGCCATCCGATGCTCGTTGATGATGGCAAACTGCGACTGTAGGTATTTCACCGCAGGAATGCCGCCGGGCACCTCGACCGGTCCGATCATCGTGCCAACCGCATCGTTGATAGGGTTTTGGGCCAGCGCGTAGCCGAGCCGCAGCGTGAGCCGATCGGTCGCGCGGTATTGCGTGCCGAGCTGCATCACCCACTGGCCCCGATAGATGCTCTTGAAGAGCGCCGCACTTCGCCAATCGAGATAGAGAGCATCGGCCGCCAGCAGGAGTCGTCCGTCCAGCAGCGACTGATTGGCGATGCCCATGCCGACCTGCTGCGGCAGGCCCATGTCGACATCCCGAGGGCGACGCTCCGAAAACAACACCGCCTCGTTCTCGAACCGGAAAGCCTGCGTCGTCTGGTAATACGCGCCGAGCCAGGTCGCCTCGCCGAGTTCGTAGTCGAGGCCGAATCCACCCCGAAGGGCGTAGGCATTGGTCATGCCGCTGGTGCCCACGAACGGACCGGAGGCATAGCCGTCACCGATGAACATCGTCGCTCCAAGCGACAGTCGATCAGTAAGCTCGACGCCCACCGATGGGGCAAACTCCAACAGCAGCAGGTACGACGACGTGGCATTGCTGGCTGGTTCCTGCACGTAGCTCGCTCCGCCCCCCGCCGCTCCGACAACGGCCAATCCGACGGTTGTCGGCAGCGGCAGGCCGTCGAGCTGCTGGGCGACGCCGATCGCGGGAACGATCGCGCCGGGCGTGCTGCTCTTGGCCGAGAAGGGGGCGACGCCGAGGAGCGGCACAGGGGCGGTCTGCTCCAAGTTCACCGTGGCCTCCGCAAACGCTCCCCCAATCGTGAAGTGGGTGCCCTTGTACTGGGTAAGTGCCGCGGGGTTGCCGTTGATGGCGGACAGAAAATCCTGCGGTGCGGCCACGCTCGTACCGGCCATGCCTCCCGATGCCGGCATGAGCGTGTTGCGAAAATCAATTCCGTAAGTCTGGGCGGTCGCCGACCCCGCGCCACCCCCGAGGGTGGCCAGGGCTGTCAGGGCGACCGCTATCGCCAGGCCTTGCCGGTGCGTCATTATCACTCCATTCGTCACTGCCGCTTCAATCGGAATGAGGTGACCCCGTGCTTGAGCCGCAGGGCTTGTGGCGGAAAATCCGCATGGCCTGGGCAAGCCGTGCGGCCTTCGCTGCGACAAGGCAAGCGGCGTGGGCTGGCGTGATGGGTCTGGTCACGATGGCCGGCGAGGACGCCCCCGACTCTTTCGCCGTGCCTGTCGCCTGCGAAGGTCATGCGGGTCGGCCGGCCGATCGTGATTGCGTTCGGCCCGGCGGAGCGGATCGAACTGCTGGACGGCGTCGTCCGAGAATTGCGCTCTGCCTTTCGACGCTGGTGAATCCAGGAATCTCATGCGAATCAACACTACGGCGGCGGTATCAGGGGCACTGGTGCTCATGGCCAGCTTGCTGGCAGCTGCCACGGGCAGCGCCCAGGAAGGCGGCTTCGTCGCCCAGCCGGGTGAGGCGGGATCCTTCGAGTCGTTCAATCCAGTGCTCACAGACGAGGTGATGACCGGCCTGATTCCGTCGGGCCAGGACTGGTTTCTGTTTGGCGAATCAGATCGCGGGGGCGTGTACGGCTGGCTCGACGGTGGGTTCGTGGGCAACTTCGGTGCGCCGGCAAGCAAATTCAACGGCCCCTACAACGCCGTCGATCGTGCCAACGAAGCGATGATGAATCAGGTCTACATCATCGCCGAGCGGACGCTGCCGACCGATGGCTCCACCGGCGTCGGCGCCCGCACCGACCTGCTCTACGGCGAGGATTTTCCGCTCGCGATGTCGCTGGGCTGGGAAACGAATCCCGGCCCCCGCGACTGGAACAGCGGCGAGTATTACGGCCTGGCAATTCCGCAACTCTATGCCGAAGTGGGCAACCAAGACCTTTCGCTCAAACTCGGCCACTTCTACACGATCGTCGGCTACGAGGGTGTGCCGGCGGTCGGCAACTTCTTCTACCTCAAGAGCTACAGCTACCAGTTCGCCGGGCCATTCACCCACTGGGGAGGGCTGGTCAACTGGAATGCATCCGACAACGTGGAGGTCGACGCCGGTCTCGTCAATGGCTGGAACGGCCTGGCATCACCATACAGCAACGTTAATTTTCTGGGACGGATCCGTGCCAAAAACGACGACAACTCACGCGCTACGTCATTCGCCATCATCACCGGCGACGAGGCCAACGACTTCTCGCCGCTCTTCCAACCGGCCCCGCCACTCGTGTCCGCCAACCGGACCCGCTACAGCCTGATCTTCGAATTCCGCCCGTCCCAAAAATGGGAGTATCTCTTCCACCAGTGGCTGGGCACCCAGGCCAACGGCCTCGACGGTGGTGGCACGGCGCTATGGGCCGGCATCGACCAGTATGCCTACTACCGCGTGAACGATGCCTGGGCGTGGGGCGCCCGATTCGAGTGGTTCCAGGACACCGACGGCACGCGGGTGGGCCTGAATCGCCCGAGCAACCCCAACCATGTTCCCCTGCCAGGCAATTTCTACTCGTTGACCCTCGGCCCCAACTGGACGCCTACCGGCAACTTTCTCATGCGTCCGGCGTTTCGCTGGGACTTCTTCGGCGGTCCCTATGGCGGTCCTCGCGCACCCTTCAATGACGGCATCAGCAACCAGCAGACCATGCTGGGCTTCGACATGATCCAGAAGTTCTGATGCCTCTCGCGTTGAAGTCGACGCGTCGCATCGGTTCGCCGATGTGTTCTGGCGAGTTTTGCATAGTCAGGTGGCAGCCATCACGACCTGCGCACCGTCGAGTGAAAATTCGTATTCCCACTTCGCGAGTGTCAGTGCTATCACCCCTTCTCGTTCGATGAACGGACTCCTGGAGAAGAAAGCGTGATGAAGACGAGCCGCACATGGATGAGGAACGGGGGGCTGGCCACCATGGTGGCGGCCACGATCATGATGGCCACCACCACTGCCGAGGCAGGTCCGCCCTCGCTCAGCACCAACCCCGGAAACCTGGCGATCTTTCCCGCCAAGGGGCAGACCCCCGACCAGCAGCGGGCGGATGAGGCCGCTGCCTACGACTGGGCCACGAAGCAGACCGGCTGGGATCCCTACCAGGCCAAGACGTTGCTGGACCAGCAGACGCAGGCCTCAGCAGCGTCAGCCGGCGCCGCGCGGGGCGGTGCCTTCAAGGGAGCGGCTGGCGGAGCCCTCGCGGGGGTTGCCATCGGCGCCATCGCGGGCGACGCCGGCAAGGGCGCGGCGATCGGGGCGACATCGCTGGGGCTGACCGGTGGCGTCCGCTCACGACGGGCCATGAAGGCGGCCGGAGGCGCGTCCGAATCAGCTGCCGCCACGTATCAGCAGCAGTTCGCTCTCTGGAACAGAAACTTCATGGCAGCGATGGAAGCGAAGGGGTACACGGTTCGCTGACCATGGCAAGTGTGTCCGCACTGGGCGGACGGCATCCTCGAAACAACGGAGCACACGGAATGATGACACGTTCAACACGATCCCTGAACCACTCCCTCACTCTTGGTTTGATCGCGGTCACCGCGACGCTCGCCGCCGGCAACGTCTGGGCTGGCGACACATGGCTCTGCTCGGTCACCTCGGCCGTCGCTGTGGACGAAGACGGCACGGTCGGCCCTCCCGATCTCGGCGACAAGGAACGGCCCACGTTCTTCCGCTTGGATCCCACGAAGAAGCAACTGACGCTGCTCGCGCCCGAGTCACGCCGTGGCGAGGTCACAAAACTTGAGACCGTGCACCAGTCGGAAGGCGTGTCAGTCTTCAGTGGTCTGGAAAACAACCGCGGCGTGACGGTCATCATCACCCCGGAAGGCCGCCTGACCCTATCGATCATCGCCGACGGCGTGGTGTGGTCGGTCTTCGGCCACGCTTTACCCGAAGCGGAAGCGGAAGCGAAGTAGGCTCGTCAACTCTTCTGGCGGTGAAGTCTCGAGAAACATCGCGGCCAGCGCTGTACGGTCGACAGCACTTTCATGTCAGGCATCTCGAGCAAGAGAAACCGGGGCATGCCGGCGGACGTTCCGCCGAGGTAGGGAAGGAGTGCCTGCTACGAAACCACAGGACGGCGCCTATGCAATTTCGAAAAAAACCTCATTGGACCGTGCAATCGGCACAACCCGAATGAACTGTTGTTCGCGCTGCGAAGTTGTGCCGGTCGGGAAAAATTGCCGACCACTATCTCCGTGGGACACAGGGCACATGGCATTCCAACGGAGGGCAAAGACATGCCGTACAGAGATTCCTCGATGCGGAACTGGGTGGACTGGAAGTCGGTGCTATTTGGTGGCGCGGTCGCCCTGACCACGGCCTATGTCGGGCTTGTCTTGCCTTCCCGCGGCCACATCGCATCCCTTGAGGGACAGGTCGCCCGGTTGGCGACCACCGTTGATGCCCTCAACGCGTCGCGCGGCGACGTTGACCGAGTGACAACGCTGCTCGGCAGGCTCGAAGCTCAAAGCAACCGGCTCGCCGCCGCGGAAGCGACGATGGCCCGGGTCGAAGGCCTCGGTGACCGGGTGATCGCTACGACCGACCGGTTCGCATCCGCCCGGACGACCCTCGAACGAATCGACCAGCTTCATCAGGATGTCGCCATGCGGGCGGCCACCGTGGCCGAAGTTGAAACCTCGCTCGCCACGATCGAGGCCATCACCACACGGGCCGCCGAGCGGGCCGACCGCCTCGTGAATCTCGAAGCCCGGCTCGTTCAGGCAAGCGTCGACGTGCGGGCGGCCGATGCCGCGTTGGTGCGGCTCACCGACCTCGCCGAGATGCTCTCTGGGGCATCGACTACGGTGGGTCAGCTGCAACGCTTCGTTGTCGAGGTAATGCTGCTCGAGCCGGCTGTTGGCCGCGCGATGCGGGCGCTCGAGCCGGTCGTCGAGTTCACGCGGGGCGAACAAAAAGGGGACGACATGAACGCGAAGGCCCGATCAGCGTCCGCGACCGAGCGGGCCACCGGTCCGTCGGACGTCACCGAGTTGGCCCGTACCCCGAGCGAGGAAAGTCGGTAGCGGGCCCGTGGACAGGGTGTCACGGATACCTGACAATCCTCGATGCTGTTGGACGCCGTCCGACGAAACGATCGTGTTCCCTCCGAGACGTCAGGAGCATTCGATGAAGAGCCCCGTGCATACGTTCCCATCGGCCACTCGCCGTCGGTTCCTCAAGGCGGGCGTCGCCTTCGGTGGCACCGTCGTCCTCGGACGCGAAGCAGTGGCCGCCGATCCCAAGGCCGCCTTCGCCCTGCCGCCGCTTCCCTACGCCTACGATGCGCTTACTCCGATCATCGACGAACGGACGATGATGATCCACCACACCAAGCATCATCAGGCCTACATCGACAAACTGAACGCCGCTGTGGCGTCGGAGCCATCACTCGCCGGCAAGACAGTCGAGCAACTGCTCACCGACCTCACGTCACTCCCGGAGGCCGTGCGAACGGCGATCCGCAACCACGGTGGCGGCCATGCCAACCACACACTGTTCTGGACGCTGCTGCGGTCGCCGCGGGAGAACAACCAGCCGACGACAGCCGTCGCCGATACCATCCGCGGTGCCTTCGGCTCGGTCGAAGCGTTCCAGGAGAAGTTCAACGCCGCCGCCGCGGGGCAATTCGGCAGCGGCTGGGCCTGGCTGGTGAAGGGGCCGGCTGGCCTCGAAGTGGTGGCCACGGCCAACCAAGACTCACCGATTTCCCAAGGCAAGAAGCCACTTCTCGGTCTCGATGTGTGGGAGCATGCCTATTACCTCACCTACCAGAACCGGCGGCCCGACTATATCAAGGCCTGGTGGCAGGTGGTCAACTGGGATGAGGTTGCGAAACGGTTGGCAGCGGCCTGATCAGCCGGTGACCACGCTCCCTGTGAGCTGCTCGTGAACGATTCGGTATCGTCAGTGTTGTTCCTCGTCTTGGAGATGCTGTTCCTGGCGGCGGCCCACTGGCTGGGCGGGCCGCCATGGATGGCGCTCGGAGCGGTGGCGGTCGTGGTGCAGGCGTTCGTCCGGCCGCAGGCCAGCCGGCTGCTGCTTGTGATGCCAGCGATCGTCTGGCTCGGTCTGTTTCACGTCACTGACAACCGCGAACTCTTCTTTCCCTATGCGATGGCGCTGACGGCTTTTGTAAGCCTGCCATTGGCGGCCCATGGGGGCTGGCTCGGGGGCGGGCTGATGGTCGGATCGTTTCTGGTGATCCGTGTCATGCAGCAGGCGAGCGGTCGTGTGCTGGCGGTTGAGATGGCAGTCGCGGCGGTGATCCTCGTGCTGACTCTCGCCACCGCACCCCGCATCCAGGGTCGCTGGCCAACAGAGGCTGCCCTTGTTGCCGCCGCTTCGCTCGCGGCCTTCGTCGGACTGGCCTTGTGAAGACCGCCCCTCCTTCCCTCAGGCGCGCGGCCCCACCTCACCGCGAGCGAGTCTCCGCCGGTAGTCGGCAAGTCCTTGGGACACCACTCCCGACAGCAGAAACACACCGAGGATGTTTGGGAATGCCATTCCCAGGATCATCAGGTCGGAGAAGTCGAGGACATTGGTGGCGGTGACCACCGATCCCAGGAACGTGAACGCCAGAAACAACAACCGGTAGAAAATCGTAAACGACTCACCGAAGAGCCAGGTCCAGCACCGCTCGCCATAGTACGACCACGAGATCATCGTCGAATAGGAGAAAAGAAAGACTGCCACCGCCAAAACGTAGGGAAACCACGAGATCTGCCCGGCCATCGCCGCCGAGGTGAGGGCGGCGCCCTGCTGCTTCGCGACATAATCCGCACAGGTGTCGTCATTGCAGACGCCGGTGATCACGATCACCAGCGCCGTCATTGTGCAGACCACGACCGTGTCGATGAACGGCTCCAAGAGCGACACGATCCCCTCCTGCACCGGGTACTCGCTGCGGGCCGCCGAATGGGCGATCGCTGCCGAACCGATGCCCGCCTCGTTGGAGAAGGCGGCCCGCTTGATGCCGATCACGAGGCAGCCCAGAAACCCTCCCACGGCCGCTTCGGGGCGAAACGCCCCATGAACGATCGAGGCCAGCGCCGCCGGGAGAACGGCCACGTTCATGAAGATCACGTACAGACAGGCGGCGACATACAGCAGGCACATGAACGGTACGACCTTGTCGGCGACCGCTGCGATGCGACGAATACCCCCGATGATGACCGCCCCGACGAGCACGGCCATCGTGAGCCCATACGCCCATGGATGGGCGTCGAAGAAAGGCACGACGGTGCGGATCTGATCAAGGCCCTGCTTCACCTGGAAGGAGTTGCCGCCACCGAGGGAGCCGCCGATGCAGAGGATGACAAACGCCACCGCCAGCACACGGCCGAGACCAGCAAGCCCCCGGGCCGCGAGGCCCTCGGAGAGATAGTACATCGCGCCCCCCATGATGCTGCCATCGGGCCGAACATGGCGATAGTGCTGGCCGAGCGTCACCTCCGTGAACTTGGCCGACATCCCGAGCAGGCCGGCCACGATCAGCCAAAGCGTCGCCCCTGGTCCACCGGCGGCGACGGCGATCGCCACGCCCGCGATGTTGCCGAGGCCCACCGTCGCCGACAGGGCGGTTGCCAGAGCCTGAAAATGGCTCACCTCGCCGGCGGCGTCGGGATCGTCATACTTCCCACGGACCAGTTGGATCGCATGCCCAAACATCCGCAGGTTGACGAACCCCATTCGGATCGTGAAGAAGATCGAGCCGGCGAGCAGCCACGCCACGACCAAAGGCATGCCGATTCCGGGCAACTCCCAGAAAAAGACCTTTGCCAGCGGTTCAACCAGATAGGTTCCGAAGAAGAAATCGGCCTGCTGCTCAAAACTCGACCATTGCCCATCGGCGGCAGCAAGAATCCAAGCGCATTCACAGTTTGCGTTCATGCTCGTTCCTCATCCCGGCGACCACGAATCCGCCCACATCACATCGAGTAAGATACTGCGACTTCAGCTGAGAGGAGAAACTCGATGCCCTTTTCACGATCCACGCTGTTCGGCTGGCTGACCTTCGCCATCAGCACCGTGGCAGTTGCCGCCCTGGCAAGCGATCGTCCCAACGTGCTTTTCGTCCTCTGCGACGATCTCCGCCCCGACGCCGTCGGCTGCTACGGCTCGCCGCACGTGCAGACTCCTCACATCGATGCCCTCGCCACCGGGGGTGTGCGATTTGCCAACGCATTTTGTACGACGTCCCTTTGCTCGCCGAGCCGGGCCAGTATTCTCACGGGGCTCTACGCCCACGCTCATGGCGTCCGCGACAACTTCACCGAACTACCCACACGCCTGCCACACTGGCCGGGGCGGCTCCGTGAGCAGGGTTATGCCACGGCCTACATCGGCAAGTGGCACATGGGAGAAGACAACGACTCCCCACGGCCCGGCTTCGACTGGTTCGTCTCCCACAAGGGGCAGGGCAAGTACTTCGGCACCGAGTGGAACATCAACGACACGCGTCGCGAGACCACGCCCGGCTACTACACGACCGTCGTCACCGACTTCTGCCTCGACTGGCTCAGGCGGCAGCCGGCCGACAAGCCCTGGGCTCTGTGCCTGGGCCACAAGGCCCCGCACTCCTTCTACTTCCCAGAACCGAAATACGAGCACTCCTTTGACGATGTGACTGTCCCCTATCCCCCCAGTGCCTTCGACTTGGCCGATAAGCCCGACTGGATTCGCCAGCGGCTTACCACCTGGCATGGCATCTACGGCCCGCTCTTCGACTGGCGGAAGAAGTTTCCCGACACGCGGCCGGAGGCAGTGAAGGATTTCGAAAACATGGTGCATGCCTACTGGGGCACCGTGCTCTCGGTCGATGACAGCATGGGCCGGCTGGTCGACTTCCTGAAGTCGACGGGCCAACTCGACAACACCGTCGTAGTCTTCATGGGTGACAACGGCCTGCTCGAGGGGGAGCATGGCATGGTCGACAAGCGGACGATGCACGAGCCAAGCATCCGCATCCCGCTCATCGCCCGCGGCCCCGGCCTCCCGGCACGAACCGTCGTCAGCAAGCAGGTGCTCGTCGAGGACGTCGCGCCGAGCGTGCTCGAGGCCTGCAATGCACCGGCACTCGCCGACATTCACGGCCGCTCCTGGGTCGACTTGTGCAACGGCGGCGCTCCCGACTGGCGCACGGCGTGGCTCTATGAATACAACTACGAAAAGCAGTTTCCCTACACGCCCAACATTCGTGGCATCCGCACCGATCGGTTCAAGTTTGTCCGCTATCCGCACGGCGACGGCTCCCCCGATCGCCACCTGCCGGAGCTCTACGACCTCACCACGGACCCGGGCGAACTCGATAACCTCGCCGCCGACCCGGCCCATGCCGACACCCGGGCCGCGCTCGAGCGGCAACTCGCCGGGCTGCTCGCCTCATTTGGTCTCGACGAGGGCCGCGACACGATGCCGCTCGACGAAGGCATCAAGACAGCCCTCCCCGACGCGAAGATCCGCTGATGCTTGCCGCAAGGTGCGGCGCCGGCTCAGGGGCGGCAAAAGTCTCGTCGCCGGGCGAGGATACGCCCAACGCTCCTCGAGCGTTCGCCGACCCCTGAGCCTACCTCGTTGGCCTCCAAGCTCTTCGCTCGGGCCTGCAGACATTCCTACGCTAGCCGAATTGCATCGAGCACCTCAGCCAGCGGCACGGTGGCGAAGGTGGTGGCGTAGTCGCTCATCGAGTACGGAATGACCAGCAGGCCGTCGTGGATGGCCCCGCCGCAACTGTAGACGACGTTGGGCACGTAGCCGGCCCGTTCGTTTTGATTGGGTGAGAGCAACGGCTCGGCCAGCCGGCCGATCACCCGCGTGGGATCGTCGAGGTCGAGGAGCACCGCACCGATCGAATACTTCCGCATCGCTCCCACGCCGTGGGTGAGCACGAGCCAGCCGGCAGATGTCTC
>CAMCYH010000091.1 GCA_945883745.1 Candidatus Kuenenia stuttgartensis
GCCTCACGATTGAACCGCCATACCTCCACACCGACTCCCTGCTCCGCCTCCAACTCCGCGAGATCGGGTCGGACTGCAGCGACCGCCGCTGTCAGTTCCTCCCATCGGGTGCGACCATTCGGCCCGTCAGCTACCGACATGCTCTGCGATGCATCGGCGAGGATGAGGAGCGTGGCCTCCCGCTGGGCTTTGCTCGTGGCGACAAACGTCGGCCGCAGCATGCAGGCCACCAGCGTCACGAAGGCGCCGAGCCTCATGAGCACGAGCATCGTCACCCGCCCTTGCGTCACCCGCGTCCGGTCCGGGCCCACGAGAAACAGCACCGTTGCCAAGACGGCGGCCACCACTCCGACCAACGTCCATGATCCGACCGGGTCGAACTGCACCGTCATATCTTCTACGGTGGCGATCGCCAGCAGGCAGCCGATGACACTTCCGAGACCCGTGTCGTTCATGCCGGCACCTCGTTCGGCACGGCCTGATCACTCGCAAGCGGCGCGGCATGCATCCCACCCGCACCGCTAACCGTCTGAGGTGCGGACTGATCATCCAGTGGTGCATAGAACCGATTGGCAAGCATCCAATCGATCGCCATCGCGCAGGCTGCCACGAGAATCAGCCAGCCGAAGAGTTCCGCACCGACCCGCCCCAAGGCAACATCCCGCACCAAATCGGCTTCGGTACGGGCCAGGCGGTGACCCGGCCCGAGAATAGCAGCGAGTGGCTCCGGAGCCAGACGGGCGAAGTCGGTCGCGGCGGGATCCAGGGTTGCGCTGAATCCCTTGGCGAAGCCCCCCACCTGACCTCCGGAACGGAGGATGTAGTTGCCCGTCACCCGGGTATCGGTCACGGTGACGGTGCCCCGCCGCGGATCGACGGCCACGGGCACCTCGTCACCGGCCGGCGTACGGACGAACACGCTGTTGACATCGCCACGGGCCACGTGGACGACGGCCGTCTCGCCGGCAGTGATGTTTCTGTCATCGGCATTGTCGATCGCATGCAGCAGCATCTCGTTGGCGAGAATCACGAATGGCCAGGGCTCGAAGCCGGTGGCCAGCATGTTCCAGGCATCGGCATCATCGGCGGCCTGCGAGGCCGGAGTGGTGACGACGAGCACCGTGCCCTCGCCGACGCGGTGCTCCAGGATGGCGGGCAGCCCGTTGCGATACGACACGATTGCCGTGGCCGACCGCTCCTGCTCGTTGGGGGCAAACTCCCAGTGGCGCTCAACTGGAAAATCCTGCCACGGCACGGCATCACCCACCCGGCGAAAGGCGGCCAACATCGGATGGTCGAGCGCCGTCGGTGCGAGGTAATTGGCATCGCCGGGTGTCCGCCAGACCCGCACCAGTCCGCCACCGAGCAGTTGCCGACCCGCCTCAGTGTTAAACCGCTCCGCAGTTCCCGCGCGGGGCCCAAGCCAGACCACGAGGCCGCGGCCGGTAGCCACCCACTCCCGAAGCTGTTCCCAGGTGTGATCTGCCAAAGGCGGCGGATCAATCAGCACCATGGCGTCGTAGCCATCCCAGGCCGTGGCGTCGAGGTTCCCAGCATCGACCACCTGGGCGTCGAACCGCGCCCGCCCGGCCTTCTGGAGGACAGCCGGCGCAATCGCCTGGACCACAAACATTCCAGTTCGGTCAGCCGGTGCGGATGCCGCCACGAGCACCCGAGACGGGGCGCCCACATCGACCGTGAACGCACGGGCGTCGTCCGCAGGCAGGTCGTCGCTGCCAACAATGACCACCCGCCCCTGCTGGGTGCCCGGCGCGAGCCCCGTTATCTCGAAACTGACCTCCCCAGTCACATCCGGCTTCCATTCCACCGGTTTCTCGGCACGGCGGGTATAGCGGCCATCGGCGCCGAGCATCTCGACCGCCACACCCCGGGTGATCGCCGGACCACTCCGGCTGGTGACCGCAGTGACCACCAGCGGTGTTCCTGCCGACAGCCGATCGGCCGAGAGATCGACGGCCTCAAGGCCGCAGTTGGTGACCGCCGTCGCCCCGACGTCGATCCACAGGATACTCGTGTCGGCGGGCACGTCTCCCTCCGCCATCGGCGACATCGAGGCCAGCCCGCCGCGGGAACAGTCGGTGAACACGTAGAGCTCACGGCGGGCCAGTTCAGATGTTTCCACAAGTCGCAGCCCTTCGGAGACTGCGGTGGCGAGGGTCGTGGACGGTGTCGCCACCACGAGCCGGTCGAGCCGCGCGGCGGCGGCCGCCATGCTCGGCGCGAACGCGACTGGGCTACCGGCAGTGTCGATGATCGCCACTTTGCTCGTAGCCGGAAGCTTATCGAACAGCTTTCTCGCCAGCGTCACAGCCTGCTCCAGTCGGGTACGATTCGCCTCGCGAAGCTCCATGCGGGGCGCGGTATCGAACACGAGTACGGCTGCCACCGGCCCCTCGGCATCGGCCAGCCAGCCGGCATTGCGGAGCACCGGACGAGCCATTGCCAGGGCCAAGACCGCCAGCGCCGCCATCCGCGCCAGCAGCAGGAGCAGATGGTTGAGCCGTAGCCTCCGCCGGTTGGCGATCACCCGTGCCTTCAGAAACCGCAGCGCCGGAAACTCTCTTTTCGCCGGCTTCTGCCGCATCATCATGTGCAGCACCACGGGCACGGCCATCAGCGCTGCCCCGCCCAGAAGCATCGGTGCGAGAAACGACAATCCCATTCTAAAACCGGTTCTTACGACTCTGCAGGTAACTCACCAGCGCCGTGTCGAACTGCATGCTCGTGTCGATGGGCACGTAGTCGATGCGGCTCTGGAAGCAGGTTTTCTTGTACTCCTCGCGAAACGCCTCCACCTCGGCCAGATATCCTTTTCGTGCGGCGTCAGCGTCGATGATGAGCTTGTCCCGTGACTCTGGCTCAGTGAACTCCACCATTCCGGCGAAAGGAAACTTCGCCTCGGCCTCGTCAAGCACGTGGAAGAGGATCACGTCGTGACCACGGTGCCGCAGCCGCAGCAGGGCGTCACGGATCGGCTGCGGATCGGCGAGCAGATCGCTGAAGACCATCACCAGCGAGCGGTGGCGGAGCATGCCCGCCACCTGAATCAGACTGCTGGCGATGTCGGTCCTGCCGGAGGGCCTGGCCTTCGCAAGCAGCGAGAGCACCTGCGCGATCTGCGACCGACGCGACCGGGCTGGCAGGCTGTGACGCACCTTGTCGTCAAAGAGCATCAGGCCGCAGGGATCCTGCTGATGAATCATCATCCAGCAGAGCGCCGCCGCGAGTGAGATCGAGTAATCGAGCTTTGTAAGCTCCTGGCGGTAGGTGTAGGCCATCGAGCCACTGACGTCGATCACCAGGTAGCCCGTGATGTTGGTCTCGGCGTGAAACTGCTTGACGTAATGCTTGTCGGTCTTGGCGAAAATCCGCCAGTCGATGTCCTTCGGGTCGTCGCCGAGGGTGTATTTGCGATGTTCGCTGAACTCGACCGAGAAGCCCTGGTAGGGGCTTGAATGCAGCCCTTGAAGAAAGCCCCGCACAATGAACTGGGCGCGGAGATCAAGCCGGGAGATCTGCCTAACGACCTCCGGCTTCAGGTATTCCTCGACGGCGCGGGCCATGGGCGGCTCACTTGACCAGCTTGGGGATCTCGGGCTCCGGCAGGTCCTGAATCAGCCGCTCGATGATCGATTCACTCGTCTGCCCCTCGGCCTGGGCCTGAAAGTTCGTGGCGATGCGGTGCCGCAAGACGGGCACGGTGACCCGCCGCACGTCGTCGAGCGAGACGCTGAAGCGGCCATCCATCGCCGCCATCGCCTTGCCCCCCTGGATGAGAAACTGCCCGGCCCGGGGTCCCGCCCCCCAGTCGACAAGTTGCCGCACATAGTCTGGCGCCGAGGGATCTTTCGGCCGCGTCGACCGTACGAGGCTGGCAACATACTTCACGACATACTCGCTCACAGCCACACCGCCGACCAGTTTCTGAATGTTGACGATCGCCCGGCCGGAGAGCACCTTTCGCACCTCTGGTTTCTCCGACTTCGTTGTTGCCATGAGGATTTGCTCCTCCTCCGTGGCCGATGGGTAGCCCACCTTGATGTTGAACATGAAGCGATCGAGCTGCGCCTCGGGAAGGGGGTAGGTGCCCTCCTGTTCGATCGGGTTTTGCGTGGCGATCGTGAAGAAGGGATCGGGGAGCTGGTAGGTCTCCTGACCGACCGATACCTCCCGCTCCTGCATCGCCTGCAACAAGGCCGCCTGCGTCTTGGGGGGCGTGCGATTGATTTCATCGGCCAGCAGGATGTTGGTGAAGATCGGCCCCTCCACGAATCGGAAATTGCGGCGACCCGCTTCGTCTTCCTCGAGCACATTGGTGCCGGTGATGTCGGAGGGCATGAGATCGGGAGTGAACTGCACCCGCTTGAAGCCGACATCGAGGATCCGGGCCAGCGTCGACACCATGAGCGTCTTGGCGAGGCCCGGCACACCCTCGAGCAGGCAGTGGCCGCGGGTGAAGATCGCCGCAAAGAGCTGTTCGATGACGTCGTTCTGGCCGACGATCACCTTCTGCAACTCCTCCTGCATCAGCTTCCGATGCTGGGAAAATTCGACCAGAATGTCATCGAGCGTCTTGGGGCGTGAGGCGGTCGACACGCGGCAGTCCTCGGGGTGGTCTGGGGGAACCTTTAGTATCGACTTCCCCGGCCTCGGCGGCAATCGTGATAGATTGAACGTGGTGATCCGCAGCACGGCCAATCGTGGGTTGACATGCGTCGCGTGGCAGGGAATCAGCATCGTTGCAGTCGGTGGTCCTGGCGCGCGCTGGTGATGGCGGTCGTCGTGGGCACGACTGTCGGCCGTGGTCTGCCAGCAAACGCCCAGCCGCCCCTGGCCCCCGAGTCGATCCAGCGGTCGATCGAGAAGGCCCGCGACTGGCTGATCCGGGAGCAGAAGGCGGATGGCTCGTGGGAGTGCTCCATGAGAACCAACGAGACCCGCGTCGGTGCCACGGCGCTGGTCGTACTGGCGTTGGCCAATGCCGGCGTCGACAAGGACAACCCGACACTCGCCAAGAGCCTCGCCTGGCTGCGGCGACAGAAGACTGAGGAGACCTACTCCGTCTCCTTGCAGACGATGGTCTTCGCGATGCTCTCGCCGACCGCCGACCGCCCCATTATCGCCCGCAACGTCGAATGGCTGGAAGCGTCCCAGGTGGCACAAGGCCGGGCCACAGGCTCGTGGTCGTATGGTGCCGACCGTGGCACCGGTGACAACTCCAACTCGCAGTTCGCCCTCCTCGCACTTCACGAGGCGGCCAACGCTGGCGTCGAGGTGAAGAACATCGTCTGGACGCGAGCGCAGCAATACTGGGTGGCCTGTGCCAACGGCGACGGCTCATGGGGCTATACGCTCGGCAACAGCGGCGGTTCCGGCAGCATGACCTGCGCGGGCATTACCAGCATCTGGATCACCACAGAGCATCTAGGCCGGCCCGGGGCCCAGCCACTGGGTGACTCGGTCTCCTGCTGTGGTGGCGGAGGCTCGCCAAAGGAGCTCGAACGCGGAATCGAGTGGCTTGGGAAACGCTTTTCCGTCGTGCAAAACCCGGCCACGGGCGGCGAGACGTGGCTTTACTACTACCTCTACGGACTCGAACGGGTGGGGCGTTTCACCGCCCGCCGGTTTCTCGGTGACCACGACTGGTACCGTGAGGGGGCGGCGATGTTCCTCGGCGTTCAGGATCCCTTCAGCGGCTCGTTCAAGGGGGGGCGGATCGAAGACCCGACCGTGGCGACGAGCTTTGCGCTGCTCTTTTTGGCCAAGGGCCGCCGGCCGGTCATCGTCGCCAAGAGTCGCCACGACCCGGGCAGTGACTGGAACCGCCATGGGCACGACATCGCCCACCTCGTCGGCCATGTCGAGAAGCGCTGGCAAAAGGAATATCCTGCCGGCCTCTCCTGGCATGTCGTCGATGCGCCCGCCGCAACGGTTGAAGATCTCCTCCAGGCACCGGTTCTCTGGCTGTCGGGTAAGAAGGCCCTCGAACTCGGCCCGGATGCCGGCCGCCGCCTTCGTCAATACATCGATGAAGGGGGGTTTGTCTTCGCTGAGGGCTGCTGCCCGGAGAGTGGTGAATTTGACGCCCGCTTGCGTCAACTCATCGAGGAGATCTTTCCCGAGCCGGAATACCGGCTGCACCTTCTGCCACCCGAGCATCCCGCCTGGCATGCAGAGGAGCTCGTGCCACCGGAGTTGCAGCGGCCCCTCCTCGGCGTCGATTACGGCTGTCGAACCTGCCTCATCTATGCCCCTCCGACCGACCTGAAACCAGGGGCCACCGCCATGCCGAGTCTCTCGTGCCTCTGGGAAATTGCAGGGCCGTCGCGACAGAACCTGGCCCCTGCCATCAAGCGGGAGGTGGATGCGGCGCTGGCGATCGGCACCAACGTGCTGGCCTATGCCACCAACAGGGAGCTCAAGAGCAAGGACCAGTTGTTTGCGATCGAACGGCCCGACGAGCAGCCGGCTGACACGTTCGAGCGGGGCCAGCTCGCCATCGGCAAACTGCGGCATGGCGGCTTGTGCGATGCGGCTCCGGCGGCGCTCCCCAACATCCTGCGGGCGGCGGCCCGGGAACTCGGCGTGCGGATCGACGACAGGCCGCGCCAGATCGATGCCACCGACCCGAGCCTGTTCACCTACCACCTCGTCTTCATGCACGGACGGCAGGGGTTCTCCTTTACCGCAGCCCAACGAGAGAAGCTGCGACAATTCATCGAACGAGGTGGCACGCTCTTGGCCGACAGTGTCTGCGCCGCCAAGGGATTCACCGCCGCCTTTCGGGCAGAAATGGCTCTCCTCCTGCCAGACCAGCCGCTCGTGGAGATTCCCGCCGCCGACCCGATGTTCACCGCCAAGGACTACGGTGGCTACGACATCCGCGAGGTGACGCTCCGCGAGCCTGCCGGCGGCGACGGCCCTCTGGCTACCCGCAAGCGACGAATCGCCCCGAAGATGGAAGGCATCCGCATCGGTGACCGCTGGGCGGTCATCTTCTCCCCCTATGACATCTCGTGCGCCCTGGAAAAGCAAAACTCAATGGAGTGCACGAGCTATGACCGCGACGACGCCGAGAAGATCGCCCTCAATGTTTTACTCTACAGCCTCAATCAATGAGTGATCAGGAATCCTCGCTGCGGTTCCCGGTCAGGTAGCTCGCATAGTAGAGGAGCGTGAGTACGCTCTGCAGCGTGGCGGCCACATAGGTCCAGGCGGCGGCATTGAGGACCTTGTTGACAGCCGGCATGTCGGCCGGGGGTACGATGCCGAGCTCGACCAGCGCCGCCTTGGCGCGGTTGCTGGCGTCGATCTCGACCGGGAGGTTGACGAGCTGAAAAAACACGGTGCCACCAAAGAGGAACAGGCCAAGAAGGGCCACCGGCTTGAGAGCCATGGCAAGACCGAGGATGAACATCATCACTCCCAAGCCGCTGCCAAAGTTGGCCACGCCCACCGCGGCATTCCGGAGACTCATCAGCGGATACCGCTGCGCGTCCTGGAGGGCATGCCCGGCTTCATGGGCAGCAATCCCCACCGCCGCCAAGGAGCGGGCGCCGTAGACCGCTTCCGACAGTCGGAGCACCTTTGCCCGAGGATCGTAATGGTCGGAGAGCGTGCCGTGCGTCGGCTCGATACTGACGTCGGTCGCCCCTGCCGAGTCGAGAATGTGGCGTGCTGCCGCGGCGCCGGTGAGAGGCGCGGGTTCCTGAGAAGCGGCTGTAAACGATGAATGCACACGCCACTGCGCCCACATCGCCAAAAGCACAGCCGGAGCGGTCACCATCATCAGGACAGGGTCGAAGAAAATCGGCGGCATCGTCAACTCACTCCTTGCTTGTTTGGCATCTGAATAACCAGGACACGTCACGCTCCCAAGAAGCCCGGCCCACGAGCGAAGGCGTTAGTCTGAATGACGAGCCGAATTTCCACAGGAGAACCGGCCAGGTCCTCAAGGTATTCTAGACCCGTTGTCCAGTTCGGTCGCAGATGAATCCATGGCCTATTCCTACGCGTCGCTTATGAGGTTGGTTCGCGCTCTGGCGCACCGATTGGGGCCGGATTCGTTCGGCTACCTGATCGCCGTGGCGGTCACCGTCACGGGATGCGGCCCAGCCGCCGTGCCGGCGGTCATGATCGAAGAGCAACCTGCCGAACTGGGTGTGATCGATCAGGCCAGCCTCTGCAGTCGGATCGACGCCGTCCTTGCCCACACCCGCGACGCCCGCCGGCTCGATGCATCGGTCCATGGTGCCTGGCAGGTGGTTCACGGCATCCTCGCCTTCGGCCGCAGCTTCCCGCTCGAACATGACGGCACGGTATCGTCGGCGCTCGACTACCTGTTGGCCGGCGGCCAGATGACCGGCTGGGTGCTGCGGCCCGCGCATCCCGGAGTACGGGCGATCGTGGAAGGAGGCAGCACGATGGCCCAGGGCCACCCCGACCAGTGGCTCGGCTATCTCTCGCAGTGCGGCCTTGCGCCGTACGGCAAGGGGGGAGTTCCGCTCGATACAAAACTCATCGTCGCCGGCCGCGAGTTCACCGTCGCCGATCTTCTCGCGCAGGCCCAGGCCGACATCACCCCGGGTCAGGAGGCGACCTGGACGCTGATGGCCTTCTCGACCTACCTGCCCCACGACGCCCGGTGGACGTCCCGCGACGGCCAAGCCTGGACGATCGGTCGGGTGGTCGCGATGGAGGCGGCGGCCGATATCTTCTCCAGCGCCTGCAGCGGCGCCCATCGGCTCTACGGCCTCATCACCGCGGTCAGGCAGCGCATGGCGGCCACGGGCACCCGCTGGGAAGAACTCGATGGCCCGTGGGGCGAGGCGGCCGACGTGATCGACGACTGCGTCGACCGTGCCCGGCGATTCCAGCAGGCCGACGGAAGTTTTTCCACGCATTCGTTTGAACGGCCGGGAACATCGGCCGACGTGTTCGCGACGCTCAGCGCAACCGGACACGTATTTGAAGTGGTGGTAATGGCTCTTGATGGCGAGCGACTGGCCGAGCCGTGGGTGACACGGGCGGCCGACCGCCTCGTGACGCTCCTGCAGCAGACAGCCGACATCGATGTCGAATGCGGTGCGCTCTACCACGCTGCTCACGGGCTGGCGATCTACCGCGAACGCACGTGCCACGCCGGTGGCATGCCATGACGTTTTCTCGTCGGGGGCGACATGCTAACCTCAGCTAAGGGGGGTTTGCCGGGGAACCCAGTCCTCACCCACAATCGCTGCCATGCACGGCCTGATTTTCTTTTACATCCAAAAGTTTGCCGACTCGGCCGCCGCGGGAGCCACGTCGTGGTCGAAACTGCGGTCGACCGTGACGACGAACCATGGGAAATACCTCCCCTCCGGTGTCTATCCCGATGCCGACGCGGTTCATCTGCTCGACTCGATCGCCCAGTCGGCCCATGAATCCCTTCCCACGATCGTGGAGCGGTTTGGCGAGTTTCTCGCCCCCCATCTGATCAAGGTAGCCGGCAGACACATCGAGCCCGACTGGACCGCGCTCGATCTGATCGAGCACACCGAAGCGATCATTCACGCGATGGTGCGGGCCACCAATCCCGGTGCCCGTCCACCGGTGCTCGACACTGTCCGGCAGACCCCACACGAACTCACGCTGCTCTATAGCTCGGAGCGAAAACTCTGTGGGCTTGCCCGCGGGATCATCCGGGGGATCGCCAGGTATTACGGCGAGGAACTCTCGCTCGAGGAGACCTCGTGCATGCATCAGGGGGCTCCGTTTTGCACACTCGTGGTCACGCGCGGCGAGCGCGACACCCACGAGCGGAGCTCGCCGCTGAACGAAACGATGGAGTATCAGGGGTCTCTGTCGTCATCAGCTGCCATGCGCAGCGATCCCATGTCCACCTGGGAAGGGAGTGTTTTGCCGGAACGGATCGGTGTCTATGCGATCGTGGGCGACATCGGCCGCGGTGGGATGGGAAGAGTCTATCTCGGACGGGATGCACAGTTGCAGCGAGATGTCGCGATCAAGGTGATGCATTCCCACCGCGCCGGCAATCAATCGGCTCGGCAGCGATTCCTGAAGGAAAGCCAGGCCACCGCGTCGGTCGATCATCCGCATATTGTGACCATCCACCAGGTGGGTGAGCATGACGGACTGCCTTACATCGTCATGCAGCGGCTTCAGGGGGTCACCCTGCAGGAATACCGAGAAGGCGTCGGCCGCATGCCGCTCCCTGAGTCACTGCGGATCGCCCGCGAGATCGCCACGGGTCTGGCGGCCGCCCATGCCCGCAACCTGATCCACCGCGACATCAAGCCGGGGAATATTTTTCTCGAAGGGTCGGAGCGCCGCGTGAAAATCATCGACTTCGGGCTGGCGCTCGACGCCGCCGACAGCAACACAAAAATCACCACCGACGGGTCGATTGTTGGCACGCCGGCCTACATGTCGCCGGAGCGGGTCAACGAGCAGACGATCGATGCCCAAAGCGACATTTTCAGCCTCGGTGTCATTCTCTACGAAATGCTGAGCGGCCAACTGCCGTTCGAAGGCGATTCGCTGGTGAAAACGCTGATGGCGATTGCCCGTGGTGGAGCCAGGTCGGTGCATACGATCTCCCCAGATGTTCCGGAGGCAGTGAGTGGCCTCGTCATGCGGCTCATCGCCCATGACAAGGCCGACCGGCCGGCCTCCGCAGCAGCCGTCGCTGACATGATCGCGACCCTGGAAAAAAGCCTCAGCGACCCGCGAAACTCGTGACCCCCTCCGACGCTCTACCCGGTGGATCATGGTCAGAACGCTGACATTCACCCGATGATCGGACGGCATTCCGAGGGGGGCGATTGGGCGGTTTGCGATGATGGCGTCGACTATTTCTAAGGGGAGGGTTTTGTCGATTTATGAAGAGTTGGCAGGAGCGATACCGGGGTAAGGACTTGGCACCATGGATCCAGACCATCCGGTCTTCGTATCAACGCTCTGCCGGTCGAAGGCGTTCCGGTGGCTCTTGGCCCACGGACTGTTTGCGAGCCTCATGGTCTTTGTCACGATCACCGTGCACTTAAGTTACGCTCAGGAATTGTTACCCGCCCCGGCCCCAGTCCTTGATCCCAGCGAACCGGGCACCATCGACCTCGGAGCTGGCGAGAGCCCTTCTTTCGGTCTGTCTGGGGGCCCCGGAACTGTGCTCGACCCCAATCAAGTGGGAAACATCGACCAGCGCCTGGAGCAGGGCCGGAATCGGCTCGATGGAGGCCGCGGATCGAATGATTCGCTTCCTTTGATCCGGCTCAGTGGCTTTTTCCAACTCGACGATGGCCTCTTCAGCCAGCCAGCGGCCAGTCGCGAACGGATCAGCAACGCCCTCGACGGCGTGAGTTTTCGTCGAACACGATTGCAGGCATTCGGCAAGCTCACCGAGTTCACGAACTACTCGATCATGATGGATTTTGCGCAGGCCGGCCGGCCAAGCTTCATGGATGTCTGGGGAGAGCAGGAGCAGATCCCCTTCTTTGGCACGGTCCGAATCGGCCAATTTCGTCAGCCAGGCACGATGGAAAGCTGGACGAGCATCCGACACTTCGAGTTCCTGGAACGAAGCGTGGCATTTCAGGCCATGGAGCCCTTTCGGCGGGTGGGCATCATGGCCTACGCCATGACTGAGGATAAGCGGACACAGTGGGCCTACAGTGTCTACGCGACCGGGCTCACCTTTTGGAATGGACAGGAGACGGTCTACAGCACGATCGGCGAGAATCGTAACGGCGCGCAAATCGGCGACAATGGGGGCGTCGCCTTTGCATCCCGAATCACCCACCTTCTGTATGACGACTCTCCCACCGAGGATCGCTCCCTGCTCCATGTCGGCGGCGGCTACCGCTACGGCACGACAGGCGGTTCCCCCAACACCGACAACGCCTTCGCCAAAACCTACCGTTCAGCAATCATTCCGGAGTTTTACGTCGGCGATCCTGCGGCACTTGGATTCGCTGGAGCGGGCACGCCCCTCGTGGCCGACACCGGCCGGATTCTTACCAATGATTTCAACGATGTGCATTTGGAACTGGCGGGGGGTTCCGGCCCGGCACACTTCCAGACGGAGGCGATGCTCACCACGGTCAACCAATTCGGTGGGCCGATGATCATGCAGCCAGCGGCCTACTTTCAGTGCGGCTACATGCTCACCGGCGAGACCATCGGGTATCTTCACCAGGTCGGCGCGTTCGATTACACGGTCGTGCCGACCACACCCTTTTTCGGGTCCGGCCGCAAGGGCCGCATTCGCGGCTGGGGGGCGTGGGAGGTGGCGGCACGATGGTCCTACGTAGACCTGTCAGGGGTGAACGTGCGTCCGGAAAACCAGCTCTCGAACACGCCAGGCCCGCCCCCGTCACCAAATCCCGCCACCGTCAACCAGACAACGGTCGGCGTGAATTGGTATTGGAACAGGTTTGCCAAAGTGCAGTTCAACTGGATTCGGAGCATGCCGGACTACATCGGCTACGGTGCGGCGCCCTTCGATATTTACGGCACACGTTTCCAGATCGAATTTTGAGAGATCCACCGAAGAAATGCCCCCGTCATGGCAACACCGATACTTCTCCGGAACTGAGATCGTAGTAGGCGCCCACGATCTTGATCCTGCCGGAAGACTCCAAGGCCTGAAGGATTGGGCTACGTTCTCGGACGGTCTCGACGGCCAGACGGACGTTTTCCCGACAGACGTGGGCGACATAGGCGGGGTTGTCACTCGCCTTCGGGCCCTCGAATGGCCTGCCCTTCTCGATGGCTGGTCGAATCTTGGCAAGCATCGGCGTGATATTGCCAACTCGAACGTCATCGATCGCAGCCTTCACGGCACCGCAGTGCGTATGCCCGACCACCATGATCAGTTTGGCTCCCGCCACATGGCAGGCAAACTCCATGCTGCCAAGGATGTCTTCGTTGACAAAGTTGCCTGCCACACGAGCCACGAAGATATCGCCGATCCCACGGTCGAAGACGTCCTCCACGGGAATGCGACTATCGAGACAGGAGAGAATCACCGCCTTGGGAAATTGTCCTGCGTAGGCCTCACGAATTCGTCGCGAGTGATTCCGCTGGGTAAGGTCGTCGGTAACAAATCGGCGATTCCCTGCCAGCAGATCGTCGAGCACCGCCTGCGGCGTGAGAGCGGCCTGCTGCTC
>CAMCYH010000092.1 GCA_945883745.1 Candidatus Kuenenia stuttgartensis
AGCCCCTGTTCGAGCGCGGCGCGGATGCCCTGCCCCACCTCCACCTCGTTGCCGTAGTCGCACGCCGAGTCAATGTGCCGGTAGCCGACGCGAATCGCCTCCTCCACGAGCGCGGCGGCGTCGGGGCGGGCGACCTTCCACAGACCCAGGCCGATCGCGGGGGGCCGGTTTTCGACAGCGATCGGGGTTTCTTTCATCGGAGGTGTGGCGAGAATAGCCCGATCACTGGCACCTCCGCAAGCATTTGTCGGCTGATGGGCGGCTCGTGCGCCGCGTGCTCACGTGCCCCGAGTCCTAGAGCGGTTCTCGAAGGGCCCGCTTTCGCCACTGCGTCGGCGTTTTTCTGGTGTCGGCACGAACTCGTCGGGGCGGCACTTCTTCCGTCGTCTCGTCATCGAAAGTCTCCTTGCCCGAAGGGCAGAAGACCGTCGTACGGACTAGATCAGGATTTTCAAGGCAGGCCAGGACCGCAGAGGGCGGTTTCAAGGCCGGTTTACGCCGACGCGAATATTCGGACTTGACCGTGGATAAGAAGCCCTTCGGCCTCCTCCAAGCGAGGGTCGCATCCGCCCCGAACAGCCCCGGCTGTTGCTCCTTAGCTCCGCTCGGCCGACGCTTGCCGAAGTGCCATTGGCCGACCTGTCCTTCATGAGAAGCGGTTCAAGATTGAGAGGCGAGATCAAATTGCCAATTCGAAACCAACTATCGCTTTGCTGTCGCTGTGCCGTGTTGGCAAAACGCAGGGGCATGCCGTTGGAAAGTGGATTGACGACTCGAAAGGCCAGGAGGTCACAGCCTTCGGGGATTTCGGAGGTTTTTAGCAACAACTGCCAGGTTCTTGGCGATTCGCCGGGAAGCAAGCCTGCGATCGTCCATTCCGTTGGCCACTCCTTGATTACTGTGTCACTCCTGTCGATTGCGGCCACGACGATTTTCCAGTCGTAATAGAACGGCGCGACGCCAGTGTTCCGAAGTTGGACAGTGAGCCGTACCTTGTCGGCCTCGCGACTCACAGTCGCCTGCATGACATGAAACTCATATCCCATTCTCTGGACGGCACGGGATGCATTTGTGATGCGAGTTGCGGACTGCTTTTTTTCCACCATGCCAGTATCCATCAGCCATGACGCATGGGTTTGTTGCACGCATTGCTCAAAATTCTGAGCCTGTTTGTGGGATACTTTGTCATCAAAGATTTTGCCCCAGAGTTCTGGACGGATTTCTCCTCCGATCGGGTGTGTTTTCCATTTCAGCATTGCTTCCGGGCCCGCCGCTTTCAGTAACTGCATGTAGAACCAATCGTCCGCCTTGCGTCCGGTGTCCAGAGTGGCCCACGCGAACGAATCATCGTGGTAACCGAAGGGGCGATCGGCATTCTTCGTGTACGTCCGGTGATCGTCCCCCGCGGGGTATCGCAGCAACACGGGTGTGATACGAAACGCAGCCGAGTACGCATCGAGAACCTCGGCCTGAGTGTCCTTCGATGCAAACAGGTGTTCTCGCGGATATTCGTGCCATTCACCCCACGTTCCAAGAAGTCCCGCCGTGATAAATCCAACGCGGGGATCGCCGTCATATTTCTCACCCATCGCCGCGATGAACTTCTTCAAAGCTTCGCGGAGACGAGGATCGTTATAGTCGGGTGTCTGAACTTTCTGCGGCGGAAACGGCGCTGTGTTGTCGTTGAGCCATGTGGTGACCTTCAATCCCTCCTTGATCAGAAAGGATGGAATGCCATTATCTTTCCCCGGATACACCATCCAGACTCGGAAGACTGCCTGATGGCCGCGTGAGGCCACATCGTTCAACAAGTCCTCGAGCGGTTCCCAGTTGAATGTGGTCATGCCGGACATCAATTCTCCCAACGGCACATAACTAAATTCCATGCTGTGGGGGAACTTTTCTCGATTGTCGCCGGCGTATGGAACCAGTCCTTTCAGCGGATTGTCGATGGCGGCCGGAACATATTCGAGTGGCTCATCTGCAACACTGGAAGTGACGATGGCTCCCAGAAACGACGCGAGAAGGAACAACGAGAGTCGTAGCGTGCCGGAAATTTCCGTTGGTAGCGACGACACAATAGAATCAATCGGCAGGGGGTATGTGCGACTGCTGTATCGATTGTAAAGGGCACTGGCCGCCTCTCCAAATCGTGACTCAGGTCGTATGAGAGAATCCTCACACCGGCATGGCTCACAACTCGGCAGATATAACGTGTGGGTCAGGTCAACAACCTATTCTTCATCCTTCTTGCCGGTTCGATAGTCTTCGAGTTCGGCGATCGGAACGGCCGCTTCCCTAATGCCACCCCGTCCGCCGAACAAGACCAGTGCCTCGCCGTTCACGCCCTGAGTCTCGAGCACCATCGCCCGAAAGTCCGCATCGGTCAATGGCAGTCCGTAGCGGATGAAGAATGGTTGCTTATCTCGCTCAGATACGAATAACGCATCAATATCTCCGCTCAACGCGCCGAGTTCCTCCAACTCCGCGGCTGGCCTGCCGGCGATGAACTTCTTGAATGTGGCCTCATCCCGAGGGCCGGAGAAGAATCGTGCGCGGTATCGATTATAGAGCGTCGCCAGTCGCTTGCTATTGGTGCTGTTGGCGTTGAGCACGGCAACCTTCAAGGCCGGTTCGGGGTCGCCGTTCCCACAGCCACCACAGCCAACGACTCCAATGACCATGCCGACAAGCAAGGCTGTCTTACGGTGCCGCAGGCAGTGCATGAAGGATATCCTCGCGGAACGATTGGGCATCGCAGACATATTTCAGAAAACCAGCTACGGCAATTCAGCGACCCTGCCGGCTCCGTTGGCTCGCTTGGCGATGTTTTCGAAGATGCTCTGCTGCACTTCGTAGGATATCGTGCGAACGCTACCGTCGCCCATCACGGCGTTGAAGCCGCCAGGGTGCGCGGACCCGAAAAATCTGTCGGGGGTGTTGCCCGAAGACTTGCCATCGAGCCGCGGTTGGCCTTGCCAAGGCCGAATTCCACCGCGACCACAACTATGCCACACTGCCCACGGTGTTGCTTCCTCCCACCACCAGTCAGGCGACCCAGCTTTGGGGTTCAGGTAGCGATCGGTGCTGACCCCCTTTTCAGCGAACATCAGCGTGTTTGAGGTGCCGTCGGTGACGGACGCGGTCGTGATTTTTAAGCCAAGGCTGAATTGGGAGACCGGGTATGGGTTGCTCATAGCAGAATTCGGGAAGCCGCCGGCGGAGATGATTCCGCCCCAGTTGGCGTCACAGCCTGCTTGGTTGTACCCTGACCAGGCGGAAGGCTTTCCAGGATTTTCAGTGCTTGCATAACAGGCGTAGTCCTGAAGAAAAGTCGGTGCAGGGATGGGATCAGCCGCCTGAGCAACGAATCGAATCGGTCGGCTCGGGCAGCGGTAGGTGGAAACGTACTGGGCGCTCATGCCTGCCGTGGTCAAGTCCATGTAGCCATTCCCCTTGAACCGCAACTCGTACATGGTGTTTTGTTCCATGTAGGGCAGCATTTGAAAGAAGTGGTTAAGGAAAGAGGTTCCGAAGGCATCGGACACCTGCATGTTGTTCTTCCACCAACCAAAATTGAAATCCACGATGCCGCCAGACGGATAGCATTGACGGGCAGACTCGTGGCTCAACGCCGCCTGCCCCATCTGCCGCATATTGTTTTTACATGCCATCCGGCGGGCCGACTCGCGGGCCGACTGCACGGCAGGCAGTAACAGCCCGACAAGCGTTCCGATGATCGCGATGACCACGAGGAGTTCCACGAGGGTGAATCCCCGGCGTTGATGAGACCGGATTTGGAAGTCATTCAAGGACTTCATGGCTACAAGTCCGCCCCCCAAAATTCCAATAAACATCCCCCGTCCCATCGTGATCATGCGTTAAGCCCTCCTACGACATCGCTCCCAGATTGCGGGAAGGATAGCACGGTCAATGGCACCTCCGCAAGCATTTCCCGGCTGATGGGGGGCTCGTGAGCTGTGTGCTCACGTCTCCCGATCCCCACGCCCCGTCAGCAGCGGGCATGAAGACGCCGGCGGTCACGCACGCGAGGAGGTACACGTGGTTGTTGAGCGTTGAGCCGAAGCGGTGCAGGAAGGAGATGCCGCCGAGTTGCGGCCGGGCGGATGCGGCCGCGTCGGCGATACAATGCGCGAATGCTCAACGTCGGATTTTTCCAGACGAACGAGTGGGTCCAAGGGCTCTTCTTTGAACCCTGACGACCGGCGAGACGGTGCAGGTCGCCATCGTCAAGGCTCACCCAGCCAATTCCGACAACGCGTGTTGCTCAGGCCAGCACGTCTTTGATGACGTGTCCATGCACGTTGGTGAGCCTGCGCTCGATACCGTTGTGATAAAATGTCAACCGCTCGTGATCGAGTCCCATGAGGTGCAAGATGGTTGCGTTGAAGTCATAGACAGACGTCTCATTGACCACCGCCTTGAAGCCAAACTCGTCGCTCTCGCCGTAGCTGAAACCTTTCTTCACGCCGGCTCCAGCGAGAAAGCAGGTAAAAGCACCCGGGTTGTGATCACGGCCAGTCCCGTTGCCTTGCAGAAAAGGCATTCGGCCGAACTCGGTGCACCACACGATGAGTGTGTCGTCAAGGAGGCCACGCCGCCTCATGTCTCGAATGAGCGCGGCAGTGGGCTGATCCATGATCTCCGCTTGCATGGCATGGGTGTCTTGAATGTCGCTATGCGAGTCCCAATTGGTGATGCCGTTGCCGCCGCTGGGATCGCTCCCATTGAACAGCTGCACGACGCGCACGCCCTTCTCGATGAGACGACGGGCCAAGATGCAATTCTTGGCATACTCGCGCTTGAGATCACTACCGGTGTCGGTGCCGTATTCCCTGAGAATCGATTCGGGCTCCTCCGAGATGTCCATGATGTCGGGCACCGATGTTTGCATGCGGCCTGCAAGTTCATAGCTGGCGATGCGTGCGGCGAGGTTGGTATCGCCCGGAAATTGCTCGAGGTGCTTACTGTTCAAACGTGTGAGTAGATCGTTCGTGACCCGATCATCTTTTGCGGAGTAGCGAGTGGGCCGATTGAGATTTGCGGGCGGAGCCTTGGCAGTAAAGTCGGTGCCCTGGAAAGCGGCGGGCAGAAATCCGCTGCCGAAGTTATTTTTGCCCGAGCGTGCCATGCCACGCGGATCATTGATGGCGATAAACGCTGGTAGCTCGGAGCACTCGGACCCAAGCGCATAGGTGGTCCACGCGCCAAATGAAGGAAAGCCTTCCGTCACAAAACCGGTGTGCAGAAAATTTTCTCCCTGCGGGTGTGCGCTGGTTTGTGTGCTCAGCGCATGAAGAAAGCAGAAGTCATCGGCGAGTTCGGCCAAATTCGGCAACAAGTCCGACACCATCTTGCCGCTCTGGCCGCGTGGCTTGAAGCCCCAGAACGGCTTGGCGATGTTGCCGGATGGGCCTTCGAACGTCACTGCGGGCATGTGCGGCGGCTTTTGACCGTGCAGCTTTGCGAGCATCGGCTTGTAGTCAAACGTGTCGACATGGCTTACCGCGCCCGGGCAGAAGACGACCAGCACGCTCTTCGCGGGCATCGGAAAGTGTGAAGGACGCGGTGCATAGGGACGATCGGGGTCAATTTGGGGACGTATGGGCGCCCTGCCCGTGAGGTCAGCCGCGGATTCGGAGGCCAGCAGGTGCGCGAGGCCAAGGCCGCCGAAGGCACCCCCGGTCGTCCTCAGGAAAGTGCGGCGGTCGAGCAGGTGTCGAGCCCGGATTCGTTCGGCTTGGTTCATGGTAGGAATGTGAATTCATTCGAGTTGATAATGCTTCGGACGACGAGTGCGAGTCTGGTTCCCTCACATGCCGCTAGCTCTTCAGTCGTCGGTGTTCTTGTCAGCAGCAAGTCGAACGCCTGCCTCACCGATTGTGCCCGCTGGGCTATAAACTCGCTCTGCTCGACCACGAACTCGCTGTTCATCAAATTCAAAGCCTGGAGCGGAGTCGTAGACACCGGCCGTTTGGGGCTGACTTGTCCGCAGTCGGGAAAATCAAACGCAGTGAACATGCGATCATCAACTCGGCGCATGCGTTCTTGATAAATCATCCGTCGCCACGTCTTGGGGCCGTGGTTGTCGGTGACCTGCCACTGCGCGTAGGTGTTCTTCACGCCGTGAATGCGGTAGCTACGGCCACGTGGCGTTGGATCCAGTTTGCCGGACGCTTGCAACACACTGTCACGAATGACCTCAGCTTCGACTCGTTGTGGTGAGAAACGCCACAACAACGAATTATTCGCGTCAGTGTGAAGTGCGTCCTGGCGGGGAGCGCTTGATTGCCGGAAGGCGTCGGTCAATACGATGCGTCGGATGAGGTCCTTGGTACTCCAGGGCTTTGCGTTGTGATCCTGAGGATGCACGAACTCGGCGGCGAGCCAGTCGAGCAGTTCGGGATGGCTTGGCGGTGCACCCGCTTTGCCAAAATCGGAGGTTGTTGTGACGATGCCCGCGCCGAAGAGATGGTGCCACACGCGGTTCACATAGACTCTCGCCGTAAGCGGATGCTCTGGGCTGGCAACCCATTGGGCGAATCGCTTTCGTCGCTCGGCTTCAGGCGTGGTTGAGTTCAAGCCCAGATCCCCATCGAGGATGGCAAAACCAGCCGGCATGACTTCGCCCGCTGGATTCTCAGGGCTCCCGCGGCTCAACACACGAGTGACAACCGGATCCTTAAAACGACCGATGAAACTGTGGCGAGGACCTTTCTCACTGAGCGTGTGGATGAGTTCGTACAACTTCGCCGAAGCCTGCTCCAGCGCGGGAGTCTCGTGAAGTCTGCGCCGTGCCACCCGGGTGTTGGCAATCTCTCGCCAGCCGCCATCCGGCTGTTGCGCCGAGAGGCGATAGCCCGGGAACTGATACATCCAACCGTCTGCGACGTAGTCGGTCTCAAAATAGTATTCACGATTGCTCGAGAGGCGCAGGCGGCTGACCTCCTGCACCCGAGGAAAGTGAATCTCGACCCATGGCCTGTCAGCACTTTCCTCTGGCGAGCGTGCTCTCCACGTCTGCGTGCCGTACTCGCCGTCGTTGGCGTTCCTAAGATCACCGCGCGGTTCGGTCATCCGCTCATCCGCGGTGAGCTGCGTACCGCTGGAGGCGAGCGCGAGGTTCTTCTTCACGTCCCCAGGACCGAACAATTCCAGTTCATCGACCGCAACGTAGGAGTCGTCGAAATCGACGCGCACCGCGCTGGTCTTGGTGGCTGGAAACTGTAGCTCTTTGAATCCGCCCCAATCCTCCTCCCACACGCCTCCGTTGTGTGACAATACTGCCCTGTGCTCGGACACCTCTCGGAGCAACTCGTTTGCTCGTACCGTGCGAGGGTGGTCGTCACTCAGTTCAGGCAAACGTCCGCCGAACTCCACTCCCTGAAACACTGCGGTGAGCGAGTAGTAGTCCTGGATCGTGATCGGATCGAACTTGTGATTGTGACAGCGCGCGCAGCTAACCGTCATGCCGAGAAGCGAAGAGCCGACGGTTTGCATGATTTCATCCATGCGATCCGCGCGGGCTTGGCGAATCGCCGTGGGCTCCTGCCCAACCGTGGCCGCTGGCACATGCGGTCCGGCAACGAGGAAGCCCGTTGCTTCGCCCATGCCATACCGATCACCTGCGATCTGATCACGCACAAACTGATCGTATGGACGATCTTCATTGAAGGCGTCGATGACATAGTCACGATAGACCCACGCGTTTTTTCGATAGAGATTTGATTCCGAGCCATTTGACTCCGCCCAGCGGATCACATCGAGCCAGTGTTGGGCCCAACGCTCACCAAAGCTCGGTGAGGCGAGTAACTCATCGACCAACCCGACATACGCCGCTTCGTCGTCTCCTTTCGAATCTTCAATAAAACGTGATACGCGCTCTGGCGTAGGCATGAAGCCTGTCAGCACGACAGAGACACGACGAATGAGGGACCTCGCCGCGACAGCATCGCCATAGGCAAGGTGTTTTTCCCTCAACTTTTCCAGTAGAAAAGCATCGATGTCAGTCGCTGCGTTGGCAATCACGGGAACCCGGGGGCGGACCACCGGCTTGAGTGACCAGAGGTCCGAGGTGAGTTCCAAATCAGCGCCCATCTGCCCCGGCACTACAGCACCTTCGGCAATCCATTGCTCAAACAACGCGATCTGCTCGCGGGTGAGCGACTCACCGTTCGGCGGCATTCTTTCGTCCTCGTCATTGGACTTCAGCACCGCAATTAAATGGCTCTTGGCCGCATCACCGGGAACGATGGCTGCCATGCCCGAGTCGCCCCCTCGAAGCATGATTGGCCTCTGGTCTAAACGGAAGCCGGAACTTTGATCCTTGTCGCCGTGACAATCCAGACACCGCGCCGCGAGGATCGGCTGGATATCTTTGTCGAAAACAATCGCATCGGCGGACGCGCGCACAGGCGCAGAGGCGCAGAGGAGAATCAGAAAGAGGGTTTGGATTCCTATCACGCAGCACATGAGGCGACGGAAGCTGTTCATTGGCGATCCCTGATCGAGACCACAAAAACCGTGAGTTACGCCCTCCCATTGTTCGGGTTGTTCACATCGACGAAGACCGCGCCAGGCTCGTCGAAGTGAGACTTGACGGAGCCGGCTGCGGAGCCGAACAACTCTTACGCCTGACAACTTTCGGGCAGCGTACATCGCGACCGATCAAAGATAGCCCGGTCACTGGCACCTCCGCAAGCATTTGTCGGCTGATGGGCGGCTCGTGCGCCGCGTGCTCACGTGTCTTGAGTCCTAGAGCGGTTCTCGAAGGGCCTGGCTTCCCCGTGCGTCGGCGTTTTTCTGGTGTCGGTGCAGACTCTCGCCGAGTCCAGCTGCATGGTGGCTTCGTTGATCCCTGGCGGCCTGGACGAATGGGCTTCCATCCATTTCAGCTCCCGGGTCATTTCGTACGCCTTTTCTCAGCCCACTAAAGAGTGCAGTTCCCACAGTTGACGTACCGCTAACAGCGAGAGTGAATTCTTATCACAGAGGGGTGTGGTGGCACAAAATTCTGGGGACAGCGGGCTACTTCTTCGGCCTTTCAACCGTGGTGGGTAGTTTCTTCCAAAGCGCGATGAATACCGTGTGATACGGGTCACACTTGAGCCTCGCGCGCCTCGGCCATATTCCCCATATTGCGCCATCTGCCTTCTGATGGCATGATTCGGCCTCCAACCAAGGAGGCCCCATGGACATCACCGAACGGAGTCGCGGCGATCGGCGCAGGCGCGCTCACTTGATCGCCAAGGAATCGGACGCGATACAGCGGGATCGGCTTCGAAGCGTGTTGTTCGCATTGCAGGGGTGGGAGACGCTTGAAATCGCCGGCACCGGAGGCCGCAGTCGAGCCTTCGTACAGCGGTGGGCGTACGCGTAACGTGACGGCGGTGTCGAGGCGGTGCGTGGATGCACGGCACCAGGTCGCATCCGACGGCTGACGCCCGAGCAAGAGGCTCGCCTCGTCGAGCGAGTGAAGGCTGGCGCCCCACCACGAGACGGCGTCGCTTCGCTTCGTGGACGGCAGATCCAGGGGATTCTCGATCGCGAGTTCGGCAAGGCCTTCTCGCTCACTGGGATCTACAAGCTGCCGAAGCGTCACGGGTTCGTATGCCTCAATCCTCGGCCCAGACATCCCCGGCAGGATCCGGCTGCAGCCAAGGCTTTCAAGCGTCGCGCCCCCTTTTTGTGAATCGCGTGCGGGCCTCCCGCCCCCGCACGCGAGTTCGTATCTGGTTCCAGGACGAAGCGCGGTTCGGCCAGCGGGGAACGCTGACCGCCGTGTGGGCGATCAAAAGATCACGACCGACCGTCGTTCGTCAACACGGGCGAAAGTCGATATGGGTGTTCGCGGCCGTCGAACCGGCGACAGGCTGGTCGATAGCCATTCCGTACCGTGAAGTGAACACCGAGACAACGCAGGCGTTCCTCAACGCGGCAGCGAGGAGGCTTGGCCGCCGCGAGCACGCTGTGATGATCCTCGACGGAGCTGGCTGGCACCGCTCACACAAACTGCGATGGCCTCGGCGGATCACCCCGCTGTTCCTTCCTCCGTACTCACCAGAACTCAACCCGGTCGAACGGCTGTGGCACTGGTTTCGAGAGCACCACTGGAGCAATCGCACCTACGCTGACGAGCATGCACTCGTCGCTGAGGCCATCCGGAGTCACCGCACACTCTGCCGGAAGGATATCCGGTCAATCTGCCGCACCAACTGCGTCACGCCTGAGGCTCAAGTGTGATCCGTATAAGCCTTTTCAGCTGCATACGATATCTTGACAAGATGGAAACATGTGTACACTACAAAGTCTTCTCGATGCTGCCCTCTTCCGGATCCCATCATGACCACTCGTCGCCAGAACGAGCGCAAATTCGGCCGGTGGCAGCAACTTGATGGAGGCGGGCGGCTGTATTGGCTCGACATTCCTGGTCGGATGCAGTGGAGGGCGAGATATCTGAAAGAAGTTGATGCGGATGAGCAGACGGTAAAATTCTGGCAGGAGATTTACGATGCTCGGGGTATGCTTGTGGAAATTCATGAAAAGTTTCCGATCGATCGGGGGCATCAGAGGACGCAACGATGATCGTCACTCGCGAAATCGTGGCAAGCAAAATTGGAGAGTGGCTTCGCCACGAAATAACGCTCGACCAGCTTGTGGACTGGTCGGAGAATGCTCTCCAAGAGGCCACTTTCGACGTTTCAGCAGCTTGCGAGATCGCTGAGGTGGTAGGGCGACTCGGGCTGGCGGATGTACGGTCGTTTGGGCTCACGTGGGACGATTGCGAGGAACTCCTCCAACGGCTTGGCTACAAAGTTCACGTCGAGATTCTGAATGCGTGAACTCGGAAGCTTCCTACGCAAGCCGCGGCGCCATTACTCCCAGTCGGCCTCGAGCGGCGTGATGATGCCGTCGCCGCCGATGATGATCTCATCGGTGAGCGAGGAGCTTCCGCGGATCGCTTCCAGGGAGTCGTCGATGACCCACGACCGATAGGCGGCGTTGATGAGGCTCTCCGGCGAGTTTGTCGCATCGTTGGAGAGATCCCAGAACATCATGCCGCCCAGCCCCAGTTCCTCGGCCCACTGGGCCTTGAGCGCGATCGAGGTGGGGGTCTCGAATGAACTGAAGATATCTTGCGAAGCGTTGTAGAGATAAGACGCCTGGGCCGTGTCATCCCAGTAAAGCTGCCAGCCACTATTCGGATCCTGCACGCGGGCCAGTAGATCCTTGTAGTCGTAGTTGCCAGCTTCGAACGTGCCTGGTGCCGCCCCTGACGAGCCCTCTGCATAGCCGCCGTCACCGCCCTCGGCCACGCCGCTCCAGGCCCGCGTGTACAGCGGTGCCCCGAGGACGATCTTCTCCGCGGGCACACCCGCATCGAGGTAGGCCTTCACGGCCGTCTCGATGTCATAGCCATTGGAGTCGCCCGTGAAGGCGGCCTGGTGACCGGTCGTGCTCTCCCACGTACCGTGGAAGTCGTAGGTCATTACGTTGAAGAAGTCGACGTGGGGCGTGAGCCCCGGGAGGTTGAAGTTGGCGATCTTGTCGAGCCCGGCGGGTGATGCCACCGAGATCTCGTAGGTGCGACCACGGGAGTCTCCGAGCGCATCGAGCTTCATCCGCACGTCGGCCATCAGGAGGGCGTAGTTCGCGCCGTCATTCGGGCTGGCCGAGTTGCCCGCCTCACCGCCTCCGCCCGGGTATTCCCAGTCGAAGTCGATGCCGTCGAACACCTCGTAGGTGGTGAGGAAGCTCACGATCGAATTGGCAAAGGTCTGCCGACCGGCAGCCGTGGCGACCACGGTGCTGAAGTGGTCGGAGAGCGTCCAGCCACCGACCGCGATGCTCACCTGCAGATGTGGGAACTTCTCCTTGAGCTGGGCGAGCTGGTTGAAGTTGCCCCAGATCGTTTGGTCGGCCCGCGGGTCGCCCGGTGGGTAGTACCACTGGTCGGCCTCGCCACTCACGCTTTCATGTGCTGCGAACCGCTTTTCGACGGCGGCATAGCTGTCGAAGAGCGTCATCTCGCCGGCGGCCGTGAGATTGGCAAACGAATAGATCAAGTGCGTGATCTTTTCGCCTGGCACGTCATCAAGCTGGTAGTTGCGGCCGTAGATGCCCCACTCGGGGAAGTAGGCCGCCAGCACCTTGTCGTGCGTGGCGATCGGCAGCTCAGCACCAGGCGTCGTGGGATCGGCCAGTGGCGGATCGGCAACGACCGGTTCGTCGCTCCCGGGATCAGCCGGCGCGGGCTCCGCCGGCAACGGGCTGGTCACGGACGGCAGGTCGATGTTTTCACCCAACGGATTGCCGAGCACGACCATGCTTTGGAAGTATTCGATCACGCGGTCATGCGAGACCTGCAGCGCTGGCCACTGCGGCCAATCGAACGTGTCGTTCATGAAGGGCTGCATCTGATCGTGGCTGAGGACCGTGAGGTGGTTGAGGTCGTGGGCAATGGCCACTCCACCGATGTCGAGCCAGCCGTGGCAGCGGTCGTGCATCCAGCCGGCATAGTGGGGCTCCATCTTGAGCGTGTTGACGAAGTGCTCTTCGAGGCCCTCGGCGGCCAGGTACTCGCGGAAGCCCTCGTGCCCAAACGCCTCGACCATCGCCAGCACGTCAGCCGCCGCACCCAGGCGGGCCGTACGTTGGATGTCGGCAAGGATCTGCGGATCGAAGGCGGCATCCCGGATCCAGCCCACCTTCGCTCCCTGCATCGAGTAGTAGAGCCCGACGCCGAGGAGGTCATTGCCCCAGGCCTGCGAGTTGTTGGTGAGCTGGTTATCGAAGGCCCACTGGCCCACGGACTCCAGATCGACCGCGGCGAGCCCAAGGAATCCGCGGAGGCCGTTGTAGGCCACGAGCGCCTCGGTTGTGATCGGCGTCCGGCCCCCGGTGAGTTCGTGCAGGTGGGTGTGATCACTCCCCTCCGACATGCCAAAGGTGGCTAGATCGATAAAGCCGTTGCCAGACGGTGGCAT
>CAMCYH010000093.1 GCA_945883745.1 Candidatus Kuenenia stuttgartensis
CTGCTGCTCCTGCGTGAGAACACCCCGCAGCGCTGCCCGCTCCGTGGCCTGGAGGGCTGCCTCCGTGGGCTGAAGATCATCGGCACAACACACCCTCACCCCATGCGCAGCCGTGAGCAATACGAGAATGAGACTGAGCGACGACGCGAGACCGTGGCGATCGAGGAGAGTGGACATCGTGCCTTCCTTTGGAATGAATGGGGACCGGTTCAGCGATCAAAGATGAGCATGACATAGGCGGCGAAAATGATCAGGTGAACGACGCCTTGGAGCAGTGTCGTCCGGCCGGTGGCGAGCGTGATGACACTGGTGATGAGCGTGAGGGTCAGCATCACAATGTCGACCGGCTCGAGCCCCAGTTCGAAGCTCCTTCCGGAAAACAGGCCGATCGCAAGTATCACGGGAACAGTCATGCCGATGGTGCTTGTGGCCGATCCCAGCAGGATGTTGATGGTGCGCTGCAAACGGTTGTCGAGAGCCGCCCGGAGGGCGCTCACGCCCTCCGGGGCCAGGACCAGCACCGCCACCAGGAAGCCCCCCAGGGCCGGTGGCGCACCGAGCGAATCGACGCCGTGATCGACAAGTTTGCCCAGGTTTTTTGCCAACAGCACGATGGGCGACATCATCGCCACCAACAGGATCGCGTGGGTGAGCGTGGCGTAGGGTGGCTCTCCGTGGTGATGGCCATGGTCGGTTGCCGGAGCGAGGAAGAAGCTCGCCTGGCTGCCCGTTTGCACGAGCAGGAATGTGACATAGAGACCAGCCGATGTGACGAGCAGAAACACCGCCTGCAGCGGCGAGACATTGCCTCCGGGGGCAGAGGTTGTAAACCGCGGCACGATCAGCGTGAGCACAGCCAGCGGCACGAGCACGGCAAGATAGGCGTTGGCGCCCGAGAGATTGTATTCCTGACGGTGGTGCCGCAGTCCACCCGCCACGAGGGTGCCCCCGAGCATGCCCGTAAGCACGATCATCACGACCGAAAACATCGTGTCGCGGGCGAGGCCAGGATGCGCCTTTCCCGAGAGGCTCACCGCGGCGATCATCGCCACCTCGATGCCGATCACGGCCAGCGTGAGGATGACCGTGCCATAGGGCTCACCGAGACGCTCGGCGAGGGCATCGGCATGGCGGACAACACCGAAGGCAAGCCAGAGAATGACCGCAAATAGCCAACAGAAGAGACCGGCTGCCCACCACGGATTACCCAGATCAGTAAGCCAGGCCTTGCCAAATACAACGAACAGTGCGGCGGAAAAGACGCCGACGAAAAGCCCCGCTTCACTACTGAGACAACGGACAATGCGGTTCATGGCGGTGATTTTTGGTGCCTTGTTCTAACGGCCAGCCGAAGGCCCGAGGGCCTGCCGCACCGCCGCCGCGAGCGCCGCCGTGTCGTCACCCCACTCGATCGTCGTGCTCTGCTGGGTAGCGAGGTGCTTGAGCTGCGCCGTTCCAGCCGCAAACTCGTCGCTGCCGATGATGAGCGCCACCGGGAAGCCTTTCTTGGCGGCCACCTTAAGCTGCTGACCGAGCTTCTTGGGCTCGGGAAAAAACTCGACGGCGATGCCGGCCTGCCGCAGCCCCGCGGCCACTTTCAGGTAGTCCGCCAAGTGCTTTTCATCGAAATAGGCAAGAAAGACGTCGGCCGGTGTCTCGACATGATCGAGCCGACCGAGTTCCTCGAGGCCCGCCAGCAGCCGATCGAGGCCGAGCGACGCACCGACGCCGGGCAGCGGCTGCTTGGTGTAGAGCCCGGCGAGGTTGTCATAACGACCGCCGGAACAGATGCTTCCCAGCCCCGGCAGTTCATCGAGAAAACTCTCCAGCACGATGCCGGTGTAATAGTCGAGGCCGCGGGCGATCGACGGATCGATGACCACACGGCCATCGGCCACGCCTGCCTTTCGCACGCCGTCGATGAGGCTGCGGAGCGCGGTCAGGCCGGCCTCGCCGGAAGCGGAGCCAGACACGAGCGGCTCGAGGTCCGCGAGCACCGTTGCGGCATCGCCCTTGAGCTGCGCCATCCCGAGCAGGGTCTGACAGGCCTGAGCATCGACGCCATGCTGCTGCATCTCGGCCGCCACGGCATCGGCCGAGGCCTTGCCCAGTTTGTCGAGCGACCGCAGCACGTCGGTTGCTCGATCAGTCAACCCGAGCCTCTCGAGCACCCCCGACAACACCCGGCGATCATTCACCCGCACGGTGAATCGCTCCAGCCCGATGGCCGCTAGCAGGTCGTGGACGACGAGCACCATCTCCAGATCTGCGACCGCGCTCATCGTGCCGATCGTGTCGAAGTCGCACTGCATGAACTCGCGGTAGCGGCCCCGCTGCGTGTTCTCGCCCCGCCAGACCGTCGCCATGTGGTACCGCTTGAACGGCGTCCCGAGGTCGGCAATGTGCTGTGCACAGAAACGGGCAAACGGGACGGTCAGGTCGAACCGCATACCGACCTCACGGCCGCCGTGGTCGGTGAACCGATACAGTTGTTTGTCGGTCTCCTCGCTCCCCTTGCCGGTGAGAATCTCGAGGTACTCCAGGGCCGGCGTGTCGATCGGTGCAAAGCCATACGAGCGATAGACCCGGCGGGCGATGTCGAGAATCTTTTCGCGGGCCAGCGCCTGCGCAGGCAGGTGATCACGAAAGCCCTTGAGCGTACGTGGTTCAATCATAAAGAGACGCCGGCCCCCACATATGGAAAAGACAGGGCGTTTGGTTTCCTCACGTGACTGAATGTGGGGCGAGCAACCGTTTCAAGGGAGGACCGGCAGAAGCGACGGCTTCGGGCTGCGGATCGACTTCTTGCGGTTCTTCTTCTTGCGGCCGTCGCCGATCTCCTCGCCGCCGGGGCCGAGCACCGCCTCCATATACTCCACCACCTGCTCGGCCGTCTCGAAGTATTGGTCGTAGACCCAGTCGTCCTCGTACTCGCATTCCTTCGTCGTGTAGTCGCGGCAGATTTGGGGTCGCGTGTCGTAGATGCCGCAGCGGTGATCGTCCTGCAGGTGCTTGCAGACGGTGTGCACGCACACATACCAGTCGCCGTCTTCAGTGAAGACGGTGGCGTGATCGTGAAGCAAGAACCAGCGAATGAACTCAAACTCCTCGCGGGTTGTCGGCTTCTCCAATGGCAAGGCGAAGTAGCGGCAGCACTTCGCCGTACAGAATTCGCAGAGCACCGTGCCCTGAGGCACATCGTCCCGCTTCGGCTTGGCGGCAAGGACGGGAAGCACCGGTTCAGAAACGATCGTCGGCATGAAAACCTCCAGAGGGCGGCCGCACTATACCAAACGGCCCGCGGCTGCGACGGGCCCGTGCGGCATCTGCCGAGTCATGCCGTATACTTTGGCTTTCTCGCGAACGGAGTCGGCCCCGATGCCCAAACGCTGGCATATCCAGCCACACGATCAGGCAGTCGTCACCAGCATCGAACGCTCCGCTCAGGTCTCGAGCGTCGTGGCCCGGCTCCTCGCCGCCCGTGGATTGACCGATGCGGCGGCGGTGCGGTCGTTTCTCGGCGGCACGATGGCTGATCTGCGTGATCCGGAACTGCTGCCGGGGGTCACTCAGGCAGCCGATCGAATTCTTGCCGCCGCCCGAGCAGGCCGAAAGATCGTGATCTATGGCGACTACGACGCCGACGGAATGTGTGCCACGGCGATCCTTGCCGGATGCCTCGAGGCGATTGACACCTCGGCCTCGTGGTATGTGCCCGATCGATTCGAGGAGGGCTACGGCCTCAACGCCGATGCGCTGCGGACGCTCGCCGCCAACGGTACCAGCCTCGTCGTCACGGTCGACTGTGGAATTGCGAGCGTGGCGGAGGCCCGCCTCGCCAAGGAACTGGGCCTCGAACTGATCGTCACCGACCACCACTCGTTTGCCGACTCGCTCCCCGAGGCTGCCGTGCTCGTCCACCCGAGGCTGCCGAACGCCGGCTATCCGTTTGGCGAACTCTGCGGCGCCGGCGTCGCCTTCAAGCTCGCCTGGGCGATCGCCACGCGGGCCGCCGGGGCCAAGCAGGTCACGCCTCGGCTCCGCGAGATGCTCCTTCGCGGCATGGGCTTCGCGGCCCTCGGCACGGTGGCTGACGTCGTGCCACTGTTGGATGAGAATCGCATCTACGTGAAACACGGCCTCGAGTGCCTCCGTACGCGCGGTGGCGCCGGCATCACGAGACTGATGGAACTGGCCAAACTCCACGAAAAGTCACAGCTCGAGAGCGAGGATGTGGCGTTTCGGCTCGCACCCCGCCTCAACGCAGCTGGTCGGCTCGGCCAGGCAGCCAGCGGGATCGAACTCTTGACCACACCTGACACGGTCCGTGCGGTAGCCCTTGCTGAGTACATTCACGAGCTCAACACCCAGCGGGAACACGAGGAGCGGAGCATTCAACTCGCGGCCTCGAAGCAGGTGAAGGAGCTCTTTGATGCCGAGGACGATGCGGCCCTCGTGCTGGCTGACCGCGGCTGGCATGCCGGCGTGATCGGGATCGTAGCCGGTCGGCTCGCCGAGCGGTTTCATCGGCCGGTCGTGATGATTGCCCGAGACGAGCACCAAGGCCGGCCGGCAATCGGCAGTGTGCGAAGTGTGCCGGGATTTGACGTCCATGCTGCACTCATCACTTGCCGGGATCTGCTCGTCACCTGTGGCGGCCACGCTGCGGCGGCTGGCCTCCGGATCGAAGATGCCAAAATCGATGCGTTTCGTGAGCGGTTCTGTGCGGAGGTGGCAGCGCGGATGCCCGCGGCGCTGCGGCTGGCCCAACTCACGATCGATGGCGAGGCCACGCTCGCCGGGCTCACGCTTGAGGCGGTCGAACAGATGGAAAAGCTCGCACCCTTCGGGCAGGCCAACCGACGGCCGGTGCTCTGCGCGTCGGCCGTGCAGCTGGCCGAGCCGCCGCGTGTGATTGGCGGTGGCGGACGGCATCTCTCCATGAACCTCGTTCAGCACGGTGCCCGGGTGCGGGGCGTGGCCTTCGGCGGAGCGGAGTGGCTCGAGCATCTGCCCACGCCGGGGCAGCCATTTCATGTCGCGTTCAAGCCGAAGATCAACGAGTTCCGTGGCCGCCGATCCGCCGAGATGGAGGTCATCGACTGGCGGCCCGATGGCATCGACGTCGCGGTGGAACTGCCCCTCTTCGCTTCTGTCCGGTAGCACTGCCTTTAGCCGATCAAAACCACCAGGAACAACACATCAAAGGAGCCCCGCATGCATCGCCAAATCCTCGGAAGTCTTTTGGTATCGATCGCGTCGATCGCCGTTGCGAGAGCCGATGACTGGCCGCAGTGGCGGGGGCCGCAGCGGGATGGCGTGTGGCGGGAGTCAGGAATCGTCGACACGATTCCTGCCACGGGCCTGCCCGTGAAATGGCGGGTGGCAGTCAAGGGGGGATACTCCGGCCCCGCCGTCGCCAACGGTCGCGTCTATCTCACCGATTACGACCGGCCCGAGGGACCACTCGCCAACGGGCCGAATGATCGCACGCAGTTGACGGGCCGTGAACGCATCCTCTGCTTCGATGCCGCTACCGGTGACCTGCTCTGGAAGCACGAATACGATTGCCCCTACGCAATCTCGTATGCGTCCGGGCCACGGTGCACACCAACCGTGGCGGATGGCAAGGTCTACTCACTCGGCGCCGAAGGGAATCTCATCTGTCTCGATGCCATGACTGGCCAGGTCGTCTGGGCGAAGGACTTCAAGCGGGACTACGCCGCTCCGACGCCGATCTGGGGCTTCTGCGGTCACCCGCTCGTCGATGGCGACCGGCTCATCTGCCTCGTCGGCGGAGTCGGGAGCGTGGCCGTGGCCTTCGACAAAAACACCGGCCAGGAACTATGGCGAGCCCTCTCCGCGAGCGAGAGCGGCTACTGCCCGCCGACGATGCTCGATGGTGGTGGTACGAAGCAGCTCGTGATCTGGGACGCCGATAAGCTCAACGGCCTCCAGCCGACCACGGGCCGAGTGCTCTGGTCGGAGCCGCTCAAGCCGATGTATGGGATGTCGATCATGGCACCGCAGGTGGCCGACACGCCTACTGGTCGTGTGCTCTTTGCCAGCGGGATCGGCCGCGTGGGTGCGGTCTTTCGTCTGGCGGCCGATGGTTCGACCGCCGGCGTGGTCTGGCGGGGCACGCCCAAAACAGCCGTCTACTGCGCCAACAGCACCCCCTTCATCGAGGGCGACACGATCTACGGATGCGACTGCGATACTGGCATGCTGACCGCTGTCGCTCTGGCAACGGGTGAGCGACTTTGGGAGACGCCCGATGCCACGATGGGCGGCAGTCGCCGTGGCAAGCATGGCACCGCGTTCCTGGTGCGGCACGAGCCGGCCGGCACCACCGCGGCATCGGCCAACCGCACCTGGATGTTCAGTGAGACGGGCGACCTGATCCTTGCCGAACTCCGGCCGGAGGCCTATCGCGAACTCGGGCGAATGCACCTCCTTGCTCCTACGAACGAGTGTTTTGGGCGGGACGTTGTCTGGAGCCATCCGGCCTTTGCCGGGCGGTGCGTGTTCGCCCGCAACGACCGGGAACTGGTCTGCCTGTCGTTGGCGGAGTGAGGTGGGTCGCACTCACAGAACTGCCTGCGACCGAGGCACCTCGTGCGGCCACTACGGGCCGACATTGTTTCCGCAGGCTCCGCCCTGTAGTCTTCAGGGGTTCCCTTTGGCGACCGTGACTTGATAGGTCGCCTCGATCGGGGCGTAGCTCAGCCTGGCTAGAGCGCTACGTTCGGGACGTAGAGGTCGCTGGTTCGAATCCAGTCGCCCCGACTCAGTTTGACCGGCCTTCTCGTCAGCCGAAGTCCATGCGGCTCGGCCTGACGAGAAAATGGTTGCCTGCCAGGCCTTTGCAAAACCATTTCCCCCGCAAGAACCGCGCCGACGACATCATGCCACACGGCGGGTGCGATCCTGATGGGGCACCGGCGCGGCTAGATCGGCCAGTCGTCCGAGTTCATAACCGGCTGCTGTGATGCGTTCGGCGGTGGTAGGGTCGCACAGCCAGGCCAACTCCGTCGGCCGGAGCGTCGCCAGCGGATCAATCCATTCCATGGGCACGTTGTCAGCCTCGGCCAGTTCGGCCGGATGCACGGCGATCTCCACAGAGGAATACGCCAGACCACACGTGAGATAGTTCTCCAGCAGCGCACGGCTGATTCTGCCGGCGTGAAGGGTCCCAAAGAAGGCGGCCGGAGCGGTGAGGCCGGCGGCGGCGACCGCCCGGGCGAACTGCCTGGCGTAGCGACGCTTCACGAATCCCAGAAATGCCTGCAGCGGCCAGCCGACCCCCGGCCGTGCATACCGCAGGATCTGCGGCTCGCGGGCAACGCGAATGGTGGCGACGCCGCATTCGCGGGCCAGCGCGATCACGATCTCTCCAACCACGGGAATCAACTCGATGTATTGGTGCCCGTTGACATGCGTCGGGGCGATTCCGTGAGACGTGACAAACTCGATCTGGGCCTGCAGCTCCGCGGCGATCGCCTCAGCCGTCCGTCGCGCACGCGTTCCTAAGGCGGTTCCCGGCGGCAGGTGGCCGAGTTTGGCAAACAGCCCGAAAATACCGGGGAAACAGCCCCTGCGATCGAGTAACGCGGACGGGAAATCCGGAGTCAGCGGCCGCCCCTGTGTCAGATTCAAGTGCACGCCGAGGTCGCAATCAGCCCGACCGCCGGCAATGCGGAGTCGAGTCGGCCCCGCGGGCAAGGCGGAAGACCGATGGACACCGTAGAGCCGCGACCAGGCAGCGAGGGCCGCCGCCGCCGCCGGGGCGTTGGCGAGAACCGAGGTGCTGGTGAGGAGTCCGGTTTCCAGCGCCCGCATTCACGGCAGTGTTCATGCCGAAGTCATCGGCATGCAGAAACAAGGCAGGGCGAGAAACGGTGGTGCTGGTTTGCTTCGGCAACGTGGATTCGTGAGACGAGGATCGTCCGTGACGGGTCAGGCAGCCCGCTGGCCGTCGGTTGGCAGGGGTGGGAATGTGACGTCACCCGGTGTTTCGTCCAATCCGAGATGCCGACTTGAGGGCCGGCCGGCGCAGCCCCTGCCCCGGATTACCAAGACTCACCGGCTTGCCCGTGTTTGCACGGGTCCACGGGCCGCTGCCTGTGAATCGGTCGCCAACACGGGAATACGAATCCCCATCGTCAGTGCGGGCGAATCAGCCTGCAGCCCAAGGTCGGGGCGCTCCGGATTGACCAGCTTCGGATCGGCGACGCGCGAACCAAGGTCATGCTCTGCCGCCTGCCAGTCAGCCAGCGAACCGCCATTCCAGGTTGGTGAGCCGCCGGCCGGAGAGAAGTAAAGATTGTTCCGCAGGATCGTATCGCCGTTCTTCCAGTTCCCACTGACAAATCGCGGCTCCTTGCAAATGATCACATTGTGTTCGAACGTGAACGACCGATGGGCCTCATCGCGGGACCGCCGCAGGCCTCCCTCTCCGCAATCGACAAACAGATTGTTGCGCACGAAATTGTCACGGCCATAGTGCTGATGAAAGCCGGCCGACTGACACTTCCAGACGATGTTCTCTTCGAGCACGATTCCGGAGGAGCCTTCGTCCGTGTACAAGCCCCAGCCGCCGTAGTCGTGACAGAAAATGTCGTGGATGCGGTTGCGTCGCACGATGGTTCCCGGCTGCGGCCCGAGCAGATAGACGCCCCCCATGTCGCTCAGCAGATCGTTGCCGATGTGATGGAGGTGGTTTTCCTCGACGATGTTGTGGTGGCAGGGAGACTCCCGGTAGCCCCATGTCCAGCCGACCGACACCGCCGTGTAATTGCCGTGATGCACCTCGTTGCGAACCAGTCGATTCTGGGATGACTGGAACACGATCAGCCCGACAGCCCCAAAATAAGTTCTCCCGTAATCGTGGATCGTGCATCCTTCGACCTCATGGCCGCTGACGACCGCAGCCGGGTCATCTTCGGGACGCATTTCCCCAATTCGCACACCACCGGCACCCAGATTCCTGAGTTCACACCGGGTGATGCGGCAGTCCTTGGATCCGCGACCGAGATCGATGGCATAGCCTCCAAGCCCGTGAAACGTGCAATCGGTGAGCGTGATCTGTCGGGCTCCGACAACCCGCACGGCACCCCGACGGACCGCCGCGGCCTGCACGTCGACCTCCCCAGCCGCCGGCAGGTCGTCATCGACCTCGCGGAAGTGGAGGCCACGAATTGTGACATCCTGACAGCTCTCGAGGCGCACCAGTTCCGATACGACCGGGACCGTGACACTGCCTGAGGACGGAGGCTGCCCCGAAGCCGAGAGCACCTGGACCATGCCTCGCCGGGGATCGATCCGCCATTCTCCCGGTGTGTTGAGTGACGCTGGATCATTCTCGATCCAGAACCGGTTTGCCGTCTTCTCTTGACGGTGGGCGTGAAGCTTGCCGTTGAGCCGCACGGCGTTGGCGGCTCTGTCGATCTCGTGAACCGGAAACTTGAACCCAGCCCACTTTTGGAGACCCACGATCCAGATGCCGTCGTCGGTCGTCCAGTCGGCAACGGAATGGTCGCGGGGAATGGCGAGCGTGAAAGGGGGCTCGACCGCCAGTGTGCCGGGGGACTCGAGCCAGCCGGTGTTCGGTGTCCGCCCACGGGTCGCCATCTCACCGTCGATGAAAAGATGGCGCGGCGAAAGTCTCAGCGCGGGTTCAGGCAACGGCGCCTCAAAGACCCCCGCTCGACCGGCGACGGCCTTCCACTTGTCGATCGCCACCGAGCCGACGAGCAGAGCCTCTCCTGTCTCGGGCCCCTGCAGCGTGAGCCCGGAGTCTGCTTCCTGAAGAACAAGCGGCCGTGACAGCGCATGCCGTCCTTCTGCCAGTTCCACCACGAATGGCCGTGGTGCCTTGCGGCCCTCAATGATCACCGCCTGCAGGTCCTCACCCGGTTGCACGACCACCACGTCGGCGGCCAGCACGTACGGCGCGAGGATGAGGGAGAACATGATCGTCAGAACTGAAGGCACGTTCCCGGAACGGTTCGAAAAGTGTTGCAACATGGTGCCTGTAGTCTTACCGATGCTGGCGAAACATCCAGTCGAGCAGTTCGCTATCCCGGTAGGCGGGCGTCCACGAGTCGTGCCCCACCCCCGGCAGTTCTGAGTATTTCGGCTGACCACCGGCGGCTTTGATCGCCGCCACCATCGACCGCGATCGCTCCACCGGCACGACCTTGTCGTCAGCCCCGTGAAAACACCAGACCGGCAGGCTGACGAGTTTCGCTGCCTGCGTCTCGTCGCCACCGCCACAGATCGGTGCGACCGCCGCGAATCGTTCCGGCATCCGCACGGCCAGTTCCCAGGCGCCGTAGCCCCCCATCGACAAACCGGTGAGATAGATCCTCGCGGAGTCGACCGCCTCCGCAGCCACGACCGCATCGACCGCCGCGACCGCCGCCGCCAGATCGGTCGTCAAGGCGGTAGCCAGCGGGCTACTTTTCTTGGCGGCCCAGTCGTAGGGTGCCCACTGATGATCAGCCCGGCACTGCGGAGCGACCACAAAGCATGGGTGACGGTCCCGCAGCTCAGGCTCGGCCAGCCATGTCGGCAGGTACTTGAGCTGGGCGAGATTGTCGCTGCCCCGCTCTCCGGCTCCATGCAAAAAAAACACGAGCGGGTATTTCTTGCCAGGCTCCAGGGCGGCCGGCCGCAGGAGCCGATAGCGAAATCGGGCCGGCTCACCGTCTTCCAGCACACTGACAGAATGCTCTTCGTAGCTCGTGCTCATCACATGTCGCCCTTCGCTCGGCATGATAGAAAACTGTTCATAGGATAACCCATGCGGGGCACGGTATGATCGCCGACATGATGGCTGCCCCGCCCGAATCCGAAGGTCTTCACGATTCGCCCCTCGGAATCCGTTTGGCGGCCGAGTCTGCCGCTGGCATCTGGCATGCCATAGCTGCCGATCTCGCCGCGGCCGCGGCGTCTGCACGCCATCCGCTTCATCTCCTCACGGTTGCGACCGTCGACGTCGCTGGCGCCCCCCACGCCCGCACGGTTGTGCTCCGTGGATTTGACGCCGACTGCCGCGAGGTGTGGTTTCATACCGATAGTCGTAGCCCGAAGGCGGAGCAGATAGGCGCTGACGCCCGTGTCGCACTCCACTGGTACGATGCGACGCGGCGGCTGCAGATCCGCATTCCTGCCCGCGCCGTCATCCACCATGGTGACGCGATCGCCGCAACTGCGTGGCATGCCTCGCGGCCGATGAGCCGAGCCTGTTACACGACGAGCGAGCCACCGGGCCAAGCGCTCGAGGCTTTCCTGCCGGCCCCGTCGCCTCCCGCCGCCGACGACGACCGCGGCCTCGCATCCTTTGCCGTGGTCTGCTGTCGATTCGACACCCTCGAACTCCTTGTCCTGCATGCCAGTGGCCACGAGCGGGTTCGCCTCCGGCTCACCGGCATCGAGCCGATCCGGGAGATTCTGGCGCCGTAGGCCCCGCCCACGCCTCGGAATTCATTCGGCGAGAAACTGCCTCACGGCAGCGAGAAACGCGGCCGGAGCCTCAGCATGCACCCAGTGGCCGGCCTCCGGGATCACTTCGATCCGGGCGACGGGAAAGAGCCGCCGGATGTCGGCATGATGGTGGAGCTGCACATACTCGGAGCGGCCACCGAGAAGAAACAACGCCGGCTTCGCAAACGGCTGCGCGGCCGACATGTCGGGGAATCCGCGGATCGTTGGAAACGCACCGGCCAGCGCATCGAGATTGATCGACCAGGAAAACCCATCGGGCGTAGTGCGCACATTGGTGACGAGAAATCCGCGAATCGTCGGATCGGTGATCGTCTCACTGAGCAGGGCGTCGACCTCCGTCCGCCGCGCGAGTGTGGCCAGCGGCACAGCCTGCATCGCGCGGATGAACACGTCCTGGGTGCCGATCGACTCCCCCGGAGGAATGTCTACGGCCACGAGCCGCTCGACGAGGTCTGGCCGGGTCAGCGCCAGCACCATCGCCGCCTTGCCCCCCATGCTGTGACCGATCACGGCAGTCGGCCCGCCCACCTGCTTCTCCACGAATGCCCCGACGTCGTCCGCGAGTGTCAGGTAATCATGGCGACTGTCCCACGGGCTTTCCCCGTGGTTGCGCAGATCGACCGAAAAGACTCGGTGCGTCGTCGCCAACTGCCTGGCGATCGAGATCCAGTTGCGTTTCGAACCGAAAAGTCCGTGCAGAATGACGATGGGGGCCCCGGTCCCGGTCTCTTGAAATGCCAACTCAACCGCCACGGATGCCCCCCCCGCCCTGACTCTCCGGGGCTGCATGCCGCGGTGCCCTTCCCGATTGCCGTAGTGCTTCATACGCGAGGATCGCAGCCGCTGCCGACACATTGAGACTGTCGGCGACACCACACATCGGCAGGCGAATCGTGTGCAGATGGATTCGACACGCGGCAGCGGCATCCTGCCAGGCGGCGGAAAGCCCGTGGGCTTCGCTGCCGAGGACGATCGCCGTCGCTCCTGTGAACGCCGCGTCATGCCAGACGACCGAACCATTCGGCATCGCGGCAAAAACCTTCCGCTGCTGCCGGGCGCACCAGTCGATCACCTTCTCTGACGATGCCACCGCGAGAGGCACGCTGAAGATCGTGCCGAGGCTGGCGCGAATTGCCGCGGGATTGGCGGGATCGGTACCGTCACCGCAGGCGATGACTCCCGCGATCCCTGCGGCATCGGCCGTCCGCAGGATCGCACCAAGGTTGCCGGGCTTCTCCACGCCCTCGACGACGAGGATCGGGTGGTCGGCGGCCGGCCTGAACTGCTCGAGATCCTGCGCCACGAA
>CAMCYH010000094.1 GCA_945883745.1 Candidatus Kuenenia stuttgartensis
GATCACCGTCGTCTTGGACTTGGCGATGGCCCCGGTCAGCTTTCGCATCGACTGGCTCATCAGTCGAGCCTGCAGGCCGACGAATGAATCACCGATCTCGCCGTCGAGCTCCTTCTGGGGCACCAAGGCCGCTACCGAGTCGACCACGATGATGTCGACGGCGTTGCTCTTGATGAGCATTTCGGCGATATGCATCGCCTCCTCGCCGCTTGTCGGCTGGCTGACGAGCAGGTTCTCCAGCGAGATGCCCAGCTTCTTCGCCCAGCTCGGATCGAGAGCATGCTCGGCGTCGATGAACGCGGCGATGCCACCGGCCCGCTGGGAGGCCGCCACCGCATGGAGGGCGAGCGTTGTCTTGCCAGACGACTCGGGGCCGAATACCTCGATGATCCGCCCGCGGGGGAAGCCCTTGCCGCCGAGCGCCAGATCGACCGACAGGCTGCCGGACGAAATTCCTTCAATGGGCCCCTGCGCATCGGCGCCGAGCGGCATGATCGACCCCTCGCCAAATTCCTTCTCGATTTGGGCGAGCGTGTTTTTCAGCGCCGGGTTGGCGTCGAGAAAAGACATCGCCGACTTGCCGCCGGACTTCTTTTTGTCGTCACCCCGCGACCGCGTCTCGGGCTTTTCCGTCTTCGATGCCTTTGCCATCCGACCGTTCACTCCTACTGCCATGACCATGGCCCTGCCTCCCACGTCTCCCGGCACGTCGTCGGGGTGGTTGCTTCGCCACCATAAATCGAGCGACTTGCCACGAAAACGAACACTGAACGTGGGTATAGTATCGTCTTTTGGGCCATCTGACAAGAAGAATTTTTGGATGCCAAAAGAGCCTCCGGGCGGGCCTAAAACATCAGCATCTGGCGGTATTCGGCGATGCGGCGGTCGAGATCGGCCCGCTCGATTGCGGCCAGGCGGTCGAGGCTGAAATCCTCGACCGTGAAGCTGGCGGTGACCACACCATATGCGAGGGCCTCCTTGAGCGCCTGCGGGTCAAACCGGCCAAGCGACGCCAGGTGGCCCATCATGCCTCCGGCAAAGCTGTCGCCTGCGCCGGTGGGGTCAAGCACCTGCGGGGTCGGGTAGGCCGGCATTACGTACATTTCATGCTCGCTGAAAAACATCGCCCCATGCTCCCCCTTCTTGATGACCACGAACTTCGGGCCCATTTTCCTGACGGCATGACCGGCCCGCACGAGATTTTCGTCTTCGGCCAGCAGTTTGGCCTCGGCATCATTGAGCACGAGGCCGTCGACTCGCCGCAGGAGTTCCGCCAATTCATCTCTCTGGATATTGATCCAGAGATCCATCGTGTCGGCGACCACCAGAGATGCCTGCGGTACCTGATCAAGCACGGAGAGCTGCGTTGTCGGCGCAGCGTTGCCGAGAAACACAAACTTGCTTTTCTGATGATTGCCGTTGAGCCGTGGCTTGAAATCACCAAACACGTTGAGGTGTACTTCGAGTGTTTCCCGGTCGTTCATGTTGGGAAGGTAGCGGCCCCGCCAGCGAAACGTCTTGCCTCCCGGGATCACCTCGATGCCGGCCGTGTCGATACCCCGCGCCTCGAGAAACTCCGTGTGCTGCCGCGGCCAGTCCTCGCCGACGGTGCCGATCATCTGGACGGGTGAAAAAAAGCTCGCCGCATACGAGAAGAACACCGCCGAGCCCCCGAGCACGTCGTCGCGGCTGGCCATGGGGGTTTCGACACAATCAAGGGCGACGCTTCCGACAACAAGCAACGGCATGGCAACAGCTCTTCGGTTCGGGACGATGGAATGGGGGCGAGAGCGAGAATGTACGGATGGTCCCGATTTCCGTCCACGAAGGCCACCGGTTCGCTCGGTCGGCACGGGTTGCGATACACTACCGTGCCGCCGTTTTTTCTGAGGTATTGTGATCACCACTCGGGAGTTCCATTCATGCCGATTCACCGTGTTCCATGCGGTCTCTGGATGATGCTGGTGATCAGTGCGTGCGGCTCGGCCGTGGGCGATGAATGGCCTCAATGGATGGGGCCGAAGCGTGACAATGTGTGGCGTGAATCGGGAATTCTCACCCGATTCCCTGAGTCGGGGCCGCGGGTGCTGTGGCGGGTGCCGATTGCCGGTGGCTACGCGGGAGCGGCCGTCGCCGGGGGGCGTGTGTTCGTCTGTGACTACGTCACCGATGCCGACGTGAAAATCGCCAACTTCGAGCGGAAGACGTCGACCGGCAACGAACGCGTTGTCTGCCTCGACGAGGCGACCGGGAAACTGCTGTGGAAGCACGAATACCCGGTCACCTACACGATCGCCTATCCAGCCGGCCCGCGGTGTACGCCGACGGTGCATGATGGCCTTGTCTATACGCTGGGCGCGGAGGGGGATCTGCTCTGCCTCGAAGCGGCGACCGGCAAGATCGTCTGGTCACGTGACCTGAAGCAGGACTACGCGACGAAGGCCGCCCTGTGGGGCTGGGCCAGTCACCCGCTGGTCGATGGCGACCGACTCGTCTGCGTGGTGGGCACCGACCTGGCCCATGCCGCCGCCTTCGATCTGAAGACCGGCACGGAGGTATGGCGAACCGGCAAGGCCCCTGAGCAGGGCTACGTGCCTCCTTCGATCATCGAGGCTGCAGGTATGCGGCAACTCGTGCTCGTAAAGCCCGACGGCGTCTACGCTGTGGAACCAGAGACGGGCAAACTGCTGTGGGAGACGCCGTACAACGCCGACAACGGCTCGATCATCATGACGCCGGTCCGCAGCGGTGAGTACCTCTACGTTGGCGGATACCAGGGGAAAAACCTGCTGCTGAAACTCCGCGGCGACGCGGCTGGGGTGGACGTGGTCTGGCGGAACCGGCCGAAGCAGGCGATTTCGGCGGTCAACGTGCAGCCCTTCGGGGCCGACGGCCTCGTCTACGGCTTTCATGAAAACGGTGAGCTTCGCGCCATGCGGGTGCCGGAGGGCGATTTCGCCTGGCGGGGAGGCGGGCCATTTGGCGAGCGGCCGCAGGGCTCGGCCACCGCCTTCCTCACCCGTCACGACGATCGCTTCTTCCTGTTTACCGAAACGGGCGACCTCGTGATCGCGCGGCTGAATCCAGCCGGCTACGAGGAACTCTCACGGACCCACCTGCTCGAGCCGACCAACGTCGCCTTTGGCCGCGACGTGGTCTGGTGTGCACCGGCGTATGCCAACCAGTCGGTCGTGGTTCGCAACGACAAGGAAATCATCCGCGTGTCACTGGCGGAGTGACGGCTGCTGCAGTCTGTCGAGCAGTGATTGCTAGAGAGCATTCCATCTGGCTGTAGCGACGATTTGAAAAACTGAGAAAAGTAGGCGAGAGGGTCGGCGAACGCTCGAGGAGCGTTGGCGTATCCTCGCCCCGCGACGAGACTTTTGCCGCCCTCGAGCCGGCGATACACCTAGACGGGATCCGCTCTAACCGCACAGCGGCAAGGCGGCGTCGATGCGGGCGAGCGACTTCTCGCGGCCGAGAATGGCCAGACAGTCATAGAGCCCCGGGCCCACGGTCTTGCCCGTCACGGCGACGCGGACGGCGTGGATGAGATCCCCCACCTTGACCCCCGCTTCCTCCACCACCTGCTTGAGCGCGGCCTCGAGTGGGGCCGGTTCGAACGGCTCGATCCCGCGGAGGGCGGCCGCATACGCCGCCACTAGCGGCGTAGTGCCGGCCTTGGCGAGCCGTTGCTTCACCGCCGCCTCGTCCATGCTCGGCGAGTCGACAAGAAAAAAGTCGGCATAGGCGAGGATGTCGCCGGCCACCTTGAGCCGGTCACCGGCCGCCTCGATCACCTTCCTCACGGTCGCCAAGGTCTCCGGCGCTGCCGGATCGCTCACCAGCCCGGCCTTCACGAGAAACGGCATCATGAGCGACATTTTCTCGTCGGTCGGCAGGGCGGTCATGTAATGATCCTGCACGGCCCACAGCTTCTTGGGGTCGAAGCTCGCTGGCGACGAATTGATGCGGGCGAGCGAAAACTTTTCGACAAGTTCTTCTCGTGAGAAAAATTCCGTCTTGTCGTCGTATGACCAGCCGAGCAGCGAGAGATAGTTGTCGATCGCCCACGGTAGGTAGCCGACCTCGCGGTAGAAGTCGACGATCACGGGGTTGAACGTGTCGGCCTCCGGCGCGAGACCGATCCGGGCGGCGATCTGCAGGCCGTGGTCCATGACCTGCTTGAAGTCATTGTTCTTGAGATACTGGGCGAGCTTGCGCTTCGAGAGCTTCGTCCGGCTGCCTGGCTCTGCTACCAGCGGCAGGTGGGCGTAGGCCGGCAGTTGATAGCCGAGTGACAGGGCGATGAAGGCCTGCCGCGGCGTGTTCGAGAGGTGCTCCTCGGCACGGATCACGTGCGTGATCTCAAGGTCGTGATCGTCGACCACGCTGGCGAGATGGTAGAGGCACGAGCTATCGGCCCGCTGGATCACGTGGTCCTGCTCCCGCTCCCAGGCAAACTCGACGCGGCCACGGACGGCGTCGTCGATCACAAGAGCGCCCTCGCGGGGCATCTTCAGCCGTACGACGCTCGACCGGCCCTCGGCGGCGAAGTGTGATGCCGTCGCCTCGTCGAAGGCGGCAAACCGACGGCTGTAGATGAACGGGATGCCCGCGGCCTGGGCCGCCTTCCGCTCCGCGTCGAGTTCTTCCGGCGTCGCAAAGTCGCGATAGGCATGTCCCGAGACAAGCAGCCGCTCGGCCGCGGCTCGATGACGGTCGCTCCGCTGCGATTGGAAGTAGGGCGCATGGGGGCCGCCGACGCCTGGCCCTTCGTCCCAGTCGATCCCCAGCCAGTGCAGGCCATCGAGGATCGGCTGCAACGCCTCATCGACGTTGCGGGCCACGTCGGTGTCGTCGATCCGCAGGATGAACTGGCCGCCATGCTGTCGGGCGAAGAGCCAGTTGAAAAGCGCGGTGCGCACGCCGCCGATGTGGAGGTAGCCGGTGGGGCTCGGTGCGAAGCGGGTGCGAACGGTCATGGGACAGCACTATTCACGATCAGGCCGGCGGCGTCAAAGCCTCCGGTCAGCCCGCCTGCTGGAGCCGGGCCATCCGTTTCAGCCGTTTGCGTTCTGCCTTCGTGAGCTTCCGCCCGGCGGCCGACTCCTCCGAACCATCGGTGAAGTCGGCGGACTCGGAGGATTCAATGAAGACCACCGGGTCTTCTTCGTCGGTGTGGTCGTCGCTCTCCGGGGCGGACTCGGCCGCGTCATCAGTTATGATTGTGCTCGTCACCGGCTTCTTGCTGCGCTGCGGCGCGGCCGTGGTCGCCTCGCCCCGAATCTCCCGGATCACGCTCCGGGCGGCGGTCAGCATCGCGATCAGCGTGGTCGCTGCTGCGAGGATCCAGGCTGCCTGCCCCGCGACCGCGATTCGCGTGCTGTCGGCATTGGTTGCCGCGATCCACGTGCACCCCAGCGAGATGGCCCACAGGATCGCGGACATGCCCAGCCACAGCGCCGTTCCTGTGCGATCGTGCAGTGGCAGCACCGCCCAGAGCGATACCGCGGTGAGGGCGACGGTGGTTACCGCGATCCACCAGCCGAGTCCCTCAGGGCCCAAAGCCAGTCCGGTCGCATCCATGATGAGGGACGCGACGAGTCCGCGGAGCGGCATGCGTGTTGCGAGGGATGCGATCACCAGAAGCGAGGCCATCCATCCCCAGGCGCGAAAACGTCCGTTGTAGTCGTCACGCCGATGGCGTCGCATTCCCCGCACGGCCCAGGCCACCAGCGCCGCCATCACGAGCAGCATCTGCCCTGTCCAGGCGGCCATGCTGCCGGGGCTCTTCAGGTCGAGGCAGTTCTCGACGACAGCGAGTGTCCGTGAAAATCGCCCGTCAGCGGCGACAAGCGGTCGTCCGATCGCAATCTCGGCGAGGCTCGGACCGATCACCATGGCTGTCACGAAGAGGATGCCGACGGCGGCAATCGCGAGACCCCCGAGGCCGGCGGGCAGAATCGTCGCCAAGGCAGGCTGCCGCTCGGGCGATGCGGCCGGTGCATAGTCGGCACCCCGGCGCTCGATGACGCCGCGTTCGCCGTCGTCGGATGACGACGCGGTGCGGGACCAGGAAACAATCATCCGCCGACGCTGATCACGCCGCGAACTGCCTGCGCGGGACATCGAGCCACGAATCCATTCGGGTGGCGGGAATGCCTCCCGCCGGGGACCGCGGGGCCTCCATGCCGCCGCGACCATTCCGTGCCGTATGGATCGTCGGCATAACCGGCCTCGGGGATTGACCGGTTGCGTGGGCCATGGGCCATCCGGCACGGCCAGCAGGTTCCGCAGGGTTGGCGTCTGCCGATCCTGCCTCCCATTCCCTACCTTCGTCATCGTCGGCGGGCCTCACCGTTTGCCGGCGACCGTTGGGTTGACTACGATCCCGCGACACGAACCACCTAGCACCCCCAGGAGAGTCCCGCCATGGCCTACACGCTGCCCCCCCTTCCCTATGCCTTCGATGCCCTCGAGCCCTACATCGATGCTCGCACGATGGAAATCCACCACGACAAGCACCACGCCGCCTACGTGACCAACGTCAACAAGGCTCTCGAAGGCCATGCCGATCTGGCAACGCTGCCGGTGGAGAAGCTGATCGCGGATCTCGAGAAGGTGCCGGAGGCGATCCGCACAGCCGTCCGTAACAACGGCGGCGGCCATGCCAACCACACGATGTTTTGGGAGACGATCGGCAAGGGCAAAGGGGGTGAGCCGGGCGGCACGCTTGGCGAAGCCGTGAAGAGCGTGTTCGGGAGCTACGACAACTTCAAGACGACGTTCAGTGACGCCGCCATGAAGCGGTTTGGCAGTGGCTGGGCCTGGCTGTCGGTCGATCCGCAGGGCAAGGTGCTCGTGGAGAGCACTGCCAACCAGGATAGCCCGATCATGCACGGCAACACCCCGGTACTCGGGGTCGACGTCTGGGAGCATGCCTATTACCTGCTTTACCAAAACCGTCGTGCCGATTACCTGACGGCGTTTTTCAACATCATCGACTGGGATGCCGTCGGTAAGCGGTTCGCCGCCGCCAAGAAATAGGCAGGCAGGGCCAGAGTGGGGCTGCCTAGCTTGCCAGGCCCCGTCATTTTTGCCCGGTGATTCCCTCACCATACCAGCAGGGAGGAGTGGCTCGTGCCGCTCCTCCCTGCTTTGTTTCATCGCGTCGAGGGCTGGCGTTGACGTATGAACGCCATCGGCCTATTCCCCCCTGCACGCGATTGTCAGGACCTGCCAGTTGGAGACCGCTATGAGCCAGGAGCATCAGCACGAATCCCGCCGTCGACGTGGAGCGTGGGTGGCATTGGCCATCTGCCTCGCCCTCGTGGCCTCCGGCTGCAAGAGCGGCGCCTCTCTCTCCAAACCCTCCTCGTGGTGGACGCTCGGCGGATCCAAAGATCCGGCGCAACTCGCGTCGGCGCCTCCGTTCGCAGATGGCGGCGACACCGCCGGCAACGTGGCCAAGCCTTCCAGCATGGCGTCTCCATACCCGACAACGACGACACCTCAGGGCTATGTCATGAACGACGCGGCGGTAGCTCCCGCGTCAGCGCCGACGACTGCCCCTGCTTCCGCCCAGCAACTGCCAAATTATCCTTCGACCGATGACGCGGCGCCGGTGACCTACGGCCAGCCAGCGCCCACCCCGATGATGTATCCCGACACGGCTGAGATGGCTGGTGCGGCGGCTGCAGGTGGCGCTATCGGCGGGATCGGGACTCAGGCAGGGCCCTACGCCACAGTGAACGCACCGAAAGAGGCGCCGGCTGCGGTTGCCCCGGCGACGCCCGAAACGGTTGTCGCTCCGTCTCGGATTGCCGACAGCCGCACTGGGAGTTCGTTCGGAGATTCGGTCGCACCGCCGGCCACGCAGTCGCCGCCCACTCCCGGGGCCTTTCCCAGCCAGCCAGCTGTGTCCCCCGCGGCCGAGTCACGGTATGGAGAGGCCGATCCGAACCGGTTTGGAGCCAGTCGTTTCGGTGCCGGAGCGGCGGCTGTCGCGCCGCCGGCCACATCGATCGCTGAGCCGCCGGCATTCCCGAACAATCCTGCGGCACCGTTCCCCGCTGCGGCTTCGCCTCCGCCAGTCTCGCCGGCGCCCGCGTCTGCCGACCCTCTGCCGACGTCGCCGTCAGGCTCGTCGATTCCCGCCACGCCACCGCGGCGGCGTCCTGATCCGGGGTATCGCCCGGGGGGCACGTCGAGCTATCGGCCCAGTTCGTCGATCCTCGTCGGCGGGCCAAACTCCGATCCGGCGGTTCGTGCCGCCAGTTTCGATGCACCAGCCGAGCCGTTGGTGCGGTGACGACGACCGCTCGTTACCAGCCCATCACCATGTTCGACTCGATCACCTTGCGGGCTCGGTCGAGATCGTCGCCGGTCTCGTGCATGTAGAGACGGATGGCATGGAGTTTGTCGCCGGCGGCCTTTGAAAGGCATTCTCGGGCCGTGTTGCACGGGTCGCTGCGGGTATCGGTGAGGCCAAGGGCGGATTTGGAGATCACCCAGGTATCCCGCGGCCGCCGCGTGAGCCTCATGATTTTCTCATGCGGGTAGGCGTCGGCCACGACGGCCTCGGCCCCCTGCTCGTCGGCAGCCCATGAGATGATGATGTGGCCGTCTGTCTCAATCTCGAAAAGCGGCATGCTGCGTTCTCCTCCGGACTGCGCCACATCGGCGGATTTCCGGATTAGAATACCGTCGAAGGCCATTGTTATGCGATACGACCGCGACGGATTCCCGATTCCGCCTGAATTCGATGTCCCCGCTGCTGCTGCCGACGAGGCGGGGCGACAGACTGTTCCGGCTCGTCCGCGGGCTGGAACTGGCAAGCGGCTGTTTATCGCGGCCGTGATCGCGGGCTTGGTGGTGCCGACTTTTGTTGCCCCGGTCGTGATGCCAATGATTCGGGAGGCGGTCGTCGCTTGGTCGTTGGAGCAGGCCACGCTGCACGAGGTGCAGGATGATCTGCCGACCGCGGTTACGCACATGAGCCGCGCGATCGACTGGTATGGCAAGGATCCCGAACTGCTCTGCATGCGGGCGATGCTGCTGCTCGAAAATCGGGATGCGGCCGGGGCAATTGCTGATGCCACGTTGGCGGCCGAAGAGATGCCGATGAGCCCCGCGCCGGCGCGGGTGTTGGCCCTCGCCCATGTGGTGGCCGGTGCGCCCGAGGCGGCGGTCGAGGCTGCGGAGTTGGCCGTACGGCTGTCGGGGCCTGGCGACCCGGAGGCGCTCAACCATCGAGCTTACATTCGGGCCCTCGTGGGCCGCGACCTCTCCGAGGCGCTCGCCGACATCGATGCCGCGCTGGCAGTGCGGGATGACGAGCCGGTCGAGTTTCTCGACACCCGCGGCTTCGTGCTCCACCTGCTCGGTCGCCAGCAGGAAGCGATCGATCAGCTCAATCTGGCGATCGACGGCATGCAGCGGGAGCGGCGGCAGGCGATGCTGCTGGCCGAGCGGGTTGACCGCGTGCAACTGGCCCGGCGACTGCGGTGGCTCGACCATTCGCTCGCGGTGATGCATCATCATCGGGCCCTCGCCTGCCAGGCGATCGGTCTCGAAGATCAGGCCGAGCAGGATTTCGAGACCGCCCGCAAAAAGGGCTTCGATCCGTCCCGTGGCGTCATGTAGGCGGCTGCCTCACGCAAGCTTCGCCATCCTGGCCTCAGCTTGCTTGGCGAACATCCGTTCGCTCTCGCAGGCCCGCCGGCTGCTTTACGCAAGCTTCGCCATCCTAGCCTCAGCTTGCTTGGCGAACATCCGTTCGCTCTCGTAGGCCCGCCTTCCAGGCGGGCAATACGCTCCACCCAGAAAGCCCCCGGCGCGAGCCGGGGGGCTGCGGCAACGCCGGCTAGTGCGTCATCCCGCGGGCGTGGCCCCTATTTCTTCTTGCGAAAGAAGCGGACGCCGGGAAGGCCTTCGAAATCTTCGTCCTGCGTCCAGATGGTTGCCCCATATTCCTCTGCGGCAGCCACGATCATGCTGTCGGCCATCGGAAGCGAGCGCCGGAGACTCACACCAGCGGCGGCCAAGGCTCGCTGGGGTGTCAGGTCGATGACCCTGCCCTGCTGCATGGCAGCGATACCTTGCAACGCCGCCTCCTCGCTCGCCTCCCGGAAGAGCACCTTGAAGACCTCATAGATCGTCACGGCCGGGACGATCAGGGAATCGACGTCCTGGAGCGCCGGTTCGAACGCTGCGGCGTTTTTCCCGCCCGCAAAGAACTCCAGCCAGCCCGATGAATCGACGATGTTCGCGGACGGGTTCTCAGACTCACTCACAGCCTGTCGGGCTCCCGAGAAAAGGCCGTGTCGATACCTCTCACAAAACCCTTGAGATCGGAAATCTTTCGCTCCGGGATGAGTTCCAGACGGCCGGCGTACTCAAGAATCTGCAGGCGTTGCCCAGGCTTCAGGTGGAGGCGATCCCGCACGGTTCGCGGAATGACGACCTGAAATTTAGGGGAAATCGTGACCGTCGCCATCAGGTTTTCTCCATCGATAACAAACCATCACCATCGATCGTACGGTCGTTCTACGATAGTGTCATCGACCGCCGGAAGGCAAGTCGGCCCATGCCGCGAGAGATTCAGAGGGGACTTGTGGAGAAGGGCCAAAAACCCGATATAGTTGGGCATCGAGAGGAATCTCCCGAACTTTCGCGGCCCCCGTGAGTGGGCCGGAGGTCATCCGGGGGTGTAGCTCAGTTGGTTAGAGCGCCAGCCTGTCACGCTGGAGGCCGCGGGTTCGAGTCCCGTCACCCTCGCTTCTCTTTCGTCGGCTCACCGAATAGCCCGTATGCACTGGAAGTCGGGCACGGCAATTATCACCGGGGCAGCCAGCGGCCTGGGCCGGGCCCTCGCGCTGGAACTCGCTGCCGCCGGCTGGCAGATCTGCCTGGCCGACCTCGACGTTGATCGCCTGGCGACGGTGCAGGCCGACGTCGAACGCCGTGGCGGAATCGGTATTTCGACCGCGCTCGATGTCCGCGACCCGGCTGCCTGGCGGGCGGTGCACGATCGGCTGCGGACCGACTGGCCGTCGCTCGGCCTGCTCGTCAACTCCGCCGGTGTCGGGGCGACCGGCGAAGTGGGCCAACTCCCCGAGTCGCAGTGGCAGCGTGTGCTCGACACGAATCTCCTCGGCACGGCCCTCGGCTGCGAGACGTTTCTGCCGTGGCTGCGGGAGCATTCGGCGCGATCGCATCTGGTCAATGTGGCATCGATCGCCGGCATTCTCGCGCCGCCGTCGATGGCCGCCTACTCCGCGAGCAAGGCGGGCGTGATCGCGCTTTCCGAGGCGATAGCGGCCGAGTGCGGCCGCCGTCGGCCTGGCGTCACGGTCGTCTGCCCCGGCTTCTTCCGATCGGGCCTGCTCGACACCTGGCACTTCTCCGCAGGTCTGGAATCCCGCGAGGCCCGCCGCCGCATGGACGCATCCCGCTGGACGAGCGAGAGGGTCGCCACCCGCGTGATCCACGCGATCGACCGCGACCGCCGCTACGTGGTCGTCGGCCGCACCGCCCGCTCCCTCTGGCGGCTCAAGCGGCTCGCCCCCCGCGCCACCACATCCCTCATCGCGGCGATCTACAAACGCCTGCGGTGAGTTAGCCTCAAGCAAATCTACCGATGCTGAACGCCCGGGTCGGCGGAAGCTCGACGAGCGTTAGGAACTTTCGAGCCTCAGGCGAAGGGATCCCTCCTTGGACGTGCAAGCGAGGAAGTTTCTCCGCGAGAAGACTTCTGCCGCCAGGGCGGCAATGCGGGTCGCAGCACATGCTTTTGGCTTCGGCCGACCACCGCTACTCAAGCTCTTCCAGCCAGGCCCGGATCTCGTTTTCGTATTCGCTTGCCAGGCCCCCCACGATCAGTTGGCGGTGGAAACTCGCAGCGCCCTCTTTCACAAGATCGGCATCCTCGGCGCTGGGGAACCGCCGGGCCGGGTCAGCCGCGATCATGCCCCGGATGAAATTCATCAGCAGCTCGTTGCAGGTGACCTCCGACGGCAAAACCTGCTCGAGCCGATGGGCCAATGACCGCTTGGCCTCGAGCAGATCGCGGTAGGAATGGAGCCCCGCGAAAGGCGGCTGCCCGGAAAGCATCTCGATCAGCACGTAGCCGAGACTGGCCAGGTCGGAGCGGGGCGTGTTTTCGCGGCCCTCGAGCACCTCGGGAGCGGCGTAGGCCGGAGTGCACGTGCGGTTGGGGGGCATGTCGTCGAGGGCCACCGCCGAGCCGATGTCGATGATCTTCGCGTTGCCTGTCCGCTTCACCATGATGTTGGAGCTCTTCACGTCGCCATGGACGATCCCTTCACGGTGGAGCGCGGCCAGCGCGGCGAGGCACTCCCGCATCACGGAGATCGCCACGCCCGGCTTGAGCCGCGACTGCCGTGGGCCTGCCGTCACGATGACGTTGTTGAGGTAGGTCCAGCGGTCCTCGCTCACGCGTTCACGGGTCTGGTTGAGCAGTTCCGGCGCGAGGAGCCGCGACAGGTCGTAGCCGTCGATCCACTCCATCTCCATGATGCGGATTCGCCGCTGCTCGACGAAGTTTTGTACGTCGAGGAGGTTGTCCTGCTGGATCTGGGCGACTCGCGATGCGACGGCGGCGATGCGGGCCATGGCCTCGTCGTAGTGGACCTCCGACTCATACCGCTCTGGCGAGAAGACCTTGAG
>CAMCYH010000095.1 GCA_945883745.1 Candidatus Kuenenia stuttgartensis
AGGGCGAGGAATCCGACCACCAAGGCCAACGTTGAAAAAATCATCGCCCGCCCCGCCGTCTGATGGGCCGTCCCGATCGCCGCATGAAAGGCGTCACCGTTATGCAGGCGATGGCGGAAGGCGGTGATGTAATGGATCGAGCTGTCGACCGAGAGGCCCATCGAGACTGCGGCGATCATGGCCGTTCCCATGTTGATGGGGGTGCCGATCCAGCCGAGCAGGCCGAGGACGACGAAGATCGGCAGGGCGTTGGGCACCAGTGCCACAAGCCCGAGGAGCGGGCTTCGAAAGGCCAGCGACAGCAGGAGAAAGATGCCGGCGGCGGCGAGCAGAAACGTAAACCATTGGTCGGAAATCATCCGATCGACGAGCTGGGCCAGGAGCACGAAGAAGCCGGTCACTTCACCAGGCGGCTCGTCATTGTCACCGGGAAACTCCTCCGCCACCACCTGCCGCACCTGGGCGATGATTGATCGCTTGACCTCCGCCGGCTGCCGCTCCCGGGCCCGCAGCATGACCCGCAGCCATCGCGAGCCATCATGCGGATCGGTGCCGATGAGCGAACGACCCAACTGAGGAAGCTGGGTCTCCAAGAGTGAGATGGCCCGGGAGATAATCCAACTGCCGAGCCGCGTCTCCTCGAGCCGGTCCAATGAGACCGGCGAAACCGCCGCCATCACATCGGCCACGCTCATCACCTTGGTGAGGGCTGGCACTTGGTCTCCGGCGGGGCCGGCCACCTTTACGTCGTCGCGGAGCCGCTTCTCGAGGCGGGCCACCCGCGACAACGCCGTGCCGTCGATGTCGCCGCTGACCGGTACGAGCACGTCCCATACGCCGGCGCCGCCAAGCCGCGACTCGATCATGTCATAGGATGCCACGATGGGGCTCGAGGCACGAAAGTTTTTGGTGAAGTCCGTCTCCACGGTGAGCCACCGCATGCCCGCCACGGCCACAGCCACGACCGTGATCGCCGCACCAAGGATCGGCAGTGGATGGCGGATGATCCATTGCACAAGGGCGTCGAGGCCGCGTTCCAACGCCCCCTCACCCCAGGCCTGTCGCGGATCGCTCGCGAATCGGCCGGCCAAGGCCAGCCAGGGCACCACAAGGGCCACCGCCACCAGGACCATGCCGGCGCCGATCGCCGTCATAATGCCAAAATCGTGGACCGGACCGACGCGGCTGGAAATGAGGGCACCGAAGCCGATCACGTCGGTGGCGATCGCACCGACCACCGGCCAAAAGAGAGTGGCAAACGTCCGCTCGAGAGCCGCCTCAGGATCGAGCCCTGCTTCGCGGTGCTGACGGAAGCCGATGATCACGTGCACCGTGGTCGCGATGGCGACAACGGTCACCATTGCCGAGAGCATCGTCGAGACCATCGTCAGTCGCAGGCCGGCGACGGCGAGTATGCCGCGGGTACTCCAGAGGGCGAGGAGCACGACGGCCAGCGGCACGATCAGCCAGCGGATGCTCCGAAAGGAAATCAGCAGCACGAGTCCCGCCAGCAGGCCGGCCGTGGTGCCCAAAAGGTTGCCATCGCGCTGGAGCATGGCAAAGCCGTCACGGAGCATGACTGGCTCGCCGGCTACCGTCCCCTCGGGAAACTCCCGCATGCAACTCCGAATGTCGTCGATCGCATCGGCTCGCGAGGGGGTGCGGTGTGTCAATGCCGATGCCGGGTCGTCAGGAGGCTTGAGCACACAGACCACCGCCGCCGTACGACGATCGGCGCCCAGCGCGTAGCCCTCCATGAGATCGATCAACTTGCGGGCGGTGGGACTCGCCTCAATCTCGATGATCCGGTTACCGAGTGGTGTGCTCGCCAGGCTCGTAGCCGATGAGACGGCGGAGAGTTGCCCAAGCTTCGCGGTAAGGGATCGAAGGCGATCGATACCGGTGGCCGTCAAGAGGTCGGGATCGTCGTAGGCAGCCAGTACGACCTCGCTCGATCCAAAGGCCCTGGCCATACGTCGGTAGGGCACAAGCGCCGGATCAGAACGGTCGAACATCGTGTCGATCGATTTCATGAATTCCAACCCTCGGGACCGCTCCACCGACACGACCGCCAACGCGACCGCGGCCACTGCCAGCAGACCACGGTGTGAGACAAGCCAGGACGCCACCCGGTCGGCAATGCGACGCATGGGCTAGGGGTTCCAGGGAGGGGGGCAGTTGGGAGGAACGACGCGAGATCGACCGGCGATGGGGGGCGACGCAAACGGCGGGGCGGGGGACACGGTCACGACCGTCAGGGCAGCATCTTACCGGGAGTGCCTTGAACTCGTCGCAGACCGCCCTGTGTACCGCGGTCAATTTCACCCCAGTCACGCAGGTTGCGTGGCTTGTGCGGTGCGCCGCGGAGAACAACGGACCACTGCCTCGGCGGCGGGGGCTGCAGTATGAGGTGCGGTAAATGCCCAATTCGAAGGGACTTGTGGCAGGTCGTGACGGCTGCTCACGGCTTGACCCATGTTTTTTTTCGTCTCTATAGTCCCGCGGTTTTTGAATCTCCCCCGGGCCAGAACGCTTGCTCTTCGCCACGCCACCGCCAGGTTTGCGACCGCCGTCGTCAGGTCGATCGGTGTGCGCGCGCACGGCATTTCGGCAGGGGCGGCGCTTGATGCTTGCCTTCTTGGCGATGTGGATCGCAGCGTGGCATGGGGGGCCGGTATCGGCCGCGCCGCCCGATGGCGTCACGACGGCCACAACCGACATGGCGACCGCCGGTTCCCTTGCCACCTTGCCGGCGCGTGGTCTCGCCGCGGCAATCGCCGAGGCTGGTCGCATTGAGGTACCGTCTGCCGATCCGAGTGAGTCGCTGTCGATTCGTGCGACGCAGGCCGCCAGATGGACGGAAGGATCGTACGACGTGTGGCACCTCACCGGTGGCGTGCGGATCGCGCAAGGGTCGACCGACGTCACGGCCCATGAGGCTGTGGTCTGGATCGAGCAGGGGCAGTCGCCAGATTCAGCCGTGGATTCGTCGGCTGTGCCGCCGATCCGGACGATCGTCGTTCGGATGGCGGGCGACGTGCATTTGCAGAGCGGCGGCGATGCCACCTCGCAAGTCCGCGGACCCCGCTGGGCCGGCCGATTTTGGATTACCCGCGATCCGATTCTCGACTTCGCCAGCCTCGTGCCGGCGGCTGGAACGCCTCCGGTCTACGACGCCCCGGCCGATGTGCGTCGGCTACCAGGTGTCGATGGCACCTCGTCCGAACCCCCCGCTGAGAACCCCATCGAGCAGGCGCAGTATAGCGAGTTCGGTGCGGCGCCTGTGCCGCAGGTCGCGGTCACGGCACCGGCGCGGCGGCTGCGGGCCTTTCCGAGATCGAGTGTGCCGCTGAACATCCGCTGGTTTCCCAGTCCCACCGGCGGTGACGAGTGGATCGCCGTGATCACGTCGGGCGTGAATCTCGTCGTCGATGGCGTCGATCCTGCCGGCCCGCTCGACATCTCGACCGACCGGCTCGTGATCTGGACCCGCGGACAGAACCAACCCAATCTGGATGGCTCTGCGGCACAGTCGGCCGACACGCCGCTGGAGCTTTACATGGAGGGCAACGTCGTCTTCCGTCAGGGGCAGCGGGTGGTCGAGGCGGTGAGCATGTTCTACGACGTGCCGCGATCGAGTGGGGTGATCACGGGTGCCACGATACTCACGCCGGTCGACAACTACTCAGGCCTCGTGCGGCTGCGAGCCGACGTGATCCGCCAGGTCGACCGGAGTCGTTTTGTCGCCCAGCGGACCGGACTGACATCGAGCCGGCTGGGTGTGCCGACGTGGGAGTTTCGCTCTCGCGAACTGCAGTTCACCGATGAGCAGGTGCCGGTGCCCGGGCCGTTTGGGGAGGCGATGATCGATCCTCTCACGGGCGAGCCGGCCGTGGCCCACGAGCAGTTCATAACCAGTCGCGGCAACACGGTCACGCTCGGTGGTGTTCCCGTGCTCTGGTGGCCGGTGTTGGCGACCAACGCCCAGAAGCCGACGTTCTACATCAACAACGCGCAGGTAAAGAACGACCAGATCTTCGGGACGCAGGTGCTGACCAGCTGGGACGTGTTTCAGGTGTTCGGCGTGCGGAGGCCACCGGCGGGCGTCGATTGGGACTTCGACATCGACTATCTCAGCCTCCGAGGCCCCGGCTTCGGCACCTCGTTGCTCTACAACCGACCGGAGTTCCTCGGCCTCGGCACCCCGGCCAATGGAATCGCCGATGCCTGGTTTGTGGTCGATCACGGTATCGACAACCTCGGCCTGTATCGCCGCGACTTCATCTATCCGGGTTATCCCAGCGACACCTTTCGCGGCCGCGCTTTCTGGAGGCACCGCCAGGATCTCGGCGGCACGACGGACAGTATCTTCGGCGGCTGGCAGGCCCGTGGCACTGTCGGCTGGATCAGTGATTACAACTTCCTCGAGGAATACTACGAGGCGGAGTGGGAGGAGGGCTACGAGCAACGCACGTGGAGCGACCTGCGACGGCCGGTCGACAACCGTGAACTGCGGCTCCTGACGAGCATCCGTGTCGATCCCTTCTTTACGCAGAGCGAGTGGTGGCCACGGCTCGATCACTACACCTTCGGCCAGCCGTTGATCCGCGACGCGATCTCATGGTACGAGCACTCGGGCGTGTCCTACGTGCGGCAGGCGCTGCCGGCGCCCCCCATCGCCGGGCAGGGGCTCAACATCTGGACACTGCTACCCTACGAGAGCCAGGTCATCGGGGAGCGGCTGGCCACGCGGCATGAACTCGATCTGCCCTTCCAGGCGGGCGCAGTGAAGATCGTGCCTTACGCGCTCGGCGAACTGGCGCACTGGGGACAGGATCTCTCCCAGCAGCCGATCGACCGGGCCTATGGCCAGGTGGGTATCCGCTCCAGTCTGCCGATGTGGCGGACCGACAATGCGGTCGAGAGCCAGCTGTGGAATGTCCACGGACTGGCCCACAAGGTCGTCTTCGAAGCGGAGTTTTCATACGCCAACTCCACCCAGAGCATCGATCAGTTTCCGCTGTACGATCAGATCGACGATGACACGATCAATCAGTATCGCCGCAACATTCCCTATTGGGATTATGGTGCCGTGCCCGGCCAGGCCACGCCGCTGCCGGCTCCATTCATTTTTGGTCCCGACAACAAATACGATCCGCGGACCTATGCGATCCGTCGCGGGCTTGGCAGCTGGGTCACCGGTCCGACTGAGCTGGTCGATGATCTGACGGCCTTCCGGCTCGGCGCCCACCAGCGGTGGCAGACCAAGCGCGGGCCGATGGGGAATCGGCGGATCATCGACTGGATCACACTCGACATCGATGGCGAACTGTTTCCCGACACGAGCCAGAACTTCGGCCAGGTGATGGGTCTGTGGCAGTATGACTTCCGTTGGCATGTCGGCGACCGCACCACGCTCCTCTCGTCGGCCGATGTCGACTTCTTCAGTGGTGGGCAGCAACTCTATACGGTCGGCGCCTTCCTCAATCGCACGCCACGCGGCAGTTTCTACATAGGCTTCAATGAGTTTGGCGGACCGATCAATGCCAGTGTGCTCACCGGATCCTATACCTACCGGATGAGTCCCAAGTGGGCGAGTTCCTTCGGAACGGCACTCGATCTCACCGGTCGCAACATCGGGCAGCAATTCCAGCTGGTGCGGATCGGAGAATCGTTCCTGATGACCTTTGGGTTCAACGTCGACTACAGCCGCAATAACGTCGGCGTGACGTTCAACCTCGAGCCGCGGTTCCTGTCGCGAACGCAGTTCGCCAGCCGCACGGGCCTCGACGTGCCGATGGCCGGCGCCTATGGCCTCGAGTGATCGCGGCTGCGGGTCAAGACCGACCAGCCGAGGAATACCGCGGCGAGAAGCACATACGCCGCAGCCATTTCGAGCGGACCACGCCCGGCCGCCTCGGCCGGTAGAGCCCCGATCGCCCAGGGGGCGAGCAGCCTGCCATCGGGGAAGGGGGAGTGGATCGCGCCACACATGGCAAGTGCGGATAATGCTCCGCACCAGCCGGCGGCGGTGATTAGTGAGCGGTCGATGAGCGCGGTGACGAGACCGGCCCAGAGCAGGCTCGTGAGGATGAAGCCCGAGGCGAGGAGCCGCATCGAGAAGAGATCACGGGCCAGGGTGCCTGTCGGCATGGCACCCGCAGCGATGAGCTTGTCGGCCTGAAGCGTCACGAGTGCGGCCAGGGCGGGCAGGCAGGCGATGGCCACGGCTGGGTAGTGACGCTGCGGTGTGGCATGGAAACTCTGGGCGGTGATCTCGAGGCCGATGAAGACGAGAATGGGGAGAATTGCCGGGCCGGGGATGGCGTTGTAGAGGTAGGCGAACGTCCCGGTGAGGCCCACCGTGCCAATCATGGCGGCAGTGGCCAGCGTGTAGGCCGCGCGGCCTCCCATCGCCTTGTAGGCGGGGTGCCCGATATACGGCGTGGTTTGAATCACGCCACCGCACAGCCCGGCAACGATCGTGGCGACACCCTCGACACCGATGATCCGCGCCGTGTCGTATTCGTCGCCGGCCGCGGCTGCACTCTCGGTGCAGTCGATGCCACCCACGACGGTGCCCAGCGCGAAGGGGATCACGACCGGAAGATACTTGAGCGTGTCGCTGAATGCTTCCAGCCATTCCAATCGGAGCGCAGAGAGCCAGGCCGTTGGCCACATCGCGGCGGCGGGATCGATCGTCGCGTGGGCGGCGACAGCGGGAATCCAGCCGGTGCGGGTTCCGATCGCCTGAATGCCCATGCCAACCAGGAGCGCTGCCAACGCTCCCGGGATGTGGAACGGAAAGGAGATCCGTGCGGTGAGGGTCGCCAGCACGATCCCCAAGGAGACCAGCCCGACCAGCGGCATGCCGATGATCTCCAGAAGCGGGAGGAACGAGATCAGCGCCAGTGCGATGGCGGCGAGGCTGCCGAGGAGGCCCGCCCGCGGCACGATCCGCCGTATCGGACCGGCGATCACGGAGCAGGCGATCTTGAACAAGCCGCTCAGCACGATGGAGCACATGCCGATGTGCCAGGCATGCGTGGCTGCCGCCTCGGTGTTGAGTCCCGCGGCGACCGCTTCACTGAAGGCGGGGCCAAGCACGAAAAACACCATTCCAAATGTGCTTGGCGTGTCGAGCCCCAGCGGCATCGCTGTCACGTCGGTGCGGCCAGTCCGGCGGGCAAGTCGGAAAGCCATCCACGTGAAGATCAGATCCCCGACAACAACGCCGATGGCCGTTCCCGGGACGAGGTGGCCGAGGGCGAACTGAACGGGGAATCCAAAGGCTGCCCCAAGCAGCGATACCATCAATACCAGCCCGGCCAGATTGTCCAGGGAGAGGCCGAAGAAGGCGTTGACATCTCCGGGCGTGGCCCAGCGGTAGTGGTGGGAGGGTGCAGGCATCGGCGTGTCGCGGAATGTGGGCATCCCCGACAGAAAAGTCAAACTCTTTCCCGGAGAGGCTGCGAAACCGAAAGGTCGCCGCCCCCCTTTTTTCGTGGCTATACTTGGGCCTGTCCTCACGGGGCGTTTCCACGCGGGGCGAACCTTTCCCATCCGGGGTTCGTAGACACAGATGGATTTGCACGAATCCGGTTCCGTTTCCGGAACAGAAGCCGGCCTCAGCGGGAGTGTCGGCACGGGTTCGGGAACTGGCCCGACCGACGAGGACCTGCTCGCCCGCTTTCGGCAGCATGACGACACGGGGGCCTTCGAGTCGCTCGTGCGTCGCTACGAAAGCGAGTTGTTCAGTTACCTCCGTCGCTATCTCGGCAACGCCGAGCTGGCGGAGGACGTCTTTCAGGCGACGTTTCTGCAGATTCACTTAAAGAAGGATCAGTTCGAGGACGGCAGACGATTCCGCCCGTGGCTCTACACGATCGCGACGAACCAGGCCATCGACGCCCAACGGAGGAACAAGCGGCACCGAATGGTGAGCCTTGACCACCGTACCGGCGGCGAGGACGACGTCGGCACGCTCGTGGAAATGCTGTCGGGGAGTGATCGCACGGCCGATGAAAAGATGGAGGATGAGGAGGCCCGGGAGTGGGTGCGTGTCGCAGTCGGGGATTTGCCAGAAACCCTGCGGTCCGCCCTCCTGTTGGTTTACCACCAGGGCATGAAATACCGGGAGGCAGCCGATGTGCTCGGCATTCCGGTGGGCACGGTGAAGAGCCGTCTCCATGCAGCGCTCCTCAAGCTCAATGAAACATGGCAGGCGGATCATTCCGCGACACGATGAAACGGACCCACCGAAACCTGCTGAGAGACATGTGATGCGAGAGAATCTGGTCGGCTTTTTGCTGGGGGCTTTGGAGGAGCCCGACGATGTGCGGGTGAAGGCGGCCCTGTCCGACCCGCGTGATGGTGCGACCATACGCCGGGATCTCGACCTCCTCCGCAAGTCGCTGCAGCCACTGGAGCGGGATCGGGGGAACGATCCGCCCCCTCCCGGCCTGGCCAGCCGCACGCTCGCGTTTGTGCAAGCGCATGCGACGGAATCCCGCCACACCATGCTCTCGCCAGCGGTTGACGCACCAATCACGCCAGGGGGCGCCCGGGTTTGGCTCGACCGCACGATCATGGCCGCAGCGGCACTAGCGGCATCGGTGCTCGTGGCTCCGCTCCTTCTCGACGCCATCACGGAGTCACGGGCCCGTCGGGCCGAGCGGAACCTGCAAAAAATCTCAAACGGCCTGCAAGGCTATGCCGAATCCCATCGCTTCTATCCCACGCCGCCAGATTCCGGCCCGCTCTCACGGGCCGGCTTGTATGCGCCGACGCTCGTCTCGGAACATCGGCTCGTGGCCGATGACGGGACAGTGCTTGTGCCGGGGGCCCGCCGAGGGCGGACGAAGGACTTCCGTGTGCCATCGCTCGAGGAACTCAGGGGGGCGGTCGGTACGCCGCAATTCGAGAAACTCGTCAAAACCATGGGCGGGGATTTTGGATACACGCTCGGCCATCGTGACGCCGAGGGGCGGCTTGTGCCCAACCTCAATCACCGTCGCGAGCATCATCCGATCATGGCCGATGCGCCCGATTCTTGCTGCGAGAAAAGCAGCAATCATCCCGGCGGCATCCACTACATCCTCTTCGAGGATGGTCGAGTGACCCGGGTATTTCTCGACGGCCTCCACGATGATGGCGACCATCTCTACCGCAATGAAGATGGGGAAACGGCCGCCGCCGACCACCCTGAAGATGCGGTGATCGGCGACTCGCACCATCAGCCGTAACGGACGACCGGCCTACTTGAGCAACGAGTGGGCGGCGGCGGCGACGGCTTCCGCGGTGATGCCGAAGTGCTTGTAGAGTTCCGGCGCGGGGCCAGAGGCTCCGAAACCCTGCATGCCGATGAAAATGCCGCGGGGGCCGATCCACTTGTCCCAGCCGAAGCCACAGGCCGCCTCACAGGCGACCCGGGCCGTGATCGCCGCTGGCAGCACGCTCTCGCGGTATGCCGCGTCCTGTTCCTCGAATCGATCCCAACTCGGCATGCTCACGACGCGGGCTCGGATGCCCTGCCTGGCAAGTTCCGCTGCCGCATCGAGGCAGATGGTCACTTCACTGCCCGTGCCGATGAGGATGCACTCGGGCTTGCCATCCGAGGGATCCTTGAGCACGTAGGCGCCACGGGCTACTCCACCGGCGTTGCCAAAACCGCCACGGTCGAGCGTGGGAAGGTTCTGCCGCGAGAGCACGATCACGGCGGGCCGATCGGATCGCGGGAGGATCGTGCGGTAGGTTTCAGCCACCTCGTTGGCGTCGGCAGGGCGAAATACCGACAGCCCGGGAACGGCCCGGGCGCTGGCGAGTTGTTCGATAGGCTGGTGCGTGGGGCCGTCCTCGCCGAGGCCGATCGAGTCATGGGTGAGCACGTAGATCACCCCGAGGCCTCCGATCGCCGAAAGCCGTAGCGACGGCTTCAGATAATCGAAGAAGACGAAGAACGTGGCGCAGTAGGGACGCAGGCCAGACAGCGCCATGCCGTTACAGGCCGCCGCCATGCCATGCTCGCGGATGCCAAAGTGAAGGTTGCGGCCGCCGGGGTTCTCCGGGCTGAAGCCGCTTTCCGCGTCGATGAGCGTCATCGTGGAGGGGGCAAGGTCCGCCGAGCCGCCCAGAAACCAGGGCACGGCAGCGCTGAGGGCCTGGAGTACTTTTCCCGACGAGACACGAGTGGCCAGCCCTTTCGCGTCGGCTGGAAAGCATGGAATCGCCTTGTCCCAGCCGTCGGGAAGCCTCCCGGCGATGAACGCCCGCAGTTCGCCGGCAAGCGAGGGGGCCGTCGTCGCGTACTCGGCCATTGTCTTGTTCCACGCATCATGCCCACGGCTGCCGCGGGCGGCTAGCGTGGCGGCGAAGTGGGCGGGTACCTCCGGTGGCACGAGGAACTGGGCATCGGCCGGCCAGCCATAAGACTCCTTGGCGCCCTTGATCTCGTCGGCCCCGAGCGGGGCCCCGTGGGCGGCATGCGACCCGGCTTTCTTTGGGGCTCCATAGCCGATGACGCTCTTCACGATGATGAGCGTGGGCTTGTCCTTCTCCGCCTTGAAGGCAAGGAGAGCCTTTGAGATCGCGGTGGTGTCATTGGCATCGTCGACATGTTCGACCCGCCAGCCGAGGCCACGAAATCGCTCCGCCACGTTTTCGCTGAAGGCGAGGTCGGTCTCTCCCTCGATCGTGATCGAGTTGTCGTCATAGACCCAGCAGAGGTTGGCCAGCCTGAGGTGACCGGCAATTGATGCCGCCTCGGCTGCCACACCCTCCATCAGGTCACCGTCACTGCACAGGACGTAGGTGTCGAAATCAAACAGCGTGTGCCCCGGCTTGTTGTAGTGCGCCCCCAGCCAACGCGACGCCATTGCCATGCCGATCGAGTTGCCGCAGCCCTGGCCGAGCGGCCCGGTGGTGGTCTCGATGCCGGCGGTCATGTGATGCTCGGGATGGCCCGCGCACACGCTGTCGAGTTGACGAAACCGGCGGATCTCGTCGAGTGAGACGGCCGGTTGGTCACTGCCGGTCTCCCTTCGAATGCCCGCCAGATGGATAAGCGAATAGAGCAGCATCGACGCATGGCCGCAGGAGAGCACGAACCGGTCGCGGTTGGGCCAGGCAGGATCGGCCGGGTCGTAGCGAAGGAACTCCTTCCAGATCGTGAAGGCGACCGGGGCGAGAGCCATCGGCGTGCCCGGATGGCCGCTCTTGGCCGCCTCGACCGCATCCATGGAGAGCGTGCGAATCGTGTCGATCGCCAGTCGGTCGAGGTCGGTGGCTGGGGTGGGACGGCCGGGCGCAGCAGAAGAAGCGGACATGAAAGAAACTCTCCTTACTCGTGGTTGATTTCGCGAGGAGTGTACCGCCTCGGCGAAATTCCCGTCCATGGCCGGCGGAAACACCGGAGCCTGATCACTGGGAGAGGTGGCGGCGGTACTCTTCGTCGAGCGTTGCATAGTCGGTCTTGCAGAGGCGGGCAAGCGTGTCTGAGTCGACCGACCCGGTGTAGATCCTCGTGAGATATTCCACGAATGCCTCGCGATACCGCCCCTGCAGACCCGTCATGAAGAAGTCAGCGAGGCCAGAGATCTGGCTGTAGAGCGGTGGCAGGTCGGCGCGGGACTGAAATTCCGTGCGGCCGAGGGCTGCGAGCTCGGCCAAGGGCACGTAAAAGTCGTCTTCCAAGAGCCGCTGTCGTGCGGCCGGCGTGCGGCCGGCATCGATGCCGCCGAGTGTCCAGCCAAAGTCGGTCCGCTGCATGCTTTCTATAAAGCAGGCCGCCGCCTCTACGGCCCAGAAGCCGCATCGCTCGCCAACCAGCGGGCTGGTTTTCCGCATTTCGCCAAAGAGCTGGTGGGTGGCCTCGTGGTGTACCGTTGTCGGTGTCCGCTCCTCTCCCACGAAAAACCAACTGGTCCGTGTTGGCGTCCAGTAGATACCGAGTGTCTGGGCGATGAGCGGCTCGAGCTTGCCCATTTCGGTGATGTACTGCTGCCGATCGGCAGTGAGCACTGCGGCAAACGGTCCCCGGGTCGGTGGGCGACCACGGCCCTCGAACTGCCGCTCCAGTCCGGCCGGCTCCGTTTGAAAGCCGCCGAAAACCTGGAGCCAGATGGTGAACGTCTCCTCCATCTCACGGGCCAGTGCGGCGGTTTCCGTCGCGTTCGCGGTCGAGCGGATCTGCCAATGATCGGACACAAACACCGAGGCTTGATCGAGGGGCCGCGGCCCTTCGGCCACGTCGTCGGCTGGCACCCAGCGGCCGCGGTGATACCGCTCACCCTCCTGATATCGGGAGAGCCGCCCGCGGGGAAGCCAGCCAAACGCATCCGACCAGGCCTCTCCCTTGTCGAGTCGCCGAGCCACCTCTGGCCAGACCCATTCCTCTCCCCGCTTCACCCATCCGCCCGCCTCCCGCGCGCGGGCATGATCGGGATTCTCCCGGAGCGCGCGAGCCAAGAGCCGCACGGCGTCGCAGCTGCGCTGCGTAAAGCCTGGGCCAACAGCATGGGATTGGGCTGCCTCGACAGCCAGTGCGAAAAGCCCATCCGCCCGCGCGCATCGCGCGGCGACGAAGTCTCGCCAAATCGTCTCGGCCGCTGGCGTGGTGATGCTCTCCGGGTGGGCCAGTCGTGATGGGAC
>CAMCYH010000096.1 GCA_945883745.1 Candidatus Kuenenia stuttgartensis
TGTGGCCTGTAGCAGCGGGTTCGCATTCGTCTCGTGGCAGAGTCAGCGAGGGGCTGCCCGTGCCCCAGGAGCCGGCCTTGGCGGCAAGCGAAGCCAGGGATGGCGAAGCGTAGCCGGCACGGAGTGAGCGAAGGCCCTGGAGGGCCGGAGCGAACGTCCGGCGACGGGGCACGGGCAGCCCCTCGCCGCGTCACCTGAAGCGGGCCAGCCGGGCCTTGGCGTCGAGCGCGGTGATCTCTCGCGCGCACAAATCGAACAGCTCACGATCTGCAAGTGACTCGATTTCCGCCACCGGAATCACGCGGCCAAACTCCAGACGAATCCGGCCCGGCCAAGGCAGCAGTCGCGTCCGCGGCCAGCATTCGTAGGCGCCCACGATCGCCACCGGCACGATCGGCACGCGGGCCTTCTTGGCAATCAGCCCGAAGCCCCCCTTCAATTCGCCGATCTGCCCATCCCATGTCCGCGATCCTTCCGGAAAAATGATCACGGCAGCACCATTTTTAAGCCGATCGATCACCGTCTTCATCGCCTGCACGGTCGAGGCCTCGCGATTGATCGGAACCGCATCAAGCGCGGTGATCACGTAACCGAATGGCTTGAATCGATAAAGCGAACTGCGGGCGAGGCTGGAGAGTCGTCGCTCGGTCGCGAGGCCGAGGAGGAGCGGATCAAGGTGGCTCTGGTGCGTGGAGAGCACGATCAGGCCTCCCGTCGGTGGCAGCGGCTCCACGAACCGGCAGCGGTAGCCGAAGAGCGACACGCCGAGCGTGCGACTGAGGATCCACAGGGCCGAGTAGAGCCAGCGTCCGAACAGGCTGTGGCCACCGCCGCGGAGCGGTGCGTCGTCCGGCGACGTCATGGGCGGCCCAGCTCCGCGATCATGGCCACGAGCCGATCGACCACCGCCTCGGGAGCGAGGCCGTCGGTCTCCACGATGATGGCGTCGTCGGCCGGCTTCATGGCACCCACGGCCCGGGTGCGATCCCCTTCGTCGCGCTGCGACTGTGCGGTCAGGATCGCCGTGAGTGAGACGCTCTTACCCCGCGCGGTCTCCTCGCAATGCCGGCGGCGGGCCCGCTCCTCGGCCGAGGCGGTGAGAAACACCTTGAGGGCTGCGGCCGGGAATACCACCGACCCTTGATCACGCCCCTCGGTCACCACATCCATGCCCTCGGCCATGCGCCGCTGGATTCGCTTCATCGCCTCACGGACTGGCGGGGCGTCGGCCACCGGGCGGGTCGCCTGGGTGATACGGTCGGTGCGAATCTCCGTCGAAACGTCGTGTCCGTCGACCACGACCCGGCCGTCCCGAAATTCGATCGTGATGCCCTCGGCCAGTTCGGCGAGCGCTGCCGAATCATCCAGCGGAATGCCGCGGTCAAGAGCCATGAGCGCGACGGCCCGATACATGGCGCCGGTGTCCATGTAGCACCATCCGAGCCGCGCGGCGAGCGCCCGGGCGGTCGAACTCTTGCCAGCGCCGGCCGGTCCATCGAGGGTGACGATCATGGAGCAACAGGGTAGCCGCTTCGCTTTCGCCGGGCTACACGTGGCGGGCCATCAGGTCGATCGCCACGCTGCCGGGCCGGTCGAGCCCAGCGCCGACGGCGAGTCGCACGACGACCGGGGCAGCGGCGTCGGCCGGCAGCACCGAGTCGAGCATGTGTTCGCCGGAGCGGACGTGCCAGGGAAGCCCGAGCGTGAGAATCTGGGTCGGCGGTCGCTCGACGCGGGATGTCGCGGGGCGAATCTCGATGACGTGGGGTGCTGTAAACCTCCATCGCTCCGTGATGATCGGCTCGAGATTCAGGCTCCGCAGGATGTCGGGCATTTCATTTTCGTGCCAGGCGAATCGACAGGCCGCGTAGGACTCGAGTGACGGGCCACTCAACGGCGTGGTGAGCTGCACTTCGACCTCGAGAATCACCAGCGGCAGGCCGTCAGAAAGAGAGACCCGCTGCACGAACGAGCCGACATCGCCACCGGAGCCCGTCAGCCGACCGCGGCTCTCAATCGTGCCCGCAACGCGATCCACCGCGTCGGCGACCATTCCGGAATAGACCGCCCGCTCGTGGACGTCTTCCCACGGCTGTCCGACGGCCGGAGCCGGCCTCGTGGTTCGCAGCGCAAGCCGCTGCGACAGCCGATTGCCACCGTCGCTCGGCAGCCGCACCGAGACCAGGCCGCCGGAGCCCTGGTGTACCTTCGCCCGGATGAGTCCGTTGTCGAGGACGAGCGTTGATGTCGCCGACGAACGGCGCAGCACACCACCGGTAATCCGGGCAAGCCAGCCATGCCGACGCGGCGGCGGGGCGGGCGTTGGTGCGGTCGTGCCGGAAGCCACGGCGTTGTCCGTCTCGGCTGCGATCACCGCCTCATGCGCGGCATGCGACAGTTCCGCGGCCACCTGATCACGGAGCGGAATTCCCTCGACAGGAAGCGCGACGGGATAGGCATCGGCTGGGAAGGAGACCGGTAGGCCGGCGCCGGCGGTGCGGCGAAAGAGCTCGTCGGGCGTGACGAACTCCCCACATACCTTGCTCCAGGAGGCGATCCGTCGAAAGTCATCGTGCCAGCAGCAGGCGGTGCCGGCGTAGTGGGCAAACTGCACGACGACCGTGTGATCATGGTCCATGCAGGTGCCGATCTGGTCGGCGAGCGTGATGAAGGTGCGGGCGCGGCGGGCATCGAGCGGCGGCCGGGCGACGGCGTCGATCGCGGCTCCGTCAGATCCCTCCCAGAGGATGCGACTGCCACCAGCGTCGGGCAGGGGTGTGCCATCGAAGAGCGTCCACAGGCAGCCGGCGTAGCCCCGCGCGGTAAGGAGGCCTGGCAGGATGGGAGCCATACCGCCGGCAATCTGGCCGAACACCCGCGGGGCGTGGCCGCAGTGCCGCTCCCACACCCCCCGGCCCCGCTCAAGATCTGCCTCGATCTCGGTTAGTGTGCAGAGATCGAGCGGTCGCGCCGCATGCCGCCCGCCCACGATCGATAGCGATCCTGCCTCGAGCCGGGCACGCATGCGAAGCATCGCCGTCGGGTTGGTGGTCGACCATGATTCGACAACCTCCCCCGTGGCGACGATTCCCAGAGAAACGGGGGAGTCGAGCTCCCTGTCGAGGCCTGTCCCCAACGTCGACGGGGCCAGTAACACCGTATCGAGGAGCCAGACGTCGACCGGATAGTAGTGTGAACGAGTGGCCTCGAGGGCCCCAAAGCACTCGGCAAGCCTGCTCCGCGCAGCGTCGATGTCGCCATCCACTGCCGCCCGGGCCGCCTCCACGACGGTCTGATCGAAGCCCGACGAATCGAGGTCCATCTCCGATCGCATCCGGCGGGCCAGTAGGTCGGCGAGGAGCCAGGCCAGCCCGAGGGCATGGAAGTCGGCCACCAGCGACTCCGCCGCAGGGCTCGGTGCGGCACCGCTGGCAGCTGCGGCCGCGGCGACGATGGCGGCGCGGCCGCTCACGCGGCGAACCCATCGCGCTCCGTCGAGAGCCGCGCTGTCAACATGCGTCGTAAATCGCTCCTCGACCGAATCGGGCACGATCGCGATCGCCCCTGTGATGTCGGGGGGCGTAAAGTCCGCGCTGGCCCACTCCGGTCGGGAACCGGCCGCGGCGATCAAGAGAGGGTGCCAGGCGGCGGTCCAGGCGGAGAGGAGGTCGTCAGCCTCACCTTCATCGAGCCACGTCGGAAAATCTCCGAGCGAGTGGCAAGGCAGGAAGACAATGATGCGGTGCATGTCCATACAATTGAGCCGAGTGTACCCGCAGGCGGTCAAGTGGTTGCCGCGGCTGGTCACAGCGGTTTGACACCCGGTAAAACAGACCCGTAAAGTGGAGAGGGTGAAGGTTTTTCCGCGGATTTGGAAGGCATCGCATGGCCCGCTCTCCCTACGTCTGGGGAATCGATATCGGCAAGGCCGCGCTCAAGGCGTTGCGGTGCCGACCGGGCGATGGGCCACGGAAGCTTGTCGTCGACGCGTTCGACTACATCGAATACCCGACGTTTCTTTCCCAGTCTGAAGCCGATGCGCCGGAAATCATCCGCAACGCACTGGCCGAGTTCACGGGCCGTCACAACCTCTCCGGCGCTTCCGTGGCCGTGTCGGTTCCCGGCCAGCTTGGCCTGACGAAGTTCATCAAGCTGCCCCCGATCGAAGCCAAGAAGATTCCCGATATCGTCAAGTACGAGGCGCGGCAGCAGATTCCGTTTCCACTGGAACAGGTCGTGTGGAGCTGGCAGCGGCTCGCCGGGGGCATCGAGGAGAGTGGCTTCGTCATCGATGCCGAGGTGGCCCTGTTCGCCATGAAGAGCGACCAGGTGGAAAAATCACTGGCCCCGCTGGTCGAGGCGGGTGTGTACATCGACATCCTTCAGTTGGCCCCAATCGCGCTGGCCAACCTCGCGATGTTCGATCTGCTGCCCGACCCGGCGGAGATCGACCCCGACAGTCCGCCCCCGTCGATCGTCGTCGTCTCGATGGGTGTCGACTCGACCGATCTCGTGGTGACCAATGGCCTGCGGATCTGGCAGCGCAGCATGTCGATCGGCGGCAACAGCTTTACGAAGGCGCTGGTGAAGGACCAGAAGCTCACGTTCGCACGCGCTGAGGAGCTCAAGTGCAATGCCGTGCGGGCGGAGGATCCGAAGGCGATCTACACCGCGATGCGGCCGGTCTTCGACGAATTTTCCGTGGAGCTGCAGCGATCGCTCAGCTACTTCACGAGCACCGATCGCACGGCTGAGATCGGGAAGGTCTTCATGCTCGGCAACGCCGCCGGCCTGCGGGGATTGAGTGACTTCGTGGGCAAGCAGCTTCACCTCCCGACCCGCCGGCTGGAGGTGTTTCACAACCTTGACTGCGAACAGGTCATGCAAAAGCCTGCCTTTCGGGACAACCGGCTCGCCTTCGGCACGACCTACGGTCTGGCCGTGCAGGCGGCGGGCCAGGCCGGCATTCGCACCAACCTCCTGCCCCGCCGCATCGTCATCGAGCGCAAGGTCGAGGCCAAGCGTCCCTGGGCGGTCGCCGCCCTCCTCGGTCTGCTGGTGGCCGGTGTCGTGTCATTTGCCGGCGGGCTGGTGGCCCTGTCGACATTCGACGAGAAGCTGTATGCCACGGCGTTCAGTGATGCCGACCGTGCAAAGAGCCGCTCCCAGAGTGCGGCGGGATCGCTCGACTCGATCGAGGCGCAGCAGCTGGAGGCCGCGGCCCGGCAGAAGTATGTGCTTGCAGTGCAGAGCCGACGATTCCAGACGCTCGACATGGTTCGGGCCGTGGAGTCGCTGCTTCCCCGCGATCCACCGGACGAGAAGAACAAGGCGATCGCGGATCGCCGCGAGGTGTACATCGAACGCATGGACTGCCAGTATTTCCCCGACCTGGCAGCCTGGTTCACCAGCGTGGAAACCCAATGGAAGCAGACCCATCCGGCGGAAGGAATTGCCGATCCGCTCGCTGCACAGGCCGACGGTGCGGCAGCCGAGCCATCCGAAGACCCAGCCGGAGCGGCCAAGCAGCCCGGCGAGGCGAACGAGTCAGCGGCTGCTCCGCCCGATGGGGAATCAGGCGGAGTTGGCGACGAGGCGGCTGGCACGGAAGCGGCCGACGCAGGCCCTCAGGGCGCCGGCTGGGTGGTCGAATTGGCCGGACATCACTTCCACAATGAGCCGCATCACAAGCCTGATGAGTCAGCCCAGTTCCTGCGAGCGACGCTCATCCAAAACCTTCTGGGAAAGGGAGCCAGAATTGTGGTGTCGGGGGGCCCGCGGGCCGGCGAGAAAGTGCCGGTCAATGCCGTGGGCATCGGCTACCCGGTAATCGTCTCGTCGTCCCCCGTGCGGACGGTGCGAATCGCCAGCGGGAGTGGTGCCGCTGAGGTCGGCGGCGGTGAAATGATGCCACCGCCGCGGGGTGGCGTTCCTCGCGGCCGCCCCGCTGGGCGGCCGGAAGAAGAATCACGCGACGATGGAATGGTCTCCCTTCGTCGATACGACTTTGTCGTTCAGTTCGTATGGCAACCGCGGACCCCCGGGGGGCCGGAGCCAGTACCCGCGGAATCTGCCGCAACGGAGAATTCGGAAAACTGATCCGAGCGTGCCATGGTCCAGATCCCTGACTCCGTTCGTCCGTACGTGATTGGCCTCCAAAAATTACACTTTTGGATCCTGGCGGCCCTAGTGCCGCTCGTATTTCTGCCGCTCCTCGTTTTATCACAGGCGGGCATCGGCCAAAAAATTGAAAGCCAGCGAAGCAAGATCAAGGGCACATTCGATTCGGTCACCTCCATCTTGGGGAAAACACCGCATCCCAATGAAAAATGGTCCGAGCAGATCGGAGCCAGGGTGCGGGAGATCAACGCCGAAACCTTGCAGGTCTGGGAACAGTTTTGGAAGGCGCAAGAGCCGCTCCGACAGTGGCCGGAATCATTGGGCGATGACTTTGTGAAGGCGGCTTCCACACTCGCGGCCGATGGGTCGCTCCGGCGGTCTCTTCTCGAACGGTACCAAAACGGCATCCGCCCCGTCGTTCGTCAGTTACCCGGCCGCATGGGTGCGGATGAACTGATGTCTGATGCTGCTGGGAACCAGGGCCTCCCCGCACCCGGCCGGCAGCTGATCGATCGTGGCGAGGAGGAAGATCCGCCGTCTCTTCTGCAGTGGAGCGCGGAAGATCAGCAGCAGCTCTTCACGTCGTTCGACTGGGAGGAGCCGCCTTCGACGACCAAGGTGGTGATGGCCCAGGAGGAGTTGTGGATGTACGGTGTCTTGTGCGATGTCATCCGGAACGTGAATAGCGTGCCGGTGGCAGCCGACCCGAAGGCTGTGATCACGCCCGCCAACATCGCCATCCCGCTCGTCCAGGAATTGAAGGTCGGCTACCCAGCCGCAGAAGACGATCCCGGTGGCAGAGCCAGCCAGCGAATCCTCCGCATTCAGAAAGCCGGCGACACTGCCGCAGGAGAGATGCCGTCTCCTGATGCCATGATGAGTCCAGAAGGGCAATCCGCAGGCCGCCCGCCACACCCGCGGTTCGGTGCCGCAGGCGCGGCTGGTCAGGGCATGCCGATGGGCATGGGAGCTGAAGGTATGGCAGGGGGCTTGGGAGCAGAAGCCCCCGAGTCTGCGGATGACGCGTTGAAGAACTGGGTATATGTCGATTTCGAGGGGAAGCCACTCTCGGCGAGCGAGCTTGCGTCAGTCCCGGCATCGCAGATCTTCCGGCTGATGCCCTTTGTGCTCCGGACAACGATCGACCAACGGGCCCTTGACGCATTGCTTGTCGAACTCGCATCGGCCCCCGTGCCGATCGATACCCGGCAGGTACGGATCAATGCCGGCCAGTCGTCGGGTGGAGACTTTGGAGGCCGCGGTCTAGGAAGACCGGGCGGTGGCCAACCAGCCCGATTCGGAATGGCACCAGGCGACGGGATCCCGGCAGGTGACCGGGCCCGCCTTCACGACGTGAGCGTCGAACTTCGTGGCACACTGGCCATCGTCATGCGTCCGGATTCATCGCTCATCAGGGTCTCTGGTGACGGCGATCAAGGGGAGGTCTCACAATGAAGATGGCTGTCCCGAGCCTCTCGAAAGACACGCTGACCGCGTGGCTTCTCGACCACTGCGAAAAGATCATCGGCGGGATCGTGCTGCTGCTGGCCGTATGGCTCGCATGGGGTGGCCTGAATGCCATTCGTTCACAGTCTGCGTCAGCCGAACTCAAGCCCGACAAGATCGCCGCGAAGGCCGCCGAAGCCATCGCCCACATCGATCGTCAGCAAGAACCACCAAAGGACAAGATTCTTGAGCCGGTCGGCTTGGCAGACTCGATCGAAACGTGGCTCGTCCCGGCCGAAAAGGATGCTCGCAAGCTGGTCTTGAGCCGCCCGCTGTTCGATGAGCTTGCCAGACGAGCCCAGCCCGATGTCTTTCCTGTCGAGGATCTGCGAGCCGTGGCCGGTGTTGCGGTCCTGGCAGTTCCGGCCGACCTTGGTGAGGCCGGAGGTCGCCCGCGGCCCGGATCCCGCCCACCCCGCCCTGGTGACCCTCCTGCGATGGGTATGCCGGGAGACTTTGGCCCCGGGGTTGAACAAGCTGACCCGGCCGAAAGTGTGCCGCCAGCACGGATCGTTCCCTACGTTATTGTGACGGGGCTGATCCCGTATCGGAAAGAGTTGGACGAGTACCTATCGCGGTTTGAAAACGCCAGCTTCCGTGACCCGCAACGCGACTTTCCGCTCTGGTCGGACTTTCTGATCGAGCGGGCTGACGTCACGAACGGACTCGAGGCAAAGTGGGAACGGATCAACCCCAAGGCGGTGGCGCAGGCCATGCAAAAGGAGTGGGCCGGCGTGCAGGCAGATTCGCTGCCAGCGGAATTTTTTCTCTCCCCCGAGGAGCAGCCAGGCCTCGTTGACATTGCCTACGCGTGGCCGTTGCCCCAACTGGCGATGGAGTCATGGGGTCCGGAAGCCGTCCACCCTTGGGCCACGGCCGAATGGCAGCGGATCGTTGCCGAGCAGGCTGTGACGGGAATACAGGACATCAATCCGATGCAACCGCTCGGCCCTGCTACGACGCCGTTTCGTGGCGGCGGCCAGCTACCCCCCGGTTTTGAGAGCCCGCTTGGGAGCGGCAGCTTGGGTATGGAGCCATCCCTCGATCCGTTTCCCGGAGCGGACAATGGCGTGAACCGACTGGACTTCAAACTGTTTCGGTTCGTCGACACGGCCGTCAAGCCCGGGCATAGCTATCGGTATCGCGTGCGGCTCTCGCTCTGGAATCCCAACTATCAGGTGCCGGCCCAGCATCTTGCTGATGCCGATCTCGCCAAGACGACGAAACTTCCATCGCCCCCCAGTAACGAGACGGCGGCTGTCCCCGTTCCCGGCATGATGAGCGTGCTCGCCCGAACGCTGCCCGCGGAGCCCAAGCAGCGTGGGACCGCCGAAGTGCTTGTCCTCTGGCCGCACGAAAAAACCGGCAACTATGCCCTCCATAGTGTGACGGCGGCTCTGGGCGGGATTGTCTCTGTGCAGCGAACCATCGAGCAACAGGAGAATGATCGTGGCCGAACAAAGCCAGGAAAAGGCAAGCCGGAACCGGCGACTGAGCTCGTGCCCGTAGGAATGCTCGTCGACGTCATGGGCCAACAGGCATCCTCTCCGAGTGGACAGAAGCCATCCGCGGGCCGCCGCGGAAAAAAGACGGCCCCGCCGCCGGAACCGTTCGAACTCTTGGTCCTCGGTGAGGATGGTGACTTGAAATGGACAAATCCAATCGACTCGGAGGAGCGATACCTTCTCTACGTCAACACCCTCCCGACCGAGCTGCGTGGCCTGCCGACTGATCAAATGGTCCCAGATGGCATGTCTCCCGAGTCCGTGTTTCCACCAGGATTCCAGTAATGTCTGACGGCCATCGGTTTTTTCGCCCGCGTCTGGATCGGGGAATGCGCGGTCTTGTTCCCGGGATCGTCCTGGCAACCCTCTGTTGCACGGGTCTCGGTCGGATGTCGCCCGGCCTCGCTCAGCCGGCTGGAAATGCTCTTGCTACGTGGAAGGACGTCGAGGCATCGCCTCAGTTCAAGGAGGTTGTGACGGCGCTGCGGGCAGGAGGTCCCTTCAATGATGCCGCCCGCGAATTGCTCGCTACTGCGATCCTCTCCCAGTTCGAGAGCGACGATAACCTTCCCACCCTCGACGACGTGCGCAAGAAGATCCGTGACCGGGTCCTCCTGGTCATTGGGAATGACGAATCCTTCGCGCAGGCTGGTGCGTTCGTACGGGATCGCCTCAATGAATTCGCCCGCGACACCAATCGCGATCCGCTTCTGCGGGTCAACGCGATGCTGTTTATCGGCGAGATGACCGACAAGGGACGGCTCCCGTGGGCCACTGCATTGTCGACGCTTGCGGCAGCCGCCCAGGATCCTGCCCTCGATCCGGCCGTCAGAATCGCCGCGCTCACCGGCCTGAGCAACCATCTCGCTGCCCTGACACGACTTTCGGGCGACCAGGCAACGGCGGTGCGGGCCGCCATGGCAGCCACGCTACCTACCCTGCTGCCGCCGGCGGCAGCAGACAATCCGGCAGGCGGCGTCGAGCCGCGATCTCCCGCCGCGTCCTGGCTGGCGGCGCGCGGTCTGGGGATGCTTCCGCTGGTGTCCAATCCGGCCCCGCCTGAGATTGCAGCCCGCCTCGTGGCCGTGATCGAAGACCCCTCATGGCCTTTCGACGTCCGCGTGAGAGCGGCGGTGGCTCTCGGAAAAACAATCGGTGCTGAATCTGGTGTGGCTACCGAACAGGTGCTGAAGGCGATTCGCACGCTGGCGATCGCGGCCCTCGACGCGGATCGCCTCGCAGCGAAGCGACAACTCGAGCTGCAGGCCTACAAGACCGGGGCCGCTGCTGGAGCTGGTGGCGGACCGGGATTCGCACCCCAGGGGCCGATGTCTGGCATGCCTGGGATGCCGGGAATGGGTGCCGAGTTGCCGGCTGAAGATGGCCTCAGAAGTGCGGTCTGCCGGCGGGCGGCATGGCGGCTCTACGCGCTGGGAGATGCCATCGTGCCCGACTCAAAAAAGGGCGGGCTGGCCGTTTTGGGTGACAAGGATGACGGCGGGGCCAGGCAACTTGCCGCCCTTCTGAAGGAGAGCGGCGAGGCACTTGACGCGGAGCCCTATGGATACGTTCTTCTCCAGGCCCTCGACGATCTCGATCCGGCGGGCGTCAAGAAACGGCAGGCGGAGGCGTTCCCTGCCGCGGCTGCTGACGAGCCGGAGTCACCCGTTCCGGCCAAGCCGGCTGTTCCTGGGAAGGACAAGCCTGCCCCCAAGCCCGACTCCCCGTTTGGTGAAAACCCGTTCTAGAGCGCATCCAGCCTACGTGGATCGCCGGCTCAGGGGCGGCAAAAGTCTCGTCGCGGGGCGAGGATACGCCCAATGCTCCTCGAGCGTTCGCCGACCCCCTCGCCTACCTTTCTCAGTTTTGCAGATCGTCGCAACAGGGATCCGGGATGAGCTTTAGCTTTACACCTGCGTGACCATCCATGGCCCCCGCGGGCCGATGCACACTCAGCCGCCAGGCGCAAGCCGGCGGGATGCGTTACTCACCGGCGTTGCTCCTCCCCTGGTCTGCGGCCGGGGCCTCCTGGTGCCGTCAGGCTCGGCGGCTGCGGATGGAGGCGGTGATCGCTTCGGCAATCGAGCCGATCGGAAGGCTCAGATCGGCAAGGCCGGCCTCCGCGACCGCCTTCGGCATGCCGTAGACGGCACAGCCCTCGGCGGCCTGAGTGATCACCGAGCCGCCAGCCTGCTTGACAGCGCGACACCCGGCCAGCCCATCCTGCCCCATGCCCGTCATCACGACTGCAAGAATCTTCCCGCCATAGACCGCCACCATCGTCTCCAAAAGTGCGTCGAATGACGGCCGGCATCCGTGTCGCGCCAGGCCCGCGTCGAGAACGCACCGGACGCCCGCCTGTCTTCGCTCGAGCGTCAGATGCCGCCCACCAGCTGCCACGAAGACGTTGCCCGCTTCCACCATGTCATCATGGGCCGCCTCGCGGACTCGCAGCGGCGAAAGTTCGTTGAGCCGGTTCGCCAGCGAAGTCGTGAATCCCGCCGGCATGTGCTGGACGATCAGCACCGGCACGGGCAAATCACCGGGCAGCAACGGAATCACGTCATGGAGCGCCCGCGGCCCACCTGTGGAGGTGCCGATCGCGATCGCGTCGATGGCCGTCGGCGCGATCCCGGCCGCGAGCCGTCGCACAGCCGCGGCGCCGGCAGCGTTGGCCGCCTGCCCGCCGCTCTCGACAAGCGCCGCGAGTTTTTCGAGGAGTGCCTCGTGAATGCTGGCTCGGGCGACATGCGGATCGACCCCAACCGGCTTGCACACCACATCAAACGCCCCCTCCATCAGCGCCTCAACCGCGGCTGGCCCGCCGTTGTGGGCAAGGCTGCTCACAACGATCGCCTTTGTCCGACCACCGCGGGCCCGCAGTTCGCGGAGCACACCCAGTCCGTCGAGTTTTGGCATCAGGATGTCGAGGGTGATCACGTCTGGCTGGAGTTCAAGAACCCGAGCTAAGGCATCGACCCCGTCGACGGCCGTTCCCACGATCTCCACGTTGGGAATCCGCAGCAAGACGTTCTGGAGCATCTGCCGGTAGAGAGCCGAGTCATCGGCGATCAACACGGTGAGGCGGGAGGCAGGCATGACAGCCACATCATAAAAACGCTGAAAAAAAGCCAACAAAAAAGTTTTTGCAAATTCGTTGCAATAGTTACTGGGGTGTGATAACGTGCCGGGCATCGGTGGTCATCGTCATTCCGCCACAGCTAAAGCAAGTCTGTCCAAGCATCTTTTTGCACCTTTTTCGGAGAAACCCGTCATGCATGCCCGCTCCCGTCATGCGTTTACGCTCGTCGAACTCCTCGTCGTCATCGCCATTATCGGGGTCTTGATCGGCCTTCTCCTCCCCGCCGTACAGGCGGCCCGCGAGGCCGCCCGCCGCAGTTCCTGCACCAACAACATGAA
>CAMCYH010000097.1 GCA_945883745.1 Candidatus Kuenenia stuttgartensis
TGAGGCCGAAGCCACCGTTCAGCTCGGAGAGGAGGGTGTCGGTGGTCACCGGTGTGACTCCGGCAGCCGACGCGATCGCCACGCCACCGGTCACACTGACCGAGCCCGTCGCAGTGAATGTGGCCGAGCCGTCGGCCGTCACCGACAGCCGCAGCCCCGCTGGGATCAATTCCCCTGAATCAAACTCGGTCGTCTCGCTGAGGCTGAATGCCAGCGGCAGCGTCCATTCGATGGCATCGATGTCGGCGTTCCAGGTCAGGCCGATCGAGCTGGAGACGCTGCTCAGGAAGAAGTCGTCGAGATCCTGGATGGTGGTGAGGTTCCACTCGCCGTCGGGAGTTTTGAGGCCGCCGAACAATCCCTCCAGATCCAGCCCCACGGCGGCACCGAAGAGATCGGCAAAGTCGAGATCGACCAGTGGCAGTTCGAAGCCCGCGCCAAGATCGGGCAGCCAGTTGCCGAGATCGTCGAGAAAAAGACCGATGTCGTTGATCGAAAACTCACCGAGGTCGGGGAAGTCAAACGGCACGCCGCCGATTTCAAGCGTTGGGAATTCCAACTCGATCGAGGCGGCATCGAGCAGATCGATCGCCCCGATGCCCAGTTCGAGGGCCGAGCCGGTCGGCAGGTCAAAGCCACCGATATCGAGGCTGAACGGGATGGTCACGTCGAACTCGGTCGAAACGTCGACCTGCTGGAAGATGTCGTCGAGCGTGCCGCTGGCGAGGCCGCCCAGCGAGAGGCAGCCGCTCGCCGATTCTTGGAGATCGACCTTGGCTCCGATATCGAGGGCCACACTGATGTCGGCCCCGACCGCATCACCAAGCCGCACCGCACCAAACCGAGCCGCCACATCGGGAACGGCCCCGCTCCCGGTCGCACTCGCAGCAGCCCCCACCGTGAAGCCGTCGCTCTTCACGCAGATCATGTCGGCGGCAGCGAGGCCGGGCGTGAGATTCACCCCGATCTGGACGCTGCCAGAGAGGCTCGTCTCCAGATCGACGGCCACCGCCCCCACCACGAGGCCCTGCTCCCGCAAGAGCCCCGTGGCCCCGTCGAGGCCGGCCTGCCCCAGATCGATTTCGTAGTCGACGAGTGTCTCGGAGCCTTCGACCTGGATATCAAACCAGACGACCGTCTCACCACTGGCCGTGGTCGCCACGGAGGTGGTCACGTTCGCCGTGTCGATAAAGTCAGCAGCGGAGGCGGACGCGGCGTTGGCGAAGGCCGAGGCGATGTCGGTGAAGCTCATGCTTCCGGAGAGCGACGCAGCCAGAGGATCAGCCAGCCCGGCCCGCAGTTCGTCGCCGACCGACACGAGCGTGCCAAGCGGCTGGCCGATGCCGGCTGCAGAGGAGGCCAACAGATCGACCGCCTGGGCTTCCGTGAGCCGTTGGGCGAATACGGCCATGCCCTGCGAGAAAGCCGCCACCTGTTCGGCTGACAGAGCCGTGGGCACACCGCTTAGTACGAGCCGTGGCTCGAGCGGCTCAAACGTATCGCCAAGACGTGCTCGTGGCCGCCGTGACCGCTTTGGGGAACGCGAACGGGAAAAGCGTCGTCGATGAGCCACGTGAAATCCCTCCATGCTTTCCAAGCAACCGGACGTGCGATAAGAGAGAGGCCCGGTGCTTGTCCGGGGAGGAGAATACAGAAAGAACAGCGATTCTCGCAAAGCAAAAAAACGATGAAAAAAAAGCGTTCAGAGCAGGAAGCCCGGGGGCGGGCAGCGGCATTGGCTGGCGATTCAGCCCGCCGGCTTGCGCCTGGCGGCTGAATGTTGGGAAGGCTGGCGGCTGAGTGGGCGGGACGGCTGATGATCTGATCAGCCGATGGTAGTTTCTTGGAAACAGCAGGATCTCTTGATGGAAACGTTTTCCTTCTCGACCGGACTCACGGGCCTCCTACCTCAACACGAACTGGCTGCGCTCAGGCAGGCCGTCGTCAGCCAGCCGCCAAAAGCGATTCGTCTGCGGCCCATCGCGGCCCGCGGCGCCGCTGAGCAACTCTCTTTGCCGTTTTCAACGGAGCCCGTGCCCTGGTATCCCGCCGGTCACTTTTGCCTCGACACTCATCAGCCCGGCCGATTCCTGCACCATGCCGTTGGTGACTATTTCATTCAGGATGCCGGCTCGATGCTGGCCCTGCGGCTCCTCAATCCGCGGCCGACCGAATGGATCGCCGACGTCTGCGCGGCCCCCGGCGGCAAGGCAGCGGCCGTTCTCGAAATCGTTGGGCCTGGAGGGGGCTTCCTGCTGGCCAATGAGCCCATTCACAGCCGGCTGCCTCCGCTGGAATACAACCTCGCCCGCGTCGGCTTTCCCCGGTGCTTGATGACAGCGCGTGATCCGGAGCAGCTCGAGAGATGCTGGGCCGAACGGTTCGACGCCGTGCTCGTCGACGCCCCCTGCACAGGCCAGGCGCTCGTCGGACGTGGCAGGCAATCGGCATTCGCGTTTTCCCCGGACCGCGTAGCCCATGCCGCAGCGCGGCAACGCCGCATCCTCGATGCCGCCGCCACGCTCGTCCAGTCGGGCGGTCGCCTTGTCTATTCCACTTGTACGTTCGCGCCCGCAGAGAACGAACAGGTGGTCGCCGGCTTTCTCCAAGAACACACCGACTGGCAGGTCGAGCCGGTGGTGGGGCTCGAGTCATGGTTGTCGCCACTCGAGCCTGGTGGTTATCGGCTCTATCCGCATCGCGACCGGTGCGCTGGTGCCTACGCGATCCTTTTGCGGCGCGACGGCTCCGGGAGGGATTCCGACCGTCCACACATCGACCCTCCCGCCGCGACTCTCGAGCCACTCACGATCGGCGACGCAATGGTCGGCAGCACACGCTCCGGCGTGCGGACTCGCCGTGAGCGACGCTGGGAAGAATGGCCGTTGGATATCGCCCAACGTGTCAACGATGCGGCCGCGCAGGGGTGTGAGATCGCCTATCAACCCGGCAAGCACTGGATGCCCGCCCATGCACTCGCGCTCCGCCGTGATCCCGACTGGGTTCCCGCCACCAGACTGGATCTCGATGACGAGTCTGCCGCTCGCTATCTCCAGGGTCTCGCGCTTCCGGCCGGGCCGCTGGGCTGGTGCGTGGCAACCTGGCGGGGCCACCCGCTGGGATGGCTGCGGGGCAATCGCGACCGCTGCAACAACGGGCTCCCGGCCTCGGCCCGGCTCGGCTTTGCCGCACTAATCGCGGGGAGACAATGAGCATTGGCTCACGCTCGAAGCTGCTCACACCCGTCGGGCCTGCACGATGCGGGGCAGGCCGGCCATGTCAGTGAGCGTGGGCCCTGGCTCGAGTCCGGCAACGGCCGCCATCACGTCCCGAGCCGCTTCCGCGGTGCTCGGGCCGACCTCGACGATCAGCCAGCCCCCGAGGGCCAAGCGGTCAACCGCCTGCCCAGCCAGCCGGGCAATCACCTCGACGCCCGTTGTTCCTCCCACGAGCGCCTGCCGCGGCTCATACAGTCGGACCGAATCGGGCAGCGTGGCGAATTCGTCCTCTCGAACATAGGGCGGATTGCTCACGATCACATCCCATGGGCCCGCCACCTGCGCGGACTCGAGCAGGTCGCACTCCACGAACGTCACCTGCCCATCCACGCCGTGCCGGGCGACATTGCCACGGGCGACCGCGATGGCCGCGGCTGAAATGTCGGTCGCCATGATCGCGGCGGTCGACAACTGCTTCGCAAGCGTGACGGCGATCGCCCCCGAGCCGGTGCCCACGTCGATGATCCGCGGCGGTGCCTCCGCGGGAGGCCGCTCCTTGCAGAGATCGAGCACGCGCACGACGAGCCCTTCAGTCTCGGGCCGTGGCACGAGCACCGCCGGTGACACGGCAAACTCGAGCGAGAAAAACTCCTTGCTTCCGACAAGATAGGCGACGGGCTCGCCACCTCCGCGCCGCTTCACGAGCTCCCGAAAACGGGTCCTCTCATCGGCGGCCACGATCTCGCCAAATGCCGTGTAAAGGAGGATGCGCGGACAACCGCGAACGTGCGCGAGCAACACCTCGGCATCGAGCCGCGGCGACTCGCTGCCCCGGCTGCCGAGCCAATCGGTGGTCCAGGTGAGCAGCCGGCCCACGGTCCAGGAATCGTCGGCGGGAGGAGTCTTGCTCATGCCGAGGCCTGCGATGCCGATCCCTCCATCGCCGCCCGCCGCTGCCGTCGGGCATACTCATCGATGGCGTCCACCACGAGGCCAAGCCGGCCGGCCATCACCTGGTCGAGCGTGAAGCTCTCGTTGATGCGGTGGTCGGTAAGCCGGTTCTGCGGATAGTTGTAGGTGCGAATCCGCTGACTGCGGTCGCCCGAGCCGACGAGCCCCTTCCTTTCGGCCGAACGCTTGTCGTGCTCGATCTGCCGCTCATGCTCATACAGCCTCGTCTTCAGCACGCGCAGGGCCTTGGCGAGGTTTTTGTGCTGGCTCTTTTCGTCCTGGCACTGCACCACGATGCCCGTCGACAGATGGGTGAGCCGCACGGCAGACGCCGTCTTATTGACGTGCTGCCCCCCTGGGCCGCTCGCGCAGAAGAGATCCTTGCGATAATCATCGGGCGAAAGCGACACCTCCACGTCCTCCGGCTCCGGCAGCACGGCGACCGTGGCGGCTGAGGTATGGATACGGCCCTTTGTCTCGGTATCGGGGACCCGCTGCACGCGATGGCCACCGCTTTCGTGCTGCAGCTTGCGAAATACCCCCGCGCCCGCGAGGCCGAGCACGAGCTCCTTGAAGCCGCCCAGTTCGGTCGGGCTGGCATCCATCAGCTCCACCTCGAACCCCTGCTCCGCGCAGTAGCGGCGGTACATCTCATAAAGATCACCGACGAAGAGCGCTGCCTCCTCGCCGCCGGTACCAGCGCGCAGTTCCATGATGCACCGGGCGCGGTCGGCATCGTCGTCGTCGGAGCAGAGGTCGACGAGCTCCTCCCACTCCGATTCGCGGCGTTGGCGTAGGTCGGGCAATTCCGCCTCGGCAAGTGCCCGCACATCGGTGTCGGCATCCCGCCGCATCTCCTCGAGCTCGGCAATCTGCCGCTCGAGTTCGAGGAATCCGCGATACTTCAGGGCCAGCCGGGCGAGCGAGCCGTGCTCACGCGCGGCGCTCGAGAGCCTGTGCTGGTCAGCCAGGACCTCGGGATCGACCAACGCCCGCTCCAGTTCAATGAACCGGGAAAGCTTGGCTTCAAGTTGGTCGCGCATGGATCAGCCGGCTCACGACGCGGCCGGAGTGGATGCCTTCTTTTTCTTCAGGCTCGCGTACCCAGCACCGGCGAACTTCGTCTTGAACTTCTCGATCCGCCCGGCCGTGTCGACGAACTTCAGCTTGCCGGTGAAATAGGGATGGCAGACATTGCAGATGTCGACCTTGATCTCCGGCACCGTGCTCCGCGTCGAGAACGTATTGCCGCAGCCGCAGCGGACAACGGTGTCGATGTAGTTGGGATGAACGCCATCTTTCATGATTCTTCCTTTGCAAAAATCGAGATCCGTAACGATACCTCGCGAGCCCGCTGCCGGCAACGCCGCCGCCGGCTCCGGGGGATTCACCGCGGTCTTCACCGCTCTGCAGCCTTGAGGCGGGCGGCACGGATCTGGCTGCCAAACCGCTGCGGAGATGTGTCGGCTTCGAGAAGGGCCGCTGCCTCGGCCGAGCGGCCAAGCTGCGCAAGGGCCGTCGCAAGGTTGACCCGAGCAGAGTCGGTCCACGGGGAATCGGGGGCCGCCTGGAGCGTGAGTCGGTCGAGGTAATCGACGGCAGCCTCCGAGTCTCCTTCGGCAAGCGTCAGGATGCCGAGCCAATAGGTCGCATCCTCCTTCATCTGCTGGTAGAGCCGCTTGACGCGATCGGCCTGCTGTGCCGGCACCTGGGAGACGGCGGCATTGATCGCCGCGGTGGTGGGCCGAGCAGCAAGATAGGCGGCCTTTGCCCCGTCGGGGCCGCTCAAGTCACCACGAAACTCGCGCACGCGGGCCGCAAACAGCGGCCGCACGACCCGCGACCGCTGCACCCCGTCGCGGCCCGCCGGCTGCTCCATTGCCACGGCCATCACCGCCAATTCCTCGACCGCCGCCGTCTGCACGGCCGGCTCCCGGCGGCGAATCGCTGTCTCCCAAGGGAACTCCCACAAACCGACCGACCCCGACTCCGACGACTCCTTCGGCAACGCCTCGCGGGCCCGCTGGGCGACGGCCTCCGGCGCGATGGAGAGCGACACTGCTCGATTGCCCGCCATCCGCTTGTCGAGGAGATGCATCCGCCGGGCGAGCAGCCATGGATCGGCCGCCACGAGGATCGAAAGGTTTTTGACATCGGCAGCCTGCACTGGATAACTCCGCTCAGGCAGCGAAAGCGCGGCCAGGATAGCGGGGTCGGCCGCCACCTGGCGGACGGTGGCCACGCCGTCGCCCCCGGGCCCCGGAATCGGCAGGCCATAGGTCGGCTCAAACAGGTAGGCCTCACCACCGGAAAGTACCGCCGGCACCCAGGGGCGGGGCGACGCCGCGGGTCCAGTGGCGAGCATCACGCCATCGAGCCCCGCATGCCGCAGCAATTGCAGGAAGATCCACGACCGCTGCGCGGCGCTCGCGCGGCCCGACAGCAGCACCTCGCCCGGCAGAAACCAGCGGACGCCGGCCGCACCTGGGCTCGGCACCATGGGGGGATCGGTGGCGATCGACAGACTGCGAATCGTCCAGTCGAAGAGACGTGTCGCCACATCGAGGTCGTCGATGGCGTCGCCGCGAGCTGTCGTGCAAATGTCGGCCAACCAGCGCTGATCGCGGAGGGCGGCGACATCGGTCGCCGCATTGAAAACCGATGCCTCCAGCCCCGTCACGACCGCCTCTGGTCGCAGTCGTTCCGCCAGACCGGCGAAGAGCGGATCAACTCGCCAGTCGCCAACCGCGACGGCATCCGCCGCCGGGTTTCCATGACTCCACTGGTTGAGGCGGTCGAACACCTGGGCAAACGCCGCCGACTCGTCGTAGTCCTCGAGCCGGCCGAGCACCGACATCGCACCATCGAGGAGTTTCTCCCGAACTGCTTCGGGAACGAGCACGACCTGCTGGGCCGCATCGGCTGGCTCAGGCAGCGCACCATCGCGGCGACCGCAGCCCCCAACGATGCACACGCATATGCTTCCAAGCAGCACGATTCGGGCGGAACTCATCATGATATTCCCCGCATCCCTGTCCACACTCCCCCGAGTCGCATCACCGCACTGCCGTGCCACACCGCTCGCCAGCGAGACGCGCCTCATGAATAAGGAGCACCCGCTCCAAGACTCCGCCGAGATGCTGCATGGGCACCATGGTGGCGCCGTCGCTGGGGCTGGTATCAGGATCGGGATGGGTCTCGAAGAAGAATCCGTCGACTCCCACGGCGGCAGCCGCCCGAGCCAAAGGCTCGACAAGGGCGCGATCGCCGCCGGTCGCCTCCCCCAGACTTGCGGGCTGTTGTACCGAATGCGTGGCATCAAAGATTACCGGCACGCCCATCGCCCGCATCGTGAGCAACCCGGCAAAGTCATTGACGAGTCGTCCGTAGCCGAAAAAAGTTCCTCGTTCGCAGAGCAGGACGTCACTACAGCCACCGGCAAGAAGTTTCGCCACGACATGCTTCATGTCGGCAGGCGCAACAAACTGGCCTTTTTTGACATTCACCGCCCGGCCCGTCGCGGCGGCAGCCAGCAGCAGATCGGTCTGCCGGCAGAGAAAGGCCGGGATCTGCAGAAGATCGCAGACCTGGCCGGCAGCCGTGGCCTGCTCGGGCAAATGCACATCCGTGGTGACCGGGAGCCCGGTTGCAGCCCGCACGCGTTCCAACACGCTCAGGCCCTCATCCACGCCCGGCCCCCGATAGGACGAACCGCTCGTGCGATTGGCTTTGTCGAACGACGCCTTGAAAACGACCTTGAACGGAAGAGTAGCGGCCAATCCCGCCAGGTGTTCGGCAATCCTCAGGCAGAGCGATTCGCTCTCGATGACGCACGGGCCGGCGATGACCACAGGGGGCAATCCCGGTCCGCAGCGATGCGGACCGATCAGGGCTGGCAGGCGGGGGTTCACGGGGGCGGCTCCACGTTCGTGTCGTTCAACCCATCATATCGGCTGTGGCCAACGCCGCAGCACCGGCAGCCTCCACGAACCAGGCTGGCAGGATATCGACGCGTTCTGCAGCACACCGCCGCAAAACGCTGCGGTGGATGCACGGTCCAGCCTTCACAGTGAAGATGCGGGTGCAAACCCACCAGGAATTTTTTCGCAGAAAACAGTCCTTACTGCCCATGGATCCTGAATTCCCAAGGTGATTCTGCCGCTTGCATGTCGGTACGCCCGTGGTTTGGCACGCTGCTTGCAAATCTGGGGAACCAGCGGGGCACAACGCCCCGGCTGATCAACCCTTTCCCACTTCAAGGTGGGGCCTCTGGCTTTTTCGGGTGTGCGGTCGCCTTGCCCCTGACCCGCATGCCCGGCGGTGGGACGCTCCCACCAGGTCTGAGGCCCCACTTTCATTTTTTGGGGTCTGCAGGCCGAGTTTTTGCGGCCTACATCGGGGTAGACACTTGACTGATGGCCTGCCCGTGCGCTAGGTTGCGGTGCTCGGAACGGTAAAGCCGTGTCTGCCCGCGGTGGCGGGCAGGGTGGCGTGCCAGCGTAGCTTCAATTGGCAGAGCACCGCATTCGTAATGCGGGGGTTGCGGGTTCGACTCCCGCCGCTGGCTGTTCTGGCTGCGGGCGTGGTTGCCCCGGACATGGTTGACTCGGCTGTTGGTTGAGTGGGCTCGAAGTATTTTCGTTTTTTGTAGACACCGATACGAGGTAGCGCTGGTATGCCATCCGCTGTTGCTCCCGATATTCGTGACCTTGTGACTGGAACCGGCCCCTTCGGCCCGACCGAGGTGCGCCGGTTGCTCGACTCGCTCGGCACGGATGCCAGCCTCCACCGCGATCTGAGAGATGCCGTTCGCGAACTGGAATCGCAGCCCGAACGGAGCCCCGCTACGGCCGTGCGACTTGGCGTTTGCCAGAACCTGTTGGGCCGGGCATCTCACGCGATCGAAACGCTTCGGGCAGCAGATGGCGGCGCCCTCGCGCTCTTCCATCAGGCCTTAGCCCATCTCGCCACCGGTGCCCACGAGGCCGCGGAATCATGTTTTGAGGCTGCGAAGAAGGCGGGCTATGACGCCGCGGCGTGCACCGCGGGCATCGCCCGATCATTGCGGGCCGCAGGGCAGCCCGATCAGGCCGCGCGAATCATCAATGCACTTGGGGCCGACGCGCACGAGTCGGCCGAGTACTGGGTAGCCAAGGGAGACGTGCTGGCTGAAACCGGTGCCGAGGTTACCGACATCGTCAAGGCCTACGAAAAAGCCTTGTCAATCGATCCCGGCCATCCTGCCGCCCTCTTTTCGATGGGCGTCCTGCATGACCGACTTGGTAACGATGAGGAGGCGGAGGCCTGCTACGAAAAGTCGCTGCAGCGGTATCCGGCCTCGGTAGGCGCCCTCGTCAACCTTGGGATTCTGTACGAAGACCGTGATGATTTTGCGAAGGCGCAGCGGTGTTATCGCCGCGTGCTGGAGGCATTTCCCGACCATCCCAGAGCCAGGCTGTTTCTCAAGGATTGCACCTCCTCAGACGACCTCCTCACAACGGAACAGGAGCAGAAGCAGCGGGATCGTCTTGATCACGTGCTCAGCCTCCCGGTGAGCGACTTCGAGCTTTCGGTGCGAAGCCGCAACTGTCTGCAGAAGATGGGGATCCATACGCTGGGCGACCTGGCCCGCACCTCCGAGGCTGAGATTCTGGCCAGCAAGAATTTCGGCGAGACAAGCCTCTCCGAAATCAAAGACATGCTTGCGTCGAAGGCACTTTCGCTGGGCATGCTGACCGAGACGGTCGTCGAAGAGGAGCCAGTCTTGGAGACGGCCGAGCCCTCGGCCGACGAGCAGGAGATCTATGCCGCCTCGATCGGCGAGCTCAACCTTTCCGTCCGGGCACGCAAGTGCATGACGAAGCTCGGTATCAACACGATCGGCGAACTCGTGCGACGGACAGGCGAAGATCTCATGGAGTGCAAGAACTTCGGGGTGACGAGCCTCAACGAGGTGCGGGAAAAGCTGGTCGAGCGGGGCCTGCGGCTCCGCGGAGAGTAACGGGCTGCGGTGGCTCTTCAAAGAACCACAAAAACAGCCTTAAAACAGGGTTATTCCTGCTTTATCGGTCACCCTTTGGTTGCTTTCGGGCACCATTGAAGATACGGTTGACGGGAGCGTGAATGGACCTTCCGGCCCCAGTGAGTTCGGCTCATGACGACAGCCAGCCTCCGGGACAAACCCGTGCGTGATCTGGCCCGCCTTGCCAAGCGGCAGGGCGTTCCTGGCTGGCACGCCATGCGCAAAGACGAACTCATTCGCGCGTTGGTTCGGAAGGCACGTTCCGCCAAACGCGGCGATGCCGGCAAACCCGCTGATCCCCTGCCGGATCATCCGGTCGCCCGGGATACCGCCCGCAGCGCGGCCGTTGCCCAGCGGATTGCTGAAGCCCGCGAACGGCTCGCCAAGGCAAAGAGCCTTGCCAGCCGGCCGGAGGGGGGACGGTCGCCACGGCCGCTGCGGGATCGAATGGTGCTCATGGTGCGCGGCCCTCACTGGCTCCATGTCTTTTGGGAGATCACCCCCCGGAGTGTGGAACGAGCCAAGGCAGCACTCGGTGCGGAGTGGCATACGGCTCGGCCGATGCTGCGGGTGCTGCAGGTTGATTCGGGCATGCGAACCAGCCCATCAGAGAGGGTGGTGAGGGAAATCGAGATTCATGGCGGCGTAAAAAACTGGTTCATCGATGTCCGCGAACCGCTGCGTTGCCGCGTTGAAATCGGTTACCGGGCAGCGTCTGGCCGGTTTCATGGCCTCGCCCGCAGCAACACCGTCTCCACGCCTGCTCCCTCGCAAGGGGACACACTCGACACCCACTGGGGCGACCTCGTCGAGCAGTGCGAGAAGATCTACGCCATGAGCGGTGGGTTCTCACCAGAAAACAACAGCACGGAACTGCAGGAACTTTTCGAGGAGCGGCTTCAGCGTTCTCTCACCCCCAACACCCCCCGCGGCGACATGGGTGTGGCGGACCACGTGCAGCACATCCCCGGCACTGAATTGCAGGTCGACGCAGAGATGGTGGTGTACGGCGTCACCCAGCCCGGAATGCTGGTGACCCTCCAGGGCGAACCGATCACCGTTCGGCCGGACGGCACCTTTCGCGTGCGTGTGGATCTCCCCAACAAGCGGCAGGTGCTGCCGATCGTAACGAGCACACCCGAGGGTGTAGAACGGCAGACAGTGGTCCTGGCCGTCGAACGGAATACAAAGACCATGGAGCCGGTCGGGAACGAGGTCGAGGACTGAACCGGCTCAACCGATTCGGTTCACCTCATCACACTCAGGAGGATCAGGCCGCAGCGCGGAGCCTGTGGCGATAAGTTTTCTGTCATGCGCGTGTTGCTTCGACCCATGCCGGTGAGCTCTTAACGAGGCTCGTTGGGGGCCGATCAATTGCTCCGGTCGCGTGTATAGCCGTCGACCGCCGCTTCAGCGGCGACTCGCTCGGATCACATGCCCCGGGGTTCAAGGCACCCCCGTCTTTTTTGAAACGAGCTCTCCGCATACCGCGATGCCACGGCATTGCGATGGAAAACTTATCGCCGCCGGTTCCGCCGCGCTTCCTGCGTCAGCCACGCCTCGAGAAGAGGTTCTGGGGCGTTGCGGAACGTCGCCTGAAATGCCTCATCAAAGCCTGCACCAGCATCCATCGCGGCCAGCAGGGTGGGCAGTTTGGAGCCTGATGCTGAGAGCCGGTCGATGAATGCCGCCGCGACGGCCGCCCTGGCCTGGGGCTCGGTTCGGCCCGCCAGGAGGTCCCCGGCTGCCGTGATTTTCTCGAGTGACTTGGCGAGATCAGCCCGTGCCCCACGGGCGAGGGGCGCCTTTGGCACGACGTCAGCCGCCAGCACGCGACCCGCGCCTTCTGCGAACCAGCCGGGAGATCCCCGCACCAAAAATACTGCCGCCGCCAATTCAGCTGCGATCGTGTATCCCAAATCGCTCTGCATCGTATCGGCGTCATCCAGCAGGGAATCGGAGGCCAGCAGCGCCGCATAGACCACATCTCCGGCCGAGCCAGCCGTCGACGTGACACCGCGAGGACGATCCGTCTGGTGACGAGCCAGCCAAAACTCGGAGAAGTCGTACGACTTGGCAAAGGCATACACCGCGATTCCGCCCTTCACGGGGTTTGCGACCGCGGCTCCTCGTGCCGACGCTCCGGTGGCAAGCCGCTTCGCCAGATCACTCCAGACGGCAGCGGCAACTGTGGCCACCGTCTCGACGCGGGCCGCGGGAAGGTTGCCAATGACGGTCAGGCCATCACGATCGACCACCTGCGGGGTTTCGTCGGGGAGAAACCGTCGCCAGTAGTCACGAGCCGCGTCACGGCGGACCGCCAC
>CAMCYH010000098.1 GCA_945883745.1 Candidatus Kuenenia stuttgartensis
TCGAGCTGCTTGGCACGGGCCAGCACGGTGGTCGGGTCGTCCTTCTGCGAGGCCACCGCCAGCAGCGTGCCGCAGACATCGAGCACGGAGGCATCGGCAGGATCGGCGGCGATGGCCTCAAAGGCCGACGCCTCGAGCCGGTCATTGGCCGCCTGGGCCCGGGCCTTCGTGGCATTGAATTTTGCCTCGATCGCCTGCTTATCGGCGCCGGGCTTTTGGTAGTCGGCCTGCAGAATGGTGAGTTCGCTCACGCACTCGCGGAGTTCGTCGCGGGCTGCGGCAAAGGCTGTCTTGGCCTGGGCTGTATCGGCAGCTGTGGCGTGGGGGAGAGCGGCGGCTGACAAAGCGGCGGCCGCGAAAAGGATGACGCCGCGGGGAAGCATGGGGCACGTAGGCATTGGGGGGTTCCGGGTGCGGAATGGTCGACAGGCGTGAGCCTGCGGTCTTTTTTGACTTCTTTTGACTACATTAACGCCCCATGGCCCGTCACCGCAAAGTTTTGGACTCGGACGAGGCCGCCAGCGCCCCGCGGATCGTGGGGGGTGAGCTGCGCGGTCGCACGCTCGAATTCGCCCCCGCGGCCCGCACCCGACCCATGAAAGACCGGGTGCGGGAGACTCTCTTCGACCTGATCGGGCCAGGGGTGAAGGGGGCGGTCGCGGTCGATCTCTTTGCAGGCACCGGGGCTCTGGGGTTTGAGGCCCTCAGCCGGGGTGCCGCGCAGGCCGTGTTTTGCGAGCGGCATTTCCCCACGGCCGACGCCCTCCGCCGGTCGGCCCGGCAGCTGGGCGTGGAGGGGCGGGTCGAGGTTCGTCCCGGCGACGTGCTCCTGTGGGCGAAAAAGATGCCGCCGCTGCCGGTGTCGGCTCCGTGGCTGGTCTTTGTGTCTCCGCCGTGGTCGTTTTTCAGCGAGCGGGCCGACGACCTCATGGCGCTGATCACGGCGATGATGACGGCGGCCCCCGCGGGCAGCACGATCGTCGTGGAAAGCGACGACACGTTCGACGCCGCGACACTGCCTGGCACCGGCTGGGCATCGCGGCCGATCCCACCGGCCGTATTGCATCTGCTATCGTAAAAGCCCCTCATCGTAGGCAGTCATGGACATCATCAACCACCGCGACACGACTCCGTTCACCACCGTTGACGGCTCGACCATTCGCGAGCTGATGGCCCATCGCAATTCCGGGATTCGCAACCAGAGCCTGGCCGAGGCCCGCCTCCCTCCGGGGAAGGCCACGATCCCTCACCACCACAAGGTGACCGAGGAGATCTACTACATCCTCTCCGGCACCGCCTCGATGACGCTCGGCAGCGAGACGCGGCCTGTCGGCCCGGGCGACGCGATTGCCATTCCTCCCGGCCTGCGGCATACGATTGAAAATACGGGGGGCGGTGAGCTGGTGTTTTTGTGCACCTGTGCCCCCGGGTATGAACACAGCGACACGTTTCTCGAGTAATCGTCCACAGCATGGCCCTCGACACGTTTTCAACGATTCTCGTCAAGGACGGCATCCTTAGCGACGAGCAACTGGCCGACGCGGTGAAGGCCGCGACGGCCTCTGGCAAGCGGCTGCACGAAGAGGTGCTCCGGCTCGGCTACGCCAAGGGCGACGTGGTGATGCGGGCGCTCGCCCGGGCCAACCGTCTTCCGTATATCGACATGGCCGGCATTGACGTGCCGCAGAGCGTCGTCGACCGGCTGCCGGAGAGCGTGGCCCGCGAAAACACGATCTTTCCGATCGAGAAGGAGGGCGACGCGCTGCGGATCGTGACGAGCGATCCCACCGATCTCGACATTCAGGAAAAGCTTCGCTTCATCCTCAATTCCAATGTCGAGATTGCCGTCGCGCCCCGCGACCAGATCGTGGAGGCGATCAATCGCCACTACGGCATCATGGATGGCGAGAGCGGCGACTCGATGCTGCAGGAGTTCACCAACACCGCCATCGATTTCACCGAGACGACGGTGGAGGAGCAGGCCCGTCAGACGGCCGTGGAAGATACCTCCGACGCCCCGGTGGTAAAGCTCGTCAACCTCATCATTTCCGAGGCGGTCGAGCTCAGGGCCAGCGACATCCACATCGAGCCCTTCGAAGACCGGGTGCGGGTCCGCTATCGGATCGACGGCCGGCTGGTGGAGCGCGACAGTCCGCCGCGGCGGCTCCTCGGGGCGATGCTTTCCAGAATCAAGATTCTTTCGAAGCTCGACATCGCCGAGCGGCGGCGGCCGCAAGACGGCCGTATTCAGATCACTTCGGGCGACGGCAAGTCATATGACCTGCGGGTGAGCGTGCTGCCCACCAACCACGGCCAGTCGGTCGTGATGCGGATCCTCAACAAAGACAACATCAAAGTGGGCGTGCGGCAGCTTGGGCTTTCCGAGCACGACTTTCGCCAGTTCAAGAACCTGATCAAGCGGCCCAACGGCATCATTCTCGTCACGGGCCCCACCGGCTCGGGCAAGACCACCACGCTCTACGCGTCGCTCAACGAGCTCAACAAGCCCGACACGAAGATCATCACGGCCGAGGATCCGGTGGAGTATTACCTCACTGGCATCAATCAGGTGGAGATCAAGCACCAGATCGGGCTCGACTTCGCCCGCGTCATCAAGGCGATGCTGCGGCAGGCCCCCAACGTGATCCTTGTGGGCGAGATGCGCGACACGGAAACTGCCCAGATGGGCATTCAGGCCTCTCTGACGGGCCACCTTGTCTTCAGCACGCTCCACACCAACGACGCCCCCAGCGCCGTCACGCGGATGATCGACATGGGTGTGCCGGCTTACCTGGTGGCCTCCAGCGTGATCGCGGTGCTCGCCCAGCGGCTTGTGCGGCTCAACTGTCCGAAGTGCAAGCAGCCCTATCGGCCTTCTGACGTGCAGCTCGAGGCGGCGGGCATTACGGAGGAGCAGCTCAAGACGGCCACCTTCATGAAGGGCCGTGGCTGTAATCTTTGCCAGCGGAAGGGCTACAAGGGCCGGCAGGGCATTTTCGAGCTGATGGTGATGAACGGCAGGATTCGCGAATTGGCCTTCCAGGGGGCTCCCACGCAGGACATTCGCCGAGCGGCGGTGGCAGGCGGGATGTCGGTGATGTTCAAGGACGGCATCCGCAAGGCCCTCGAGGGCGTGACGACGATCGACGAAGTATTTCGCGTTGCGAAGAAGGTGGAAGACTAGGCGGGCCGTGGTCGTTTCCACTCAGCCCCGGGGGCGAGCCCGGGGGCTGCAGCGAGGCTGGCTGGTGCGTCATCCCGCCGGCTTGCGGCTTGCTTTACGAAACCCTCGCCATCCTGGCCTCGGGTTTCTTGGCGACCCTCCGGTCGCTCTCGTAGGCCCGCCCTCCAGGCGGGCGGTCCCATCCTTCAGGAAGCCTCGGGCGCGAGCCCGGGGGCTGCGGCGGGGCTGGCTGGTGCGTCATCCCGCCGGCTTGCGCCTGGCGGCTGGGTTGGCGGCTGCGTTGCGCGGCTGCGTCATTTCGCTTTTCCCCACTCAGCCCCGGGCGCAAGCCCGGGGGCTCTATGCACGCGATAATGTACTTTTGTACACTTCACGGCATGCGGCACGAAATCGGATCCGTTATCCACCCCGATCCCGTGGCATTTTTCGTCACGTGGACGACATATGCATCGTGGCTGCCTGGCGATCAGCGCGGGTGGCACGCACGTCCGGGAATCTACCGCCGAGCCCACTCCGGCCTCGAGCGCACGATGGCCGAGCGGCTGCGGCACGCCCCAATCGTGCTTTCACTAGAGCAAAGGGGTGTTGTCGAGCGTGCGATTTCCGAACAGTGCGCATTTCGTGGTTGGCATCTTCTTGCGTTGTCGTGCCGAACAAATCATGTCCATGTGGTCGTGTCTGCCGTTGACCGGTCAGTGCAGAATGTTTCTGGGGATTTAAAGTCACGTTCCTCCCGGCAGCTCTCAGAGTTCACCGGTTCAAGGTGTCGGTGGTGGACCAAAGGCAGCTGCATTCGGCATGTCTACACGTCAGAACAACTGGAGCGGGTAGTCGCCTACGTTTTGGAGTGTCAGGACAAGCCGCGAGCTTGATTTCCCCACTCAGCCCCGGGCGCGAGCCCGGGGGCTGCGGTGGGGCTGGCTGGTGCGTCATCCCGCCGGCTTGCGCCTGGCGGCTGGGTTGGCAGTGGCGTTGGGCGGCTGCGTTGGCCCGCGGCGTTGGCCCGCGGCGTTGGCCCGCGGGCCCGCGGGATGACGGCCCGACTTGCCTCTTCGACAAAGGCTTGGACTCGGCCGCGGTTTCCGACGATACTGTCCTACGGAACCCGGTCGGCGGCTGTCAGGGGCTCGCCGGCCGGTTCCACTTCGTGTGCCCGTGCGTTGCTCGCGTTCTCCTCACAATCGACTCCCACCCGGGAGTTTTGCGTTCGCGCTTCTGGCGATTGTGCGCGCCCGGCCCGCTGCGGCAGAATATGATTGTGTGCAGAGGGCTGCACGCATCGCTGCACGAATCGAGGCAACCCATTTCCGGGGGAATGACGCATGAGCATGGCCGCTTCCTCTCAACTGATCGGTCAGGTGGAGAAGCTCCTCAAGGTGGCTGTCGACAACGGCGCCACGGAGCTGCGGCTCTCCGGTGGCGGCTCCCCGATGCTGCGGATCAATGACAAGCTCACTCCGCTCAAGACTCGTGCTATTTCGGCTGATGAGTTGACGGGCATGGCAGAAGCCATCCTGCCCGCCGGGGGTTCGCCGTCAGCCTTCGAGTATGAATCGTCATTCGGCAACTTCGCCTGCGGCTTGCACGACGTGCAGGGCACGAAGGTGCTGGTGCTGAAACACTCCCCCCGGGCCGCGTCAGCAGCTCCCGCCGCCGACTACGCCGCAGCAGCCGAGATGCCGCTGGAGCTCGATATTCAGGACGAGGAAAAGCCGTCTGCGGCCCAGGCTGACGCCGGCCACGGCGAGACCTTCGCGATGCCGAAGGCGGCCGAGGGCACGATCCTCATCGACAAGCTCCTCACGGCCGCCGTGAAGAATGGCGTGAGCGACATTCACATCACGGCCGGCCTGCCCCCCGTCTTCCGCATCGACGGCCACATGAAGCCGCAGAAGACGAAGGTGCTCACCGGCGACGACACCAACGGCCTCATGAAGTCGATCACGCCGGAGCGATGTCAGCTCGAGATCGCCGAGAAGGGCGGCTCCGACTTCGGCTTCGCCTTCGGCACGATGGCCCGCTTCCGTGTAAGCGTGTTTAAGCAGAGGGGCACGATCGCGATGGTGCTCCGGCAAATCCCCACAAAGCTGCTCACCTGCGAGCAGCTGGGTGTGCCGGCAATCGTGAAGACGATGGTGGAGCGGCCTCGCGGCCTGTTTCTGGTGACGGGCCCGACCGGCTCCGGCAAGTCGACCACGCTGGCCGCCCTCATCGACCATCTCAACTCGAGTTTCGAGCATCACATCATCACGATCGAAGACCCGATCGAGTTTTATCACCACTCGAAAAAGAGCACGGTGAACCAACGGGAAATCGGCACCGATGTGCCGAGCTTCTCCGAGGCGCTGCGGCGGGCCCTCCGGCAAGACCCCGACATCATCCTCGTGGGCGAGCTTCGCGATTTGGAGACGATCGAGGCGGCGATCTCGGCGGCCGAAACCGGCCACGTCGTCTTCGGCACGCTCCACACCACCGGCGCCCAGGGCACGGTCAATCGCATCATCGACGCCTTCCCCACCAACCAGCAGGAGCAGGTTCGCACACAGCTTTCCACCGCGATCATCGGCGTGGTGTCGCAGACGCTCCTCCCCAAGATCGGCGGCGGCCGTGTGGCGGCCTACGAGATCCTGGTCTGCACGTCGGCGATCGGCAACCTGATCCGCGAAAACAAAACCTTCCGCATCAATTCGGCGATGCAGACCGGTGCCAAGATCGGCATGCAGCTGCTCGACGACCATCTCTTCCGGCTGTGGAACGAGAAGAAGGTGCGGGAGGAAGACGTGATGGCGAAGTGTGCGGTGCCTTCCGACCTGGCGGCCCGCATCCAAAACGCGAAGCAGGGCATCTACGAAACCCCCGAGGACCGTAGCAAGTAGGTCCCCTCATGGCACTCAAGAAACTCGGCCAAATCCTGCTCGATCTCGGCCTCGTCGATGACGAGCAGCTGAAAGAGATGCTCCGTGAGCAAGAGTCTCGCGAGGGGCAGCTGCTCGGTCAGATCGGGCTCAAGCTGGAGTACTACTCCGACGAGCAGCTCGGCGAGGCCCTGGCCGAGCAGTGGAACACCGACTTCATCACGCTCGAAGGCCGCAAGATCCCGGCCGACGTGCTGCAGCTGGTGAGCAACACGATGGCACAGCTCTACCGGATTGTGCCGGTCGAGTTGCGGGGCGACCAGCTCACGATCGCCAGCTACGAGCCGCAGAAGCTCCACATTGCCGACGAATTGAAGGTGCTCCTCGGGCTCAATGTGAAGGTGGCAGTGGCCACCGAGGGCGAGATCGCCAAGTTCATCAAGAAAAACTACGAGGAAGAAGACAGCATCCTCGGCCTGATCGAGCAGGCCGACAGCGATTCCGACCTCAAGGCTGCCGCCTCCGCGGCCGCGGCAGTCGGCGTCGAAAAGATGGACATCGCCGGTGCCGAGGCTCTCGCCGACAGTGCTCCGGTGCGGAAGCTGCTCAACATGGTGCTCCTGATGGCGGTGAAGGAAAACGCCAGCGACATTCATTTCGAGCCGTTTCAAGACAAGTTTCGGATTCGCATCAAGGCCGACGGCGTGCTGCAGGAGATCCCCGATCCGTCGCCGCACCTGGCCTTCCCGATCACCACCCGCATCAAGGTGCTCTCCAATCTCGACATCGCCGAGCGGCGGCTCCCGCAAGACGGCCGGATCGAGCTGCTCTCCGGCGGCAATCCGGTGGAATTTCGGGTGAGCGTGTTGCCCACGCTGTTTGGCGAGAGCGTGGTGATGCGGGTGCTCGACCGCGGCGTGGTGTCGCTCAACCTTCAGAAGCTGGGGATGGATGCCGACATTCTCGAGAGCTTCCGGAAGATGATCCATCGGCCGAATGGGATCATCCTCGTGACCGGGCCCACCGGCTCGGGCAAGACGACCACGCTCTATTCCGCCCTCTCCGAGCTCAACGACATCGAAGAGAAGCTGATCACCACCGAAGACCCGGTGGAATACGACATCGACGGCATCGTGCAGGTGCCGATCGATTCCGACATCGGCGTGACGTTTGCGGCGGCCCTGCGGTCGATCCTCCGCCAGGATCCCGACCGCATCCTCGTGGGCGAGATCCGCGACACGGAGACAGCCGAGATCGCCGTGCAGGCGGCCCTGACCGGCCACATGGTCTTCTCCACGCTCCATACCAACGACGCCCCCTCCACGGTCACCCGGCTCCGCGACATGGGCGTGCCCCCGTTTCTGATCACGGCGACGGTGGAGGCGATCATGGCCCAGCGGCTGGTCCGCCGGATCTGCGGCAACTGCAAGGAGCAGATTCAGCCCGATCCCGACATGCTGGCCGACCTCGAGCTCACGAGCGACGAGGTTGTCGGCAAGAAGTTTTTCCGGGGCAAGGGCTGCGATATCTGCAAGGGCACCGGCTACAAGGGCCGCCTCGGCCTCTACGAATTCATGGTGATGAACGACGAGCTCCGGGCGCTCGTGGCCCGCAATGCCTCCACGGAGGAGATCCGCGAAGTGGCCCGCAAGCACGGTATGATCACGCTCCGTGATTCGGGCATGCAAAACATGTTTCTGGGCAACACCACCGCCGACGAAGTGATCCGCGAAACCATCCTCGAAGCGTAACATGCCAACCTACCAGTTCGAAGCCATCGACGCGACCACCGGCAAGGAGATCCGCGACGTCATCGACGCGCCGACGGAGGCCGAAGCCCAGACGACGATCCGTCAGATGGGCTACATGGTCACCAAGCTCAAGGTGGCCAAGGCAAAGACGGCCGGGGCCGCGGCCAAGAAGAAAAACGGCCGCACCTTCGCCCTCGGCAAGGCGAAGACCAAAGACATCACGCTCTTCACCCGCCAGCTCTCGATCCTGCAAGACGCCGGCCTGCCGATCATGCGGAGCCTCAAGGTGCTCGCGGAGATGCAGAAGCCGGGCGCCCTTAAAAACGCCCTTCTCGACGTCACCGACGAGATCGAGGGAGGGTCTACGCTTTCGGAGGCGATGAGCAAGAGCCCGAAGGCGTTTGACCGGCTCTATTGCAACATGATCCGGGCCGGCGAGACGGCCGGTGCTCTGGAAGTGATTCTCCGCCGCCTTTCTGAATTCATGGAGCGGGCCCAGTCGCTCAAGCGGAAGGTGAAGGGGGCGATGGTCTATCCGATCGTGGTGGTGAGCGTGGCCGTGGGCATCCTCACGTTCATCATGCTGAAGATCGTGCCGCAATTTAAGAAGATGTTCGACGATTTCGGCACGGAGCTGCCGGCGATGACGCAGTTTCTGATCGACGTCTCCAACTGGGTGGCCGCCTACTGGTGGACGATCCCGGCGATCCCGTTTGCGTTTCGTCTCTTCCTGCAGATCCTCTGCAAGGTGCCCTATTTCCGGATGGGCTGGGATCTCTTTTCGCTGAAGGTGGTGGTCTTCGGCCAGCTGGTCGAGAAAAACATCATGAGCCGCAGCGCCCGCACGCTTGGCACGCTCTTGGCCTCGGGCGTGCCGATCCTCGAGGCGCTCAACATCACGAAGGAGACTTCGGGCAACATGATGTTTGAGCGGCTCTTTGCGAAGGTGTCGGAATCGATTCGGGATGGCGAGGCGATCGCGAAGCCGCTCAAGGAATATTCGGTGCCCCCTTTGAATTTGGGCGCCGCCTTCTTTTGGACGCTCATCGTTCCGGGGGCCGGTGCGCTCCTCTACCTGATGAAATACAAGCAGCCGGTGGTAGACGATCTCGTGATCAATATGGTCGACGTGGGCGAAGAGTCGGGCGAGCTCGACACGATGCTCTACAAGGTGGCCGACGTGTATGACGAGGAGGTGGCGGTGCTCACGGAGAGCCTGACGAGCCTCATGGAGCCGCTCTTGATCGTCTTCCTGGGCGGTGCCGTGGGCTTCATCGTGATCGCCCTCTTCATGCCGCTTATCAAACTGATCCAGACCCTGACCTAAAGCGACCTGCCGCAATGAATCCTTCAATCTCTTTCTTATGGGGCGAGCAGTCATCCGCGGGCGGTAGTGGCGTGCGACTGCTGCCCCTGGGGACAGACTGCGTCCAACAGCCATCGCTACGCGGCAACTGCGTGCAACACTCAGCCCCGGGCGCAAGCCCTGGGGCTTGTCCACGTGTGGCTGCCTCCGCTGCCGCTTCGGCGCGGCACGGATCGTCAGGCTCCCGCACCGTCGCGACTCACAGGGCGGCGTTTACCCTGGTCGAACTGATGATAGTCATCGGCATCATCGGCATCCTTACGGCGATCTCGGTGCCGGTGGTGATGCAGTCGCTCGCGAAGGCCCGCAACGCCGCGATCAAGGCGGAGATCGACATGCTGCACATGGCGATCATGAATTACAAAAACGAGTATGGGAGCTTTCCGCCCGCATCAGCAAGCAACGCACCGAATCACATCCTGCGTCTTTTTCCCAACTCCAGGGGGCAATACCCGAATTACCCCGTTAAAAAACAGTTTACAGAAGATAAGAATCAAAACCGAGTTCTTGACGCCGCTCAACAAGAGGATGCAAACGGGAACAATTCGTTGGATGGCTTATTTGACACGATTCCACTTGGTCCGGATACGGCTTTGGCTTTTTGGTTGTTCGGGTACAGCAGCAACCCTCGGGAACCGACTGTCGGGGAAACTAAGCCCCTTTTTGACTTCGACCGGTCCCGACTGGAGAGTCAGAGTAATTTTTTCACTGGTCGCTATCGCTCTACTAACGCATTGAACTCCGGGGTTTATCGCTACGTCGATAGTGCTAACTATTACTTTGTCAGCAGCGGCCGTCGGTTTCCGACGCCTTGGGTCGAGTTCAATCCGACTACTGCCGCTATGGCCGTGGGCGAAGATTCATCAACGACTCCTCCAAACGGATTGATCGACACCCTGGGGGCGGCTACTGAGGACGCAAACTCAAACGGATTACTTGACCGTGGTGAACCTTTCAATAACGCGACTTTTCAGATCATTCATCCGGGTCGCGACGGCGAGTTTGGCACCGACGACGATCTGTCGAACTTCTGGCCGGGCACTCGACGAGAGTACCTCGATAGTTTGAAGTGACATTAATGCACCGTTTCCATCGAAACCATCTGACGTCCACGTCCGGGTTTACGCTCATCGAACTTGTAGTCGTGATGGCCATTCTTTCGATTTTGGGTGCGCTGACTCTCGCTGGCCTCTCTGGCGCCGCCACAAAGTCAAAGCAAGAAACCACGGAATTCATGATCAATCGTCTCAATGATGCGATCATGGATTGGTATGAAGACTACGAGGATCTGGCAAAGCCGGGCGGTCTTGTCACATTACGGCGGCGCATGCGCGAGGAAATGCCAGACTCTTGGGCCGAGGTCTTTGCGAATCCGGCATCACCCACGACTGCGACCGGCCGGGCGTATTCCAGATATCGCGCATCTGGATCATCGCACGCAAACTTTGAGAAATATCAAAGCGCCGAGTGCCTGTACATGATCATCACCCGGTCAGGCAGGTTTCCGGACTTCCTTGAAGATATTCGGCCAGAACGGATCGGTGATATCGACGCCGACGGTCTCAAGGAATTCTGGGATGGGTGGGGGAGGCCAATTGCCTTTTTCCGATGGGCCCCAGGTTTTGCTTCCCTTGTCCAGCCAATCACTTCAGCGACAGGCGATCCTATGGACGTTGATTCGCCTCCAGCCGACCTTTCTGCTTATCCGCTCTTACCACTGATCTACTCACCAGGGCCCGATGAGGCGATGAACGATCCGCTCAGCGGACCTGATGGCTATGGCCTCACGACGGCGGCAAGTGGGTGGCCGGACTCCGCCCTCGCGAGCATCTGTACCTTCAACGCTGGTGGGAGCGGCATCGTAGGATCTCCAAAACCCGGCGATGCATACCTCGACAACATCACGAACCACGACCTCATGGCCCGGTAGGAGGTGCAACGATGATCGCGCCTTCATTTAGTCATCGTCGAGCAATGACGCTCGTCGAACTGCTTGTCGTCCTCGCCATTCTCGGGCTGCTTGGAGTTGCAGTTAGCCCACTGATCCAGTCGCGAGACGACAAGCAAACCTTTCGCGCCGCCGCAGACGCGCTGAGTCTTCACTTTGCCGATGCGGCCTCAAGGGCGATCGGTGAAATAAGCGAAAACGGCGTTTGGTTTGAGCCGCTCCCAAATTCGGTCGGGGCTGTCGATCTTGCATTTGCCCGCAGTGTTGTCAGCGGAACGGGGACGGTCCAGATCGATACATCGTCAGTCAATACCAGCGCTCCGCCTCCCACTGTGGGACTAAGCGCGCCGATTACACCAAACCCGATACCTGGAGCGGTTATTCGTTTCCTTGGGTCGTCGAGCATCTTTCAGATAGTCAACGCCAACACTATTCGAATGATGCCTAATCGGAATCTCGAAAACGATGCTTTCCCGGTCGGCAATGTGCCGCAGTTCTATCAGGTTTCAGAGCCGCCTAAGCGCAAGAATTCCTATCGCGCCCGAAGACTTGCAGGTAACGCATGCGTCGACCTGCGGTATTCGTCCATCGGGGTTGATCTCGATGGTGCGGCGGCGGGGATTCAAGCCGTTGGAGCGGGCGAGGACCTCTCGCAATATTCAAAGACCGCAATCCTCTTCGATCCGTTGGGCCGCCCTTCGACGGCATGGCTCTGCAAGCTGTCAAACGGTGAGTGGAAACGGATTCCGCTGGGTTCGGGCGATGTGGTTGTACTACTTGTCGGATCGATCACGCAGGTAGGCGTTGAACCGGTTCCGGCCCCGACAGAAGATAATCCCGGTGCCAACATACAAAACCCATACTCGGTATGGCTCTTGCTTGACCCAAAAACAGGCTCCACAAGCGTGATTGAAAATAAGCCATCGGACACAGTTTTTGACGCCCAAACATACGTGCGGCAGAAATTGGGGGGCGCGTAAATGACACTCGCTGCTCGTCCGGAACCCCTTGCCCAATCTCGAAATGCCATCACGTTGATGGAGGTTCTTATTTCGTTGGGGATCCTGTCCGTAGGTCTCGCGAGCGTGGTGGCACTCGTGCCGGCTGGAGGGTCGCAAGCTCGGCTTGCAATGATCGATGATGGTGCGATGACCGTTGGCAATT
>CAMCYH010000099.1 GCA_945883745.1 Candidatus Kuenenia stuttgartensis
GCAAAAAAGAAAAACCCCAACGTCAATCCCGGCAAGGTTCGCCAGACCTGCATCGACCTGATCAAGGCGATGTAGAGACCGTTGCCACCTCGGGTTTTGGGCTGAGTGACGTCAACTTCCCGAGTTGAATGATCACAGAAGTACAGGAACCTTCCGGAAGCAGCCGGGGGATCTGTGGGACGCGGGCCATCTTATCCCCAGGTTTCCACCGGGGGCTTCCTGACCGCTCCTGTGACAACATGCTGCGAATCGTGGAAGCGGAGTGGGAATGCCCGGGCATCAGCCAAACAGTTTCGTGACGGCCTGGGCCTTCACGAGTTCCCGCGGCTGGTTGAGATGGTTGTAGACGATCGTCTCCGGCTCGATGCCACAGGCGTGGTAGACCGTCGCCAGCAGCTGCGTCGGATGCACGGCATCTTCGAGCGGCGCCGAAGCGGTGGCGTCGCTCTTGCCGTGCACGTGGCCGCGCCGAACACCGGCGCCGGCGATGATCGCGGAAAAGCAGTAGGGCCAATGGTCGCGGCCATCCGCCGAGTTGCCATTGCCCGACGTGCTCACCCCCTTCTGAGGCGAGCGGCCAAACTCGCCCACCGCCACCACGAGCGTGTCCTCGAGGAGGCCGCGGTCGTCCATGTCGGTGAGGAAGGCCGAAAGCCCCTGGTCGAGCATCGGAGCCGACTGATCCTTCATTCGCTTGTCGAGGCCGACATGATGGTCCCACGAGTGATTGTCGGAGTTGGCGACTTTCGGCCAGATCACCTCCACAACCCGCGTGCCCGCCTCGACGAGCCGCCGGGCAAGGAGCAGGCTCTGGCCGAAGGTGTTGCGGCCGTAGGTGTCGCGAAGCTTCGTTGACTCTCGCTCGATCGCAAATGCCTCGCGGGCTCGGCCCGAGATCACCAGATCGAGCGCCCGATCGTAGTATTCGTCGAGCTTGTAGTCGGCGACGGCCTTGTCGAGCTCGGGCATCGTGCGGTCGATGAGCTCGCGAAGCCGCGCCCGCCGCTCGAGCCGTTTGGCGAACACGTCGGAGCGGAGCTGCAGGTCATCGACACGAATTCGTTCCATCTTCCGCATGTCGAGATCGTCGCCGTCGGGAAAGAGGGTGTACGGGTCGAAGTCGCGGCCTAGAAATCCGGCCGTGCCTCCCTTGCCGACGACGTTGCTTTCCTGGAGCGGCCGCGGCAGCATCACGAAGGGGAGCATCGGCTCCTCGTTGGGCTTGAGGCGGACAATGTTGGAGCCGAAGTTGGGAAAGTCCTTGGCATTGGGCGGCTCCAACTGGCCGGAGGGGCTTACCTTGTCGGTCGTGTAGCCCGTCATCATCTGATAGATCGCGGCCGTATGATTGAAGAGGCCGTTCGGCGTGTAGTTCATCGAACGGATCAACGTGTAGCGGTCGTTGATCGCCGCAAGTTTGGGAACGTTTTCCGTGTACTGCACGCCCGGCAGCTTGGTGGGGATGCTCTTGAACGTGCTGCGGACGTTGTCGGGCACGTTTTCCTTGGGGTCGAAGAGATCGATATGGCTCGGGCCGCCCTGGAGGTAGACGAGCACTACGCTCTTGGCCCGGTTCCAGCCGGGGGGCGTCTTCGCGGCGGCCGTCGACTCGTTCGCGGCAGCCGCCTGCAGGCGGAGCACAGTCGGCAGCGAGATGCCGAACAGGCCGATGGCCCCCGCCCGCAGGATCGCGCGGCGGCTGGTGCCGAGATGCGGATCACAAAGATCCTTGCCGGGACGGCCGGGGATGACGAGCATGGCTGGGCTCCTGTCGGAAAGGGTGCGGGGCGGAGATCGGACGGGTCAGTGGTTGAAAAAGAAGGCCGGGCTGTTGACGAGGGCCCAGGCCAGATCCTGGATCGCCGTAAGCCGTCGATCGGCCAGTTGCCGGGTGCTCGCGGCGACGTCCGACCGTAGCCGTACGATCGCAGGATCGTCGGCGACGGGCTTCTCGGCATCGGCGAGATCGGCTGCCAGGGCCGTGAGCTTCGGATCGGCAGGCAACGGCAGCGTGGCAGCGGCCAGTTCGGCAGCAAGCTTTTCGCGGAGCGGATCCCGCGCCGCAACGATCGCCGCCAGCTCGGCCGCATCAGCCGCCGACCGCTTCTCGCGCGGAATGCCTGCCAGTTCGGCGGCCCGGGGCATGACGCCAAGCTGATGGGGCGCGGGTGACGCCGTGAAGGAGATCCGGAACCGCCCCAGGCCATGCTGACCGCCCTTGAAGGCATGGCGAATTCGCACGATGACCCGCGCGGTCTCCTTGATGTCAGGGGCGCCAGAGAGCTCGAACACGGCCCAGTGAATCTCATCCTGCCGCGGCGTCACGCTCCAGCCGCGGTCCGGGTTGGAGCCGTCGTTGTCGGCGGCCTGCGCCACCGGAAACCGGTCGGCGGAGAAATCGGCCTGCGGCTTCTGAAGGGTGAGCGGGCTTGTGCCCCCCGGTCGCGATGCGGGGGCCACGTCCACCGAGATCTCCGACACGACGAAGCTACCGTCGGGTGCCCGACCTGCTCCGCCCCGGGGCAGCCGCGGGTCGGGAATCGCCTCCACCCGCAGTCCCTTCAGCGTGTTGACGTCGGCGACGTCGACCGAAAAGGAGATCACCGACGCCGCTGCCTGCGTGCCCGAAACGAGAACCGACCCGTCGGCAAGCGTCTCGAACGTCGCGCCGGGCGGACCCTTGATCTCGGACGCCGTCGCCACGCTCCAGGCCGGCATCTTCGCAGCCTGATCCTCGTAATGGCGCAGCGTGGCCTCGGCATCGCCGTGGTGCTTCTCGATCGCCGCCACGGCCACACCAATCCGTTCGGCCCGCTTTTTTTCCGCCTCGATCCGCGTCGGCTCGTAGGCCGCGGTGGCCTCGTCGAGCGCCGTACGAGCGGCGGCAATCCGCTCCATCCGCTGCCGCTCCCGCTCGGCCTTCTCTATCTTCCAGGCTGCCTCGGCCGTGGCGAGATCCTTCACCAGCAGCTCGTGGTCGGCCGCGATCGATTGCATAAGTCCGGCGACGGCCGCCTCCTCCTCGGGCCTACTCGGACGGTTGAGCACCCGCAGAAACACCTCCTCCACAAGCAGTCGATCGTCGGGCTGTGACTTCACGAGCTTCGCCAGTTCGCTCGCCGGGTCGGCAAGCACGTCGCCGACAGCCGGGCCGCTGACGAGCGCCATCACCGGGCCCAACGCGACCCCGCCGGCTCGCTCGCACTCGCAGGCGCTCTCACGGGCCGGTTTGCCAAACGTCTGGAGAAAGCCGCCGCCAAGCGCGCTGGCCACGTCGGGCAGGGACGCCGCCCGGGTGCCGACGGGATAGCCGGGGAACTTCGTCGGTGACCCGACCGCGGCGTGGAGCGTGTCGAAGAGCGTCTCGGCCGGCAGCCGCCGCGGCAGGGCGTGCGAGTAGTTGATTTTGTCGTCCTCGTTCCACTTCGTGCTTGTGATCGCGAGGCCATAGGCTCGCGACGTGCAGATCTCCGCGAGCACCTTCCGCATGTCGAAGCCGCCGGCCACGAATGACCTCGTCAGATGGTCGAGCAACACCGGATTGGTGGGCGGGTTGCCGGCGCGAATGTCGTCGATCGGGTCGATGATGCCGATGCCGAAGAGATAGCCCCAGAGCCGGTTGACATAGCTGCGGGCGAAGTAGGGATTGTCGGCCGACGTGATCCAAGCGGCAAGCTGCTGCCGCCGCGAGGCACCAGCCGGCGCATCGAAGCGGCACTCAAACGGAAACTTCGGCAGCACATCCTTCCCGGTGCGTTCGTGCTTGATCTCGCCCGAGGCGGCGTCCTTGACGACCTCCCAGAGCGGCTTGGCTCCCTCGACAGCCGAGCCGCCGATGGTGCGATCCTTGCTCTCAGGATCCTTCTCCAGGGCGACCTGGGCGAAGAACGCCGCGGTCTCAAAGTACTGATCCTGCGTCCAACGCTCGAACGGGTGGTCGTGGCACTTGTTGCAGTTGAACCGCACTCCGAGGAACAGGTGCGTCGTGTTCTCCATTGTGAGCGTGGGGTCGCGGAGCGTCTTGAAGTAGGCGGCGGCGGGATGCTCGCGGTTGGAGCCCGTGGCCGTGAGGATGTCACGGGCAAACCGGTCGTACGGCGTGTTGGCGGCGACCTGTCCGCGGATCCAGTCGCGCAGCCCCTGTGCCCCCTCCTTCCCAAGAAACTTCGGGTTTACCTGGAGCAGATCGGCCCACTTGTTCGCCCAGTGCTCCACGAAGGCGTCGCTGGAAATCAGCTGCTGAACCAGTTCGGCCCGCTTGATCCGCACATCACGCTCGTCGCCGAGAAAAGACCGCACCTGGCTCGCTGCCGGTGGCAGGCCGGTGAGATCGAGCGACACGCGCCTGAGAAACTCGGCGTCGGAGCAGAGCGGGGCCGGTTCGATCTGCATTGCCCGCCACTTGGCTGCAACGAGGTCGTCGATCCGGCCCCACGATTCCGGCTGCCGCCACTCGAAGCCGGAGCGGTCGCCCATCACGGTGAGCGTGACGGCCGCATAGCAACCCTCGTACCGTACGAGGATCGGCGCCTCGCCGCGACGGACGGCGGTGACGAGGCCGGTCGGGTCGGCCGTAGCCACTTCATTGTTGCCGCTCTCGAGAAATGCCTGCCGCGTGACATCCCGCGATGTTCCGTCGGCATAGGTCGCCACGACACGAAACTGCTGCCTGCGATCGGCAAGATCGATCACCGCCTGCGCGGGACTCACCGCAATCTTCGTGACCCGCGGCGTCGTCAGATCGAGCGGAGCCCCCTCCTCGATCCAACGACGAACTATCTGGTAATTGGCATCCTCGACGCGGGCGAGCAGGCCGCCCTGGTGGGGCACCGTCGCCGACGCCTTGAGAAGCATGAGGCTGTCGTCGGGGCTCGCCAGGTTCACGCGGCGGCTGCCATGGTCGTCGGTGAAGGCCCTGAGGTCGAACACGGGGTCGTAGCCACGCAGCGAGAGTTTGAAGCCGTTCTTCCCCTTGGCCGCGCCGTGGCAGGTCCCCTGATTGCAGCCCATCTTCGTGAGCACGGGATTCACGTCGCGAATGAAGTCGACGGGGGGCACGAGACCTGCCCCCGTCACCCGCACGGCGGCCGACGCCGCGACCGCGGTCGGCCCCGAGCCGTGCACCACCTGCAGCCGTTCCGTTCCGTCGGCCAGCGGCCGGACAAGCCCCGCCGGGCCAATCGACACGAGGCTCATGACGTTCGCCGCAGCGGCCGCGACCCCTTTGCCGCTGCCTCCCGCCTGGCCAAACGACACACTCCGCGTAAGGTCGATCCGGCGGCCATCGGCCAGCCGACCGGTGACAAGGAGCTGGGTAGCGGCGAAGGGACCGTCGAGCACGATCTCGGCGGGCTCGATCTCGAGCGACACAACGCCTGACGGCGAGGCCGGATCAGGTTCCAGAGATGCCTCGGCCGGCCAAGGCAATGGCGGCTTCTGCTGGGCCGCAGCGGCGGTGTCGAGCCGGGCCACGGGAAACTGCCGCGTGGACTTTCCACCGGCATCGTACAACCGCACGATGCCATCGGCACCCGCCACCGCTACCTCGCCAGTATTCGGGTGGAAAGCTACCGCGTAGAGCGCAGTCTCGGGCACGTCCACCTTCGCGAGCAGTTTGGTCGATGCGTCACGGAACTCATCGAATGCCTTCCATTCGTCAGCCGTTCGCTGGCTACCCTTGGTCCGGCTCTCGCCCGGCACCTTTGCCATGATGTCGAGGATCGGTTTCGGCACGTCGGCCTCGAGTCCGTAGCTGGACACCACGAGTTCACCGCTGCCATCGAGCCCGCCGACCGCCGCCACGCGTTTGCCGTCGGGGGAGAACCGCAGGCCGAAGACACGACCGCTGACCGCATGCAGCGGGAAGATGAGATTGGCGTCGTCGCCAATGACCCGCTTCGCATGACGGTGGATCCGGTAGGCCCGCGGCGTGCCGTCAGCCCCGGCGGCCACCACGTGCTCGAGGACAGGATGCCGATCCACGGCCATCAGGCCCCCACGGAGAGCGCCAGGCGTGATCGAGGTGATGTTGTCGATAAACCGCTGCGTGCTCAACTCCGTGAGCTTCACGCTCATGTCGCGGCCGAGCGAGATCACGTGATCCCCCTTGGGCGAAAAGACAGTGTCGAGCACCCAGTCTTCATGAACGCCCTGAAAGAGCACCTGCTCTCCGCTCACGGCATCGATCGCGCGGACGGAGTTGTCGGTGCAGCCGAACGCGACGAGTTTGCCGTCGGGCGACCAGCCGCCGCCGTAGACCGTGTCGAACGACACCGGATGCGAAAGGAGAAGCGTGCCGTCGGCAACGCTCCATATCTGCACCTCGCCCATGCGGGCCGGGTTGCCACCGATCACCGCCAGACGCGTGCCATCAGGCGAAAACCGCACCCTTTCGACCCGCTCCGCGAGGCCGACGAGCCGCAGCTTCGGCGCGGGTGCCATGGCAACCGTCTGGCCCGCCGCAGCCGCCTCCATATCGAACACCAGCACCTCGTGGAAGCCGGAAACGGCAAGGAGCTTTCCGTCAGGGGAGAAGTCGAGCGACGTGACAACCGGCTGCCGGGTGTAGACCGGGGGATGCTCGGCATCAACCTTTTGGCCAGCGCTCGCGGGCGTGTCGTCTTGGGCACCTTCGGCGATCCACTGAGCGACGATATCGATGTCGGCCTTCGCCAGCGGTTTGCCCGCCTTGGGCATCTCGGCATGGCCGGAGGAGTCGGGGGTGATCTGCGACAGCAGCATGCTGTCGGAGGGCTTCCACGGCACGACGCCAGCAACGCCGGAGTCGCCGGCGACGAGCATCCGCGACACCTCGGTCATCACGTAGCCGCCCTCGGGCTTGGCCGGCTGGTGGCAGCCCTGGCAATGGGCTTGGAAGATCGGGCGAATCTGCCTGTGGTAGCTGACCGGGGCAGGGGGCTCAGCAGCCGACAGGTCGGGAGAACATGTTGCCCCCAGAATGAGCACGGCCACCCGGGCTACCAGGGCAAGATTGTTCCACACGAAGCCGCCAGGCACACGCCGGCGGGCTATGCCCCACTGCAAGCCGCCAGGCGCAAGCCGGCGGGATGACCCGCGAACGCAAAAAGAATTCAGCGCCTGCATGTGGATCGTCTCCTCCGCACGGAGATACCGCCGCTCCCGCAGCCTTCATTAGTTTACTTTCGGCATGCGGCGTCATGCTACTCCAAGCCCGTAGGCCTTGCGGGCGGCTACCTGGAAGAACGACGCCTCAGCTGCCGGGCCATGGGAGGCGATCCAGGGCCGCACGATGTCCACCACCGTCGCATAGTCGGCGGCCCACTCGCAGACCGGCCAGTTGCTGCCGTAGATGAGCCGGTCGGGGCCGAAGGCCTTCCACACGGCGTCAAGCCACGGCCGGTACAGATCGGGGTCGGCGGGGGCCCGCTTCAGCCCGGCTGAGTGGGCCGCGCTCTCCACGAGGTTCGATACCTTGAGCCAGACGTTGGGCCGCTCCGCGGCGCGGGCCAGACCGTCGGCCCAGGCCGCGTCGGGCGCATCGCCGATGATACGAGCGCCGGCCATGTGCTCGAGGATCACCCGCATCTCCGGCAGTCGCGCGGCCAGCTTGTCGGCCGCCTTGAGTGCCGGGCCATTGTTGATGTCGGGCACGAGGCCGTGAAACGCCAGCCGCTCGATGTCGCGCATCAACGCAGTCGACTCGAACCCCTCGACGACGGCGGTTCCGCTGACTCGCACGCCGCGAAACTTCGGCTGGGCGGCGAAGCGATCGATCAGCTGCGTGCAGCCCTCCTCGCCGATCGGCAGCCGCCCCACGACGCCGATCAGGCAAGGATGATCGCGGGCCACATCGAGCAGCCACTGGTTGTCTTCCACCCAGGCGCTCGCCTCCACGACAACGGTCTGGGTGATGCCCAAGGGCTCTGCCTGCGCGAGCCAGTCCGGGGGCAGCACGCGCCGATAGAGCGGCGTGTCTTTGCCCGGCCAGGGAACACCCTCGGGCCGCGTCGGATCATAGAAGTGGGTGTGGGTATCGATGGCCGCGGGGGCTGCCGCCGGGGCACCACAGGCCAGCCGCGACACACCCGCATAGGCGGCCGTCGCCCCAGCCGCGGCCTTCAGCACATCGCGTCTAGACCATTGGTCTCCCATGCCATTCGTCTCCTCGGTGAAAAAATCGTGCCCGCTGGTCGATCACCGCCCGGGAACCGTCCGCAGGTAGGCGATCAGGTCGGCAAGAGCATCCTCACCGACGTGGTCTGCCATGTTGGCCGGCATCGGCGAAATGGGCGCAACCGCCGTCTCCTCGATCTCGGCCTGCGGCACGCGCAACTCCCGTCCGGTCGCATCCACGAAAATGACGTCGGCTGCTTCATCGCGAACCCTGAGCCCGGAGACCACACGACCGTCGGCCAGCGTGACGACGGTCGTGCGAAACGCCTCGTCGACGTTGCGGTTGGGGTCGAGAATGTCTTCGAGCAGTCGCTCAGGCCCACGCAGGGCGACACCATCGAGCTGCGGCCCGACCAGCCCCCCCGCGCCGCCGTGGCGGTGGCAGGCGGCACAATTCTTCGTGAACAACGCATGCCCTGCCGAGGCTGATCCCTCACCGGCGGCGATCCGCTTGGCGACCCGTTCGATGATGCCGCGGACGCTCTCATTCGCTGAAGGCAGCCCGCTCGTGAGCCGGGCAATCCGCGCGTCGGCATCAGCGACGCCGACGTCGCGCACGCGTTGGGCGATCTGCGGATCCTGCAGAAGCCGGGCCGATACCTTGCCCCGCTCGACAAGCACGAGCAGGGCGTCGGCGGCGCCGCGATCGGCGAGTGCCGCCAGGGCCAAGCCGCGCTGTTCTGTCGCCGACGCGTTCGAGAGCGACTCCGCGATCGCCGAGCGGGCCTGCGGCAGGTCGAGCCCGGCGAGCTGCTTGACGAATTCCACCCGTGCGGCTGCCGGCTCACCCCGATCGGCCAGCCGCTCGATCAATGTCTGGATCGTGGGCTCGCGGTCGAGCACGAGGGCCACCGCCGCCGCCTCACGCCGCAGATCGATCGGCCGGGCAGTATCGCGAAGAACGCCGATGACGAGACCGGCGGCGGCCCTGACAGAGAGCCTGTCGGCCACGGTCACCACAGCCCGCACGACGCCGTCGGATGGCCGCGTCGAGTCCGGCATGGCGGAGACGGCGTCGATCAGCCACCGCGCCCAGCCGGCCAGTCCGCTCGGCTCGGTGATCGGCTGGTTCGATTCGCGGCGTCCGTCGAGCAGCGCCTGGATCACAGGCGCGCTTTTGTCGACGTCGTCGCCGCAGGTGGTCCGGGCGAAGCGGGTGGCCTCTTCGAGGCGGGCGGCATCGGCATAACGGGCCACGCTGCGGCACACCCGCTCGAGCATCGCGGGCGCAGGGTCGCCAAGCCGCGTGAGCGCGAGGCCATAGCCTGCGACCGCCGGCCCCGGGAGGCCGGCCACGATATCGAGCAACGGCACTCGGTCGGCCTCGGTCGCGGGAATCGACGCCAGCGCCTCAGCCGTAGCCGACCGCAGCGGCGCCGCAATCGCCATTCGCAGGGCATGGATCAGTTGCGTGTCTGCGGTGGCGGTGCCGCGCAAGGCGGTCAGAAGAGCTGGCACGGCGTCGAGCGACGGGCGGTCCGCGAGCGCCTCGGCCGCCGCGCGGCGGACAAACGGGTCGGCGTCGGTGAGCCGCTCGCGGAGCAGTCGCTCGTGCGATGGCCCGTAGTCAGACAAGGCCTCGACAGTCTTCACGAGCTGCACACGGACCAGCCGCGACGGGTCGCCCGCGGCGGTGCTGATGGCTGCCTCGTCCAGCTGCCCGAGAAGCCCCAGGGCCAGGAGCGACCGCGCCCGCCGGTGCTCGCCGCCCGCGGGCACGCGGAGCGTCGCCGCGATGCTCGGGTCGTTGCGGCCGCGTGCGACGAGCTGGTCGAACGCAAGGCGTCGCAGGGTTTCCGTGGGGGCGTCAAGCAGGGCCGCGAGGTCGGCCGTCGCGAGCCGCGACAGGTCGGGGAGGCCCATCGCAGTGCCGGCCTCCTTCCAGACCACCCGCCAGATCCGCCCCCGCTCGCGATCGCGTCGCGGGTGTTTCAAATCGACCTCGTAATGGCCGATGATGCAGTTGTAGAAGTCGGCGACATACAGGCCGCCATCGGGGCCGATCGCGAGATCGACTGGTCGAAACCACAAGTCGTCGCAGGCGAGAAAATCCTCCGGCTTCTCGACCCACGGCGATGAGCCCCGCCACTCGATCGGATCGCGGTGGACGACGTTGGTGACCACGTTGCCGACGAACACTGACCCCTGGTAGGCGGGAGGCATCCTCGCCGTGTCGCAGATGGCGACCGCGCAGATCCCCGTCGAGCCGTGACCGTCCGCCGTCGTCTCCGGGGCCGGCCCAAGGCCATCGTCGTAGTCGGCGTTGCGGGCGCCGAAGGGGCTCAGATAGCGACCGCCCCGCAGGAGCATCGTCAGCGGCCGCGAATGGCAATCGGCGTTGAAACGATTCCCCAGGGAGTCAAAATCCATGCCGAACGGATTCACCTGGCCCCACGACACCTGCTCGATCGCGGAACCGTCGGGGCGGAAGCGGTAGCCGTTACCCGACTTCAGCTCGAGGACGTCAGCCCCTTCGCCACGAAGCTTCACGCGGGACTGGTTGCGAAAGCCGTGGTTGGCATAGACCCAGCCGTCGGCTGCAAGCCGAAACGAGTTTTGATTGCCGTGCGTGTCGTCGAAGGCGAAGGGACCGTAGAGCACTTCGCGGCGGTCGGCATGGCCGTCACCATCGACGTCGGTCAGCTTCCAGATGTGCGGGATCGACCAGACGATCACCTCCTGTCCGCGGCCGGCGGGGTCGGCGCAAGGCAGCGGCAACACGCCGATCGGAATATTGAGGCCGTCGGCGAATCTCTTCACCCTGCGGGCGAGGCCATCGGGCCCGAAGTCGTCCAGCACGGTGAGCCCGTCCCGCGGCACGGCCTCGGCCGAAGCGGCAAACGGGTACTCGACCGAGTGGGTAACCCACAGCCGGCCGCGACTGTCAAAAGCCATGTTCATCGGCTTCTGGATCGTGGGCTCGGCGGCTACGAGCTGGATCTCGAAGCCTGGTGGAAGCCGAAACCTCGCCCGCTGCTCGTGCGGTGGCAACGGATCTGTTTCAACCACCGTAGGGGCCGCCACGGCGACAAAAGCGGCAAGCCCCATGATCTCGGCAATGGCGATCGCAAAGACGTGTCGCACGAAAGCCCTCCCGACCAAGGGTGAGTTACTTCGCCGGCCAGCCGTGTAACCGCCCGGCGGTGTCGCCCGCGAGCACGAACGCGCCATCGCCCGACACGGCCACTCGAGTCGGCAGAAGTTTCACGCCTGCCGGCGGCTTGGCGTCGGCCGGCGTGTCGTCAGCCACTGAGAACTTCTTGGTCTCGTTCCCTTCCGGTGACCAGAGCCTCACCACGCCATCGCGGCCACAGGTGGCCAGCTCTCCCTGCGGACCAAACCGGCAGTCGAGGACGCCACC
>CAMCYH010000100.1 GCA_945883745.1 Candidatus Kuenenia stuttgartensis
GTGGCGGCCATACCAGCGGAGTGGCTCGAAGTGGTGATCCACCAGCACATGCCGATGTTTCACATGGAGCACTGCGTTTTTTGCGCCGTGCTTTCACCCGGCACCAACAAGACGAATTGTGGCCGCCCCTGTGACGAGCATGTCGTGAAGCTCCGCGATCGGATTGGGGTGGAGCACCCGCTGACGGCCGACGTCGGCTGCCGCAATACCCTCTACAACGCCATGCCCCAGAGTGCCGCCGAGGCGGTGCCGGCTCTGCAGGCCGCTGGCGTGAGTCACTTTCGGATCGAGCTCCTCGACGAAAAGGCCACCGAGATTCGTGAGATCATCGCCGTCTACCGCGACCTCCTTGCCGGCCGGGTCGGGGGGCGCGACGTCTGGACGCAGCTGAAAGCCATGAACCGCGTGGGCATCACGCGGGGCACGCTCGAAGAAAAGAAAAACCCGCTCGCGATTGTCTAGATCACATTCTTGATCGTGGGAGCCACGATAGCGCAAACCAGGAACGGTAGGCCCGGGGGTCGGCGAACGCTCGAGGAGCGTTGGCGTATCCTCGCCCCGCGACAATCTGAAAGACCGCGGAGCGGCGACTTTTGCCGCCCCCGGGCCGGCACGAAGCCATGGCATTCTGACCAAAAAAACCGGCCCGGGTCGCAGGCGACCCGGGCCGGTCTGTTTCATGAGGACCTCGACAAAACTCACTTTGCGAGCTTCGTCAGCGTCTCCACCATCGGTGTCACGACCGGTCCGAGCAGTTCCTTGACGCCCGGGATCGCCATCACGGTGTCGATCACCTTCTGGATCAGCCCGAGGTTCTTGCCGATCACTTCGGCGAAGGCGGGCTGCTCATCCGCAGGCAGTTTGCCAGCCTCGGTCTCCAGTGTGGAGAGCATCGGGGCAAGCTTCTCGAGTTCCGGCAGAGCCGCCTTGGCCGTGTCGACGTCGGTCACGCCCTTGAGGACCTTGGTGAGCCCGGAGAAAAGACTTCCGGCCGTCTTCCCGGCCTCGAGGAACTTGGGATCGATCGAGATCATGTCGGTGACGGCCTCGATGACGTTCTTGCCGTCGGTCACGATCTCGTCGCGGACGGTCTCGACGACCGGCCCGGCCTTCCGCTCAGCCTCAACAACCATTCTTTCGACAGGCTTGGCAACCGGTGCCACCTTGTCATCCATCTTGCCTTGGTTCAGGAACCACCAGCCAGCGGCAGCAAGGGCCACCAGCGCGGCCAGCGGCAGCCAGGCCGGCAGGCCCCCCTTGGCGACCTCGGCTGCTTTGCCGACGTCGGCCAATGACAGGCCCCGCGGCATCGCGGCCTTGATGTTCGACGACTGGTCAGCGAACAGCCGAGAGATGTCAGCACCGGTCGGCCGGCCGCTGAACTGCTTGGCGACCATGCCGAGCACGATCGGGGCCAGGTAGTTCAGCAACGTCCGCATGATGCCAGGCTTGATGCCGGCAAAGGCGGCAATCGCATCGACGATTTTCGCGGTACCGCCGGCTCCCAACAGCGAGCCAAGGAGGTTGCCGCCGAGGCTGCCCACGCTGCTCGCCTGACCACCCCCCAGCATACCGGCGAGGTTGCCGAGCATGCCGAGGTCGAGGCCCCCCATCGCCGAGGCCAGTTGGTCGGCCCCCTTGCTCGTGCCGGCGAGGCCCGACAGGGCGCTCAGCAGGGCGGGGATCGCCGCGGTCGTGGCGGCCTTCGTTTGGGTCTCATTGGCGCCGGCGAGGCCAGCGAGTTTGCCCAGCACATCGCCCGATGTGAGCTGGCTGGAAATCAGGTCTACAAGATTCATCAGTCGTCTCCAGAAGAGTGAAAAAGGGAAAAGCGATGACGGTCCATCGGGTCTGCACACGCCTTCCCTGACGGGTGTTTTGCTACTCCACACGCGTCAGGCGCGAATGGCCGCAAAGGTAGTGTCGGCGCTGGACCGGTGCTTTGCAATCCGCTGGTGGCAAGTCGCTGCAACAACGACTCTCGGCCGCATGTCACGAGAAACAGGGACTTCACCCGTGTTTGGCTACCAGTAAACGTATTGGAGGAACCGTTCACGGTCGGGCTTTGGCAGATCCTCGATCCGGGGCACGACCCAGCGGTTGTCCTCCGCATCGATCAGCAGTTTGCCGTCGAGGCCGAAGTCGACCGCCTGGCTTTGGGTCCACCGGGCCGTGAACCGGCTCGGGCCGGCATCGGTCTCGACGTCGAAGTCGAGATAGCCGTGAGACAGCCGCACGTCGTGGACCCGTCGAATCGTGCGAACGAGCGTGCGGCGCAGCACCGCATCACGAATGATGCTCGCGTCGTCGGCAGGCCATTCGGCAAGCGTTCGTACGACGCCCAGCTCCCGCTCCTCGCCGTCGTCAGTCCAGCCCCTGACCGAGAGATAGGCCTCGGGGTGCGTCGCCGGAAACGTGGGCACGACGAACACGCCGGCGGCGAGCCGGGTGTGTTCGTGGCCGTGACTCCACAACTCGATCCGTCCGTGTGGTCCAATCCGAAAGGCGTGATGAGCCCGGTCGAGCCACTCGATCCCATGCGGCGCCTGTGAGTCGGTGGGTTCCTCGGACTCGACCGGCTTCGTCGCGGACTCGTCGGCCAGGAGCGCATCGACCGTGGGCTGCTTCGACACCTGTGTCTGGATTCGCACCAGCCGCGCGTAGAGGCCGTCGCTCGCCAGCAGTTCGGCATGGGTGCCCTGTTCGACGAGGCGACCACGGTCGAAGGCGAGGATGCGATCGGCCTGACGAAGCGTCGAGAGCCGGTGGGCGATGGCGACGGTGGTGCGGCCCTGGATCAATGCGGCCAGGGCCCGCTGGATCTCCCGCTCGGCCTCGGCGTCGATGTTGCTCGTGGCCTCGTCGAGCACGAGGATCGCCGGGTCGGCCAGGAGGGTGCGGGCGATCGAAAGCCGCTGCTTCTCACCGCCTGAAAGGCCGGCCCCGCGTTCGCCGAGGAGCGTCTCGTAGGCCAGCGGCTGCCGGCAGATGAAATCATGCGCTCCCGCGGCCTTGGCGGCCGCCAGGCCCTCCTCGATCGTGGCGTCCGGCCGGCCGTAGGAGAGGTTTTTCCAGATCGTGCCGCGGAACAGAAACGATTCCTGAAAGACGATGCCCAGCCGCTCCCGCAGGTCGCCTGTGGCGAGATGACGGATGTCGATACCGTCGATCTCGATCGTGCCTTCCTGCACGTCATGAAACCGGGCCAAGAGATTGACGAGCGTCGACTTGCCGGAGCCGCTGCGGCCGACGATGCCGATCATCTCGCCCGGCGCCACGCGGAAGGAAACGTCGCGAAGGACGGGCTGGTTGGGATCGTAGCCGAACGTCACGTCGCGGAAGACGATCTCCCCCTGCGGCGCATCCCACTCCACCGGCTCGAGCGGCTCGTGGATGAGGGCGGGCGTGTCCAGCAGTTCGAGTACCCGCTTGCTTCCGGAGAGAAAACTCGTGAGCCAGGTCGTGAAGTTGGAGAGGGCCCCGAGCGGGGCATAAAACATCGCGAGGTAGGCGAGGAATGCGATGAGTTGGCCGAGCGACATTTCGCGGCCGATCACGTCGCGGCCGCCCACGTACCACACGATCAGCCCGCCGAGGCTGAAGATGATCTGCATCGCGGCGGAGTACGTATTGCCCGTGAGTTCCACCCACTGCCGCCAGTCGCGGAGGTGGTCGCTGGCGGCCTGGAAGCGGTCCCGCTCCCGCCCCTCCTGGGCGAAGGCCTTCACCACGCGAATTCCCGAGAGCATGCCGGACAGCACCGCCATCTGCTTGCTGGCGGCATCCCACAGCCGATAGTGCCGCGGGTAGACATGCCGCCAGAAGATCCAGGAGCCGAGAATCACCAGCGGTACCGGGATGAGCGTGAAGGCGGCGAGCTTGGGATTGATCCAGAAGAGCATGATCCCGACGGCCACCAGCTGCACGATCTGAAGGAGGAAGCCACCTGTGAACTGGTGCATGAGGCCGTGGAGCACCTCGCTGTCGTGGGCCACGCGGCTGATCATCGAGCTCACCTGATGGCGGTCGTAGTAGGCCACCGAGAGGCTCTGCAGCTTGTCGACCATCTCCTGCCGCAGCGTGGCGGTCAGGCTGCTGCCGATCGTCGAAGCCAGCCGTCCCTTGAGCACCGCGACGACCGAGAGGAGCACCCGCGAGAAGGCCAAGGCGAGCACGACGACCAAGAGCGCCGTCTTGAAGTCGGGCTGCGGCGCCCCCACCTCGACGGTCGCCGGGACCGACAGGATGTCATCGACCATGTATTGCTGGAGTTTCGGGGGCACCAGTTCCGCCACGACACCCACGAGCGTGAGGATGCCCATCGCGAGGGCCGACCGCCGATAGGGCGAGATCAGTTCCACGACCCGCTTGAGAATCCGCCCCTTCTGCATGCACCGTGGGCAGGCGTCGTCGGTGGTGGCCAGCCGCAGATGACAGCCTGGGCAGTGCGGCGGATCGAGCGGCTCGGCGTCGAAACGCGGTTCTGCAACGGCTGTGCCGTCGGCGGTCGCGCGTTCTCGGCTCGTTTCGACCGCGCGGGCGATTTTGTGGAATCGCGTGGCCAACGCATTGGAATACCGCACGAGATCGACCCAGTCGCCCTCGATGCGAACCTGGAGCATGCCGCCGCCAACGCCCGCCGTGGTTCGCACCCGTTCGATGTCGGCCCATTCCACCCGGCGAATGGCCGCTGCCGGCACCGGCTCCCCGCGACCGACGGCGGCCGAGGCGACCGCAAGCCCCGCGGCCGAAATGACGAGCCATTCCTGCCCCGGCCTTCCGTCGAGGAAAACGTCGGTATCGATCGACGACCAGGCCGACGCGGGCGCGGTGGTCGCATGGTCGAACGATGGCGTGGAAACCGCTGGGGATTTATGATCCGGCAGCGTCGCGAGCGGCGCGTTGATCGAACTATCCTCATCCATGCGGAAGGCGGGAGAACCCGAAGATGTACGTATCGTATGCAATTGCTGTTCGCCGTGCCGCCGGTCGCACCGCCGCCGTCACTTTTTTTGCCGGGCTGGCCTTGTTTTGCTGCGTGGCGCGGGCCGACGAGTCCGGCTTCGAGAGCCTGTTTGATGGCAAGACGCTGGCTGGCTGGAAGGCCAGCGAGAATGTGGACAGCTGGAAGGTCGCGGACGGGGCGATCGTCTGCCGCGGTCCTCGCAGCCATCTCTTCTATTCCGGGGCCGATGCGGCGAAGCCGGCCGACTTCACCAATTTCCACTTCAAGGCCGAGGTGATGACCAGGCCCAACTCAAACGCCGGGATCTTCTTCCACACTGTCTTCCAGGAGGAGGGCTGGCCGCAGGTGGGCTACGAGATGCAGGTCAACAACTCGCAGAAGGATCCGGTACGGACCGGCAGCATCTACAACGTCGTCAAGAACTTCACGGCGCCGGCCAGGGATGACGTCTGGTTCACGCAGGAGCTGATCGTGCAGGGAAAACGGATCACCGTGATCGTCGACGGAAAGACGTTGTTTGAGTTTGTCGAGCCGGAAGGCGTGACCGGCACACGGAAGCTCTCTCACGGCACGTTTGCCCTCCAGGCCCACGACCCTGGTAGCGAAGTTCACTTCCGCAACCTTCGGGTGAAACGACTACCGTAGGGGCAAGCGTTTCCAGAAGCCGATCCCCGCACGGCCGCCAGGCGCAAGGGTTTATCACACAGCCGCCAGTCGCGAGCCGGCGGGCTGCGGTTTAGTTTTTGGCGGACTTTGTCGATAATGAGGAAAATTCCGTCTCCGGAGGGTTCACCATGATCCAGTCTGCCATGCCCGCGGGCATCCGCGACGACATCACCCAATGCATCGGCCGCACGCCGCTGGTGCGTCTTCGCCGGGTCACCGAAGGCTGCGTGGCCACCGTCGTCGGCAAGATCGAAAACATGAACCCGCTCTGGAGCGTGAAGGATCGAATCGCCTGCGCGATGATCGACGCTGCTGAACAGGAAGGCCGCATCGGCTCCGACACGATCGTCATCGAGCCCACCAGTGGCAACACAGGTATCGGCTTGGCCTATGTCTGCGCCGCCCGTGGCTACAAACTCCGCGTCACGATGCCGGAGAGCATGAGCCTCGAGCGACGGCGGATGCTCAAGGCGCTCGGCGCCGAACTGGTGCTCACGCCGGCCGCCGAGGGCATGCCGGGCGCGGTGCGGCATGCGGAGGAGATCAACGCCTCCAGTTCACAGTTTTTCATGCCGCAGCAGTTCAAGAACCCCGCCAATCCCGACGTGCACCGCAGGACGACGGCCGAGGAGATCTGGGCCGATACCGAAGGGCAGGTCGACATTCTCGTCTGTGGCGTGGGCACTGGTGGCACGATCACCGGCTGCGGCGAGGTGCTCAAGGCCAAGAAGCCGGGGCTCAAGGTCGTGGCAGTCGAGCCGGCCAACAGCCCGGTGATTTCACAGAAGCTGGCCGGAGAGCCGATCAAGCCGGGCCGGCATACGATCCAGGGGATCGGCGCGGGTTTCATCCCTGAGATTCTCAACCTCGACGTGATCGATGAAGTGGTGAAGGTCGACGACGAGGACGCCATGGAAACCGCCCGGCAGATGGCCAAGCGGGAAGGGCTGATGTGTGGGATCAGTTGCGGGGCAGCGGCCTGGGCCGCCCTCGAGGTGGCCCGCCGACCGGACAACGCCGGTAAGATGATCGTGGTAGTGCTGCCTGACCTCGGTGAGCGGTACCTCTCGACACGGCTGTTCCCAGAGTGACGGGGCAGCAGCCGGCGAAAACGGGTGTTTCTACCCCTGTCTGCAGACGTGGCCCTTGCATTTTTCGTCTGGCGGGCGAGATTTATGGGTTCTTGATCTCCATCCAGTAAGTCCGGTCGAAAAGTCCAGAGCCATGCGTACCAAGAGTGTCGTGCCCCGTTTGCGGGCCAAGAAGCGGTTGTTTAAGCGGGTCAAGGGTTCGGTAGGGGGTCGGCGGAAACTGCTCCGCACCGCCAAGGAATCACTCATTCGGGCTGGCGTGTACGCCCGCCGCGATCGCCGCCGCAAGAAGCGAGATTTCCGCCGCCTCTGGATTGTGCGAATCAATGCCGCCTGCCGGGAGCGTGGCCTCCGCTACAGCCAGTTCATTGCCGGCCTGGAAAAGATCGGCTGCGAACTTGATCGTCGCACTCTCGCCGAGATGGCCGTGCTCGATCCGACCGGCTTCGATGCCGTTGTGGAAAGTGTCCGCCAGGGCCTGGGCCTGCCGGAGCTTGTTGCTGCCGGCTGACGCCTTTCGTCCGAGCAGGGGGCACTCGCCGGTGGCAGACGTCTCACTCGATGAATTCCTGGCCGAGATCGAAGGACTGCGAGCGGAGGCATCCGCCGCGCTCGATGCCGCGACCGATGAGGTCGCCATGGAGGCGGCTCGTATCGAGTTTCTCGGTGCCCGCAGCGGTCGTCTGAAGGCGATTCAGAAAATGCTCGGCAGCCTTGCTGCGGCCGACAAGCCGGCGGCCGGCAAACACTTTAACGATGCCAAGGCAGCGATCACGGCCCTGCTGGCCGCAGTTCAGGAGCGGCTGGCCGGCGGCACCGCGACCACCATCGAATCGATCGATGTCACGCTCCCGGGGGAGCCCGTCCGGTTCGGTCACCTCCATCCGATCACGCAGACAATACGTCGCGTCCAGGAGATCATGGCCCGGCTCGGCTTCGAGAGCGTGACCGGCCCGGAGGTCGAGGACCAGTGGCACAACTTCGAGGCCCTCGCGATCGGAACAGAGCATCCGGCTCGCGACCCACTCGACAACTTTTATCTTGCCGTGGCCCGCGGAGCCGACCCGCTCCTGCTGCGATCGCAGACGAGCACCGTGCAGATTCGTGTGATGGAAAAGCGGAAGCCGCCACTGCGAATCGTGTCGCTTGGCCGCGTCTATCGGCCCGACACCGCCGACGCCACACACTATCCGATGTTTCATCAGGTCGAGGGCCTGCTCGTGGAGCAAGGGACCACGATGGCCCATCTCAAGAGCGTGCTGCGGTTCTTCGCGTCGAGCTTTCTTGGCGGCGACGTGAAGGTGCGTTTCCGGCCGTCGTTCTTTCCCTTCACGGAGCCGAGCGTCGAGGTCGACATGGAGTGGGGAGGCCGCTGGATCGAGATGGGGGGCGCCGGCATGGTCGATCCGGCCGTGCTCGAGGCGGTCGGCTATGACCCCGACGCGGTGACGGGTTTTGCCTTCGGCCTCGGCGTGGAGCGGATCGCCGCCCGCAAGTACGGCGTGGCTGATATCCGCGACTTCTATCGCAACGACGTCCGCTTCCTCCAGCAGTTTTGAGCCGCCGATGATCCTTTCCCGAAAATGGCTGGCGGACTACGTGCACTTCGATGCTCCCACGGAAGAGATCGTGGAGCGGCTCCTCATGGCCGGCCTCAACCACGAGTCGACGGCCCCGCATGGCGACGATGACGCGATCGAGATCGAGGTCACAAGCAATCGCCCCGACTGGCTTGGCCATGTCGGTGTGGCCCGCGAACTGGCCGTGCTTTTCGGCCGCCCGTTGCACGTGCCCGACCCGCGGCCGGAGGAGACCGGGCCGGCGGCGAGCGAGAGCATCGCCATCGAGATCCGTTCGCCTGAAATCTGCCCCTTCTATTGTGGCCGCGTGATCCGCGGCGTGCGGATCGGCCCCAGCCCGCAGTGGCTCGTCGATCGGCTGGCGACGGTCGGCGTGGCGAGCGTCAACAACGTGGTCGACGTCACGAACTACGTGATGCTCGAGTGCGGCCAGCCACTGCATGCCTTCGACCTCGGGAAGGTGCGGGGCGGGCGGATCGTCGTCCGCCGGGCAGAGTCGGGTGAGGCGTTTACTGCCATCAATCACAAGACCTACACGCTCACCGACCACATGTGTGTGATCGCCGACACGGAGCGGCCGGTGGCACTGGCCGGCGTGATGGGCGGAGCCGATTCGGAGATCAGCGAATCAACGACCGACATCCTGCTCGAGTCGGCACAGTTCGCCCCTCTGGCAGTGCGGGCGGCGGCCCGCGGCCTCGTGCTGGCCAGCGGCTCGTCGTATCGCTTCGAGCGGGGCCCCGACCCGGCAGCCGTTGATTGGGCCAGCCGACGGGCGGCGATGCTGATTCTGGAAATTGCCGGAGGCACTCTGGCAGCCGGCGTGGTCGAGGCGGGGGCGCTGGCCTGTTCGCCGGCCACGATTCAGCTCCGCGACGGCCGCGCCGCCGAAGTGCTCGGCACCGACGTCCCTGTCGCGCGGCAGCGGGACATCCTCACGAGCCTTGGGTTCGTGCCAGAAAAGGCTACAGCCGGATCATCGCGGTGGAGAGCGCCCACGTGGCGGCGGGATGCCTGGCGGGAGATCGACCTCGTCGAAGAGATCGCCCGCATCGAAGGCTACGACCGGGTGCCGGAGGATCAGCCCGTAGCGGCCCGGCCCGTGGAACTCTCGTCAGGAGAACTTGCGATTCGTGCCGTTTCAGAGGTGCTGGTGGCAGCGGGCTTCTGCGAAGCGATGACCCGCAGCGTGGTGGCCGAGCCGCTGGAGGTGACCCAGAGCCCGTGGACCGAGGCGCCGCCGCTTGTCTGTCAGCCGGCGCTCATTCGTGGAGCCGATCGGCTGCGGCGGACGCTGCTGCCGAGCCTGCTCGAGGCCCGCACGGGTACGCTTGCCGTCGGGGCGCCGCACGGCGAGCTTTTTGAAATCGCCCATGCGTACCTGCCGCGCACTGCGCTTCCGACTGACCTGCCTGCCGACTCGCCGGTCGAGGAGCCTCTGCTCGTATCGCTTGTCATGGGCGGCGAGTATCTGCGGGCCAAGGGACTGGCCGAGGCGGTGCTCTCGAAGCTCGGCATCGGAGCGGGCAGTCTGCCGCAGGGGGGCGACTCGTGCGTCGAGTATCGGCCGCTCATGATTGACCTGTTCGCATCAGGTCGGGCAGCTGAGATCGTGCTCCACCGCCGTGATCGACAGCCGGTCCGGGTGGGCGTGGTGGGTGAGATCGCCGCCGCATCACTGCGGGCGCATGCGCTCATCGGCCCGGTGGTCGCCGTCGAACTGCGGCTTGATTGGCTCGACTTTGCGGTTGCCGAGGAGCGGCGGCTCGTGCGGCCGAGTGATTTTCCGGCGGTGGAGCGAGACATCAACCTCGTGGTCGACGAGCAGGTGCCGTGGGGTGGAATCGCCGCAGCGATTCATGCGGTGGCCGGTCCGCTGGTGGAGACGTGCCGGCTCTCGCAGGTCTGGCAGGATGCGGAGCGGCTGGGGCCCGGCAAAAAGAGCGTGGTGGTTTCGGTCAGACTCCGAAGCGACGCGGGTACGCTTTCCGGCGATGAAGCCGGTCGCGTCGTCGACGCCGTCGTTCAAGAGTGTGGCCGCCGCGTCGGCGCCGTGCTGCGGTAACGCCCACATAGCCGCCGTCACAAGCGTTCCCCCCACAGCCGCCGGCGCATTCGCCCCGCACATAGCCGCCAGGCGCAAGCCGGCGGGCTGACGCACCATTTGACGCTGCTGCAGGCCCCCGGGCTTGCGCCCGGGGCTTTCTGGAGGAACTTCCACAAGGCCACCGGCGCAAGCGTTCGCCCACATAGCCGCCAGGCGCAAGTCGGCGGGCCTGCTTCGGCTTACGCGAGGCTCGCCTGGAGGGCGAGCCATCGCAGGTCGAGGCAAACCTTGGCTTTACCTCCGACCTGCCAAGCCTGCGGGGGCCATGGATGGCCCCGCAGGCGTAAGGCTAGCGGTCGGCGTAGACCCGCGTTACTTCTTCCTTCGTGATCGGCGCGGCGTGGTCGTCACTCGTCAGTTGCACTTGCACGCGGTGGTCGCCGGCACGACGGCCGCGGATGCGGATCTTGTAGGTCGCCTCCTCGGTGGGCACGAGCGAGGCCAACGGTTCGAAGAAGACCGTCAGGTTCTCAATCCGATGCCCCGACGGGCCGGTCGCCTCGATTGGCTCAAGATCGCCCAGCAGCGTCGCCGCGAGCCGCACGCCGCTGGCGGGTTTCGTGCCTTGATTGCCCACACGGATCACGTATTCAGTCTGCCCGCTGACCTCGATCGGATCCTCGCTGTCGGTGATTTGAAAGGTGAGGCTAGCCAGGCCGTCAACCTCGATCGTGCTGGCGACCTGGTCGGCGAGGCCGGCCGGATTGCGGGCGGCGGTGATCAGTTTCTGCGGACCGAGGGCCACCGGCATCACCACCAATTCGACGGTGCCGGTCTCACCTGGCGGCAGTTCCTCGAGGCTCCACAGCACGCGGTGATGCCGTTCGTCGTAGAAGCCGGCGTTGTTGGCCCGCACAAACTTCATGCCTGGGGGCAACTGCGTTGCCAGTTCCACGCCGAGGGCGGGGGCGGTGCCGGTGTTGTGCATCGTGAGCCGGCAGGTGGCCGGCCGTTGCAGGTAGCGGCGGCCGGGCATATCGGCGGCCAGTTCGAGCATTGGGGCGGTGACTTCGAGCGGGATGGCGGCTTCAGCGGAAAGTCGGCC
>CAMCYH010000101.1 GCA_945883745.1 Candidatus Kuenenia stuttgartensis
TCATGGGGCTACAGTGAAAGTGTCACAATCGACGGCGACCGACTCGTCTGCACACCGGGCGGAGAGAAGGCGACGATGGTGGCCCTCGACAAGAAGAGTGGCCGGCTGATCTGGGCCTGCCCGATCAAGCTCGATCGGGGGGCCGGTCATTCGTCGGTCGTGATCTCCACCGTTGGCGGACGCAACGTCTACGTCCAGACCACTGCCGCGGGTGCCTTCGCGGTCGACGCCAAGACGGGCCGATTTCTCTGGGCCTATCCGATCGACAAGACGACGGCCGTGATCCCCACGCCGATCATCAAGGACGACCTCGTCTTCTTCGCGGCAGGCTACAAGCGGGGCGGTGCACTCCTGCAGCAGATACCTGGCCCTGGCGGACAGGTCACGATCAAGGAGATCTACGGCCTCAAGCCCGACCTGGCCAACAAGCACGGTGGCATCGTGCTCGTTGGTGACCATCTCTACGGTGACTCCGATGACAAGGGCATCCCGTTCTGCGCCGAACTGATGACAGGCACGATCGTCTGGAAGGAGCGGGGCAGCGGACGCAACTCGGCGACGGTCTTCGCCGCTGATGGTCACATCTACGTCCGCTACGCCGATGGCACGCTGTCGCTCGTGAAGGCCGATCCGGCAGGCTATCAAGAAGTGAGCTCGTTCAAGGTGCCGGGCAGCGGCGACCGTCCGAGTTGGGCCCACATGGTGATCCTCGACGGCCTGCTCTACCTCCGCGAAGGTGACGCGATCCTCTGCTACGACCTGCGCGGTTAGTTGTCCCGTGAACAAGGCCCTCCGTGGCCTATATCCACAGCCTGCCTGTCGTGCAGAGAATCGCATCCCTCACAGTCAGTCGTGGCAGCAGTCGGCCACGGTGCGATAGAGCAGACCGCCCAGGATGCCGCCGATGATCGGCGCCACCCAGAAGAGCCACAGTTGCTCGAGGGCCCAGCCGCCCTGGAAGACCGCCGTCGCCGTGCTGCGGGCCGGGTTCACCGACGTATTGGTGACGGGGATGCTGATCAGGTGGATCAGCGTCAGGCACAGGCCGATCGCGATGGGGGCGATGATCGCGCTCGACCGCTTGTCGGTCGCCCCGTGGATCACAAAGAGAAAGGCCGCCGTGAGGACCACTTCGATGAGGAAACAACTAGCCATTGGATAGCCGCCAGGAGAATGCGGGCCGAAGCCATTCGAGGCAAAGCCGCTGGCGACCCGATCAAAGCCGGGCAGACCCTTGGCCACGAGGTAGAGCACGCCCGCGCCGGCGATGCCGCCGACCACCTGCGCGATGATGTAGCCGATCGCGTGCTTGGCAGGAAAGCGTCCGCCTGCCACGAGCCCAGCCGTTACGGCCGGGTTCAAATGACAGCCCGAGATGTGGCCGATCGCGGCGGCCATTGTCAGCACGGTCAGGCCGAACGCGAGCGACACGCCCGCAAAGCCGATCCCGAGATCGGGATACGCAGCCGCCAACACGGCACTGCCACATCCGCCCAACACGAGCCAAAAGGTGCCGATCGCCTCGGCAAGCAACTTCGCCATAACCACCTCCAGAAGGAATAACCGCGGCGTGATCCCCACGCCGACGGCGAGCACCCTACCAAAGGCCGAGCCACTCAGCAGCGCGAGTTCCGAAGACCACGACCCCAATCCCGGCCGCTGTGATCGAGGCCACGAGCACCGCAGCACTGGCCATGTCGAGGGCATCCCGGATTCTGGGGTGACGGCCCACGTCATGGGCGCGGGCGAGCGACTCGATGGCGGTGTTGAACACCTCGGCCGTGATCACAAACCCAATCGCCCCGATGAGCAGACACCACTCCACGAGCGACACCCGCAGCACAGCGGCAGCCATAACCACGGCCGCTGCCACAGTGATGTGAACGGCGAAGCTCGTCTGGCTGCGGACCGCCCGCCGGAGGCCGCGAAAAGCGTCGGCGAATTTGTGGAGCCAAGGGCGGTTCATGCAGGAGATTCATGCGGTGGACACTGTCGCCACAGGGTCGCAAGCATAAACGAATCCGTGCCGCCGCAGCCCCCGGGCTCGCGCCCGGGGCTATGTGGTGTAGTGACTACAGCCAGCCGCCAGGTGTGAGTGTCCCCCACCCAGCCGCCAGGCGCAAGCCGGCGGGATGATGCGCGAATCAGCGCCGCTGCAGCCCCCGGGCTCGCGCCCGGGGCTGGGTGGTGTGGTGACTACAGCCAGCCGCCAGGTGCGAGTGTTCCCCACCCAGCCGCCAGGCGCAAGCCGGCGGGATGACTGCCGCCGGCCGCCGGGGAAAACCTACCCCACTTTCACGTACGGGTCGCCCTTCTTCCAGTTGCAGGGACAGAGCTCGTCGCTCTGCAGGGCGTCAAGCACGCGAAGTACCTCGGCCACGTTGCGGCCCACGCGGCCCTGGTTTACGTCCACCCACTGGATCGTGCCATGCGGGTCGACGATGAACGTAGCCCGCAGGCAGTAGCCTTCGCTCTTCTCGAGGATGCCGAGCTCGGGGGCCAGCTTCTGGGCCGCGATGAGCGGATAGCCGAGATCCTTGAGATCGGCGTGCGACCGCCGCCACATCATGTGCGACCACTCGTTGTCGGTGCTGCCCCCCACCACGCTCGTATCGCGGTCGGCGAAGTTCTTGAGCTGCTTGTTGAACTCGGCCAGCTCGGTCGGGCAGACAAACGTGAAGTCCTTGGGATAGAAGAAGTAGACGACCCACTTGCCGGCGTAGTCGGCGTTGGTGAGGAGCTTGATCTGGTCCTTCTCGGTTCCCACGCACGCCTGGCAGGAAAACTGGGGAAACGCGTCGCCGACGGTGAGCATGCAAGTGCCTCCTGGGGGTCCATCTCTCGAACGCTCAGAGTGTACGGATAGCCGGGGCGCGGTTCAACATGCCGCGGCCGATTCATGCGATACTGAAGCGTTTATCAGCTGGCCTTATTTCATGCCCGACACGCCCTCCCGCGATCCCCGCATCCACCATGATCCGCTCGCGGCGCGAACGGTCGTCGTCGCACCACGGCGGGCGGACCGCCCCAGCGATCTCGATGCAGGTTGCATGAGCGCGGGTCCGTGTCCGTTCTGCGTCGGCCACGAATCGCAGACGCCACCCGATGTGCTCCGTACGCCTCACGATGGCGCCATGCCCTGGCAGGCCCGGATCATTCCCAACCGCTATCCCGTCGTGGAATCGTGCCCGCAGGGGTCGGGAGATCTTTTTCCCCGATGCTCCCGCCCAGCCCATGGCATCCATGAGGTGGTGATCGAATCGGCGGCCCACTACCGCTCGATCCTCGAGGTCGATGCGGTCGCATGGCGCGACGTCTGGAAGCTCATTCACCGGCGGCTGGCCATGCTTGATGGGGTTGAGGGCATCGCCTGGGCGACCGTGTTCAAGAACTCCGGGCCAGAGGCCGGCGCGTCGCTCGAGCATCTCCACAGCCAGCTTGTCGGCCTCGACTTTGTGCCACCTGTGATGGAGGCGGAACTGGCGGCGGCCAGCCAGCCAGGGCATTCGTTCGCAACCATGATTGAACAGGCCGAAGCGAGCGGGTGCCTAGTGGCTGAGGCGGGCGATGTCGTAGCGTTGATTCCGCCGGCACCACGGCAGCCCTTTGAGACGTGGATCCTGCCACGTTTGCCGGAGCCACTCTTCTCGGCAGCGTCGCCGGAGCGTGTGGCCGCGGTGGCTGATCTCACGAGGCATGTGGTCGCGCGGCTCGGTGCCGCGGTGCCGGGGGCCGATTACAACTGGTGGCTCCACCAGGCGCCGTATGGTGAGCGGGGGGCCGCTGCGAGCCGCTGGCACTGGCATCTGGAGATCCTGCCGCGGTTGGCCGCGTTCGCGGGGTTTGAACTGGGAACGGGATGCCACATCACGACGCTCTCGCCCGAGGAGTCGGCCCGCGGGCTTGCGTCCTAAAAAGGAGCACCGGGCGCGAGCCCGGTGGACTGCGGCGGCGCTGGCTGGTGCATCATCCCGCGGGCTTGCGCCCTGCGGCTGGGTGGGTGCGGGCCGGCGACCCCTACTTCAGCTGATCGAGCGGCACAAACCCGTCGCTGCCGGCCGGGCCGCCGTGCGGCGGCCGGCAGGGCGGGGCAAAAAACCGCTTCCAGAGCGACCGCGCCAGCCATGCGGCGGCCACGAGTGTCACACCGATCACGATCACATCCTGCATGGCCACCCTCACCCGAGGATCATGGTGCCGATCTGATACGTCGCAAACGCGCCCAGCCACGCCAATACTGTCATGTAGACAAACGTCACCGTCGGCCATATCCAGCTGCCGGTCTCTTTGCCGATGATCACAAGCGTGCTCGCGCACTGGGCACAGAGCGCGAAGAACACCATGATCGAGAGGGCCACCGGCAGCGTAAACACTTTCCGGTCGGTGCCGTCCCAGGTGGCGTTCTTGAGCAACCGAATCAGCTGCGTCGCCCCCTCCTCCTCGCCGGGATCGACGTCACCGAGGTTGTAGATCACGCCGAGCGTGCCGAGCACGACCTCCCGCGCTGGGAAGCTCGCGATCGCCGCACAGCCGATCCGCCAGTCCCAGCCGAGCGGCTTCACGAGCGGCTCGATGAGATGACCCGCCCGCCCAAGAAAACTCTGCCGCAACGCCTCGCCGCGAATCTCGGCCTCGGTCACATTCGGCCCCTCCGGTGGTGGCACCTTCGGGTAGCTGCCGAGCGCCCACACCACGATGCTCACCGCCACGATTAGCGTGCCGGCGTTTTTCAAAAATGACACTGCCGCCTCCCGCACCCGCTCGAGCACCACGCCCACTTGTGGCCACCGCCAGCCGGGCAACTCCATCACAAAGGGCTGCGGCGGCCCGCGAAAAATCGTCCGTGAGAGCACCAGCGCCACGATCGCCGCCACGACCACGCCCACCGCGTACATTGCGGCGAGCACCACCGCCGGCAGCCGCAGCCAGCCGAAACCGACCGCCACATTCGGTACAAACGCCGCCGTGAGCAACAGGTAGACCGGCAGCCGCGCCGAGCAACTCATGAGCGGGGCCACGAGGATCGTGAGCAACCGGTCCCGGCGGTTCTCGATCGTGCGGGCGGCCATGATGCCGGGGATCGCGCAGGCGAAGCTCGAAAGGAGCGGGATGAACGATTTGCCGGAGAGGCCCACGCCCACAAGCAGCCGATCCATGAGATAGGCCGCGCGGGCCAGATAGCCGCAGCCTTCAAGCACAGCCACGAAGAGAAAGAGCAACGCGATCTGCGGCAGAAACACGACCACACCGCCGACTCCGGCTAGGACCCCATCGACGAGCAGCGAACGGATCGCCCCCTCCGGCAACGCCCCCTCCACCCAGCCGGCCACGGCATCGACGGCCCCGGAGATCAGATCCATAAGCGGGGCGGCCAGCCAGAAGATGGACGAGAAGATCGCAAGCATCGTGGCTGCGAAGATGATCGTGCCCCAGAGCCGGTGAGTGAGCACCTTGTCGATCCGTTCGCTGACCGTGGGCAGCGGAGGCCGCCGCACGATCACGCCCTCCACAAGCCTGTCGATCCAGGCATAGCGGGCGATCGCATCGCGGGCCGGTGGTGTGTAGGAGGAATCGACAGCAGCGAGGTGCGGCGCGATGTCGGGCCGTGGCGGCGGCGCTGCGGTAGCTGCAGCGAGGATGGCGTCGCCAAGCTGATCGATGCCCTGGCGGGCCGGTGCCACGACGGGCACCACGGGGCAGCCGAGCCGCGCGGCAAGTTGCTCCATGTCGATCGTGATGCCCTTGCGTGCGGCAAGATCGGTGAGCGTGAGCGCGATGATCGTGGGCAGCCCCACCTCGATCACCTGGCTGGCGAGGTAGAGGTTGCGGACGAGGTTCGTCGCGTCGGCTACCACCACCACCACATCCGGCTTTGCCACGCCGTTCATCTCGCCGTGGAGCACCCGCACAGCCACTTCTTCGTCGGGGCTCTTGGGCACGAGGCTGTAGGCGCCGGGCAGGTCGATCAGTTCGATCGTGTGGTCGCGGTGGCGAAACCGCCCCACCTTCTCCTCGACGGTCACGCCGGGGTAGTTGCCGATCCGCGTGGGAATGCCGGCCAGTGCCGTGAACAGCGTGCTCTTGCCGGTGTTGGGGTTGCCGACAAGGGCGACGACGACGGGTGCGGCGGAGGCCGCCGATGAGGACGTGGCGGCGGCGTGTGGCATGATGCGAGTCAGGCGGAAACGGCGATCCGGGCCGCTTCATTACGGCGGATCGAGAGGTGGTAGCCGCGGACGAGGAGTTCCACGGGGCAGCCGAGCGGGGCGGTGCCGACTATCTGTACCTCCACTCCGGGGGTGAGCCCCATTTCGAGCAGTCGCAGCGAGGTGGCGTCGGCGCCGGTGACCTCGGTCACGCGGGCGGACGAGCCGACAGGGATGGAGTCGAGGGAGGGCATCGGGGGAACATCCCGCGGGCTTGCGCCCTGCAGCTTCATGCCTGATATCAATTCTCAACAACTGCTCGTAGTGTAGAACCTTCGTTCACGCGGAGCAAACACATGCCATCACTCGGCCTGTTCATCACCGGCACCGACACAGGTGTTGGCAAGACAGCGGTCGCGATCGCGATCGCTGCTGAGCGACGGGCTGCAGGTGTGCGGGTGGGTGTCTACAAGCCGGTGGCCAGCGGCGTGGTGTTTGATGGGTCGAGCGACATCGAGCGGCTATGGGAGGCAGCCGGTCGGCCGCTCACGCTCGCGGAGGTCTGCCCGCAGGCGTTTGCGGCGGCAATCGCGCCGGTGCAGGCGGCGGCGGTGGAGGGGAAGCGGGTCGATGAGCAGTTACTTCGCGACGGGATCGGCCCATGGCGGGAGGCTTGCGAGTGCGTGGTAGTCGAAGGGGCAGGCGGACTGTTTTCACCGCTCGGAGAGCAATCGCTCAACGTCGATCTGGCGAGGGATCTCGGTCTCCCACTGGTGATCGTCGATGCAGCACGGCTGGGAATGATCGGCCGCACGCTTACCGTCGTGCGGGCGGCGCGGGCCGAGGGGCTCGAGGTGGCAGAGGTCGTGATTTCGCACGTGCAGCCGCTGGCTGGATCGCCCGATGATCCGACCAGCGAGGCGGGAATCGTGCGGCATGGCGTTGAGGAACTCATGCGGCGGCTCCCCCCGGTACCGGTCCGAGAATTGGGGTATCATTCTTTGCATGAGTAACGATCCCTCCGACAAACCGCCTGAAGACCGTCCTCTTCAGCAGATCGAGCACTCCACCGCGACGGCCCGCGTGCCCGACCCGGTGGGCCGCGGCGTGTTCGCCACGGCAGCGGTCGTGCTGCATGGCCCGAATGAGTTTACGCTCGACTTCATCCAGTCGATCGTGCATCCCAGTCGCGTGGCGGCGCGCGTCATCCTGCCGCCCAAAGTCGCCATGCAATTCACGGCCGCGCTCGGTGAGGCGATCGGAAAATACACCCAGAGCTTTGGCAGCCCCCCGCGCGAGCCGTCGCGGCCGGCCGCCCCGAAACCCGACCCGGCCGGCGACCCTGCGGCTTCGAAGGCCGAGAATGCCGGGGGGACTCCACGGCAGGAGCCGCCGATCGCTGATGTCTATGGGCAGTTGAAACTGCCCGATGAGATGCTCGGCGGCGTGTATGCCAACATGGTTTCGATCACGCACACTGGCAGCGAATTCTGCTTTGATTTCGTGGCGCAGGTGTTTCCGCGGTCGGCGGTGACCGCAAGAGTCTACATGGCGGCCACGCGGGTGCCCGACTTGCACGCGTCGTTGAAGCGATCGACGGGTATCTGACACGCATTGCGGTCAGACTCGCACCGACTGCCAGCGGCCGCCGGCAAACCGCCGCGCGTAGAGCAGCCCACGAAACCAAAGATCGGCGACCATCGCCAGCCAACAGCCGTACAGCCCCAGGCCCAGGCCCGGCAGCGGTGTGAGCCCTGGAATGTTGACGACCGACTCGCACAAGAAAAAAGTCAGCGGCAGCCGTACGCTGAAAAAACCGGCCGTTGTAAAGAGGAGTGGATAGCGGGTATCTCCCGCACCGCGTAGCGCGCTTGAGAAGATATGACAGGCGGCCAGGGCCGGCATGGCAAAGGCGACGAGCCGCAGCACCGGCACTCCAGCCGCGATCACCGGTGCCTGCTCGGGCTTCGGGCAGTAGAACTCAAAGAGCGGGGTGGCGAAGATAAAAAACAGTGCCCCGCCGACCGCCATCAGGAGGCTGCCGCAGGCATAGGCGGCCAGACCGCTGCGGCGGGCCTCGTCGGGTCGGCCTGCCCCCAGGTTTTGTCCGACAAGCACGCTCGCAGCGATGCCAAACGCCATGCCAAACATCTCCGCCATCGACTCCCAGCCGAGGGCGATGCCATGGGCACCCCGGGCGGCATCGCCCAGTCGGTTGACGACTGACAGAAAGACCATTTGCCCGGCCACCATTGAGAGGCTCTCGGCCGCAGCCGGCAGGCTGATGTGGAGCAGTCGCGATAGCAGCCGGCCGTCGGGTTTGAGCAGCGACCGTTGCAGCCGCAGTCCCGACCGGCCACGAGCCAGCATCCCAACCAACACGCTCGTGCCGAGGGCCTGGCTGAGCCCGGCCCCCCAGGCGATCCCGGCGAGGCCGAGGCCGGGCCAGGTGCCGAAGCCGCGGAATCCGATCCAAGCCAGCGGCAGGTTGGCGGCCGTGGCCCATGCGCCGATCTTCAGCGGAGTACGGGTATCCCCCGCGCCGGCGAGCGAGGCGTTGAGCGTGGTGGCAAGCAGTTGAAACGGCAGCAGGAGCAGCATCGCCTGCAGAAACTGTCTGGCGTAGAGGGCGGCGGTGCCATCGAGGTTGAGCAAGGCGAGCAGCCCATCGATGCCAAACCCGCCCAGGAGCCAGCCAGCCACGCCGACGGCAGCGGCGACAAGTACCGCCTGATGCATCGCCCGGTTGGCACCGTCCCAATCGCCGGCCCCGACGAGTCGTGAGACGAGGGCTGTCGCGCCGGCCGAGGCGAGGATGCCGAACGATGCGATCATCCAGGAGAGATAGAAGCAGGTTGTTTGTGCCCCCTGCAGGGCGAGCTGGTCGGCGGCCGTGGCCGACGTCGCGTTGCCGGCGAGCCAGCGGCCGGTAAGGTTTACAAGGAGGACAAGGGCCTGAAGCCCGACCGCGGGAGCGGCCAGGCCCAGCGCCTGCACGACAGCGGACGATCGGGGCACGTCGCCAGGAACGATGGACTACTCTCCGATGCTGATGGTGGCTTGCAGACCAACGGCAAAAGGTTACGCCGCGCGGCGGGTAGCGGTCACTCTCCCCGCAATCGCTTCCCGTGGTAGTTCGGTTTCGTGGCCCAGGTATTCGGGCACGAGGCCGTGCAACACCTCCCGCACATCATCCGGCGGGAGCGTGGCGGCGGCTCGCATCTGGTTGAGCACCGTCTCCGCCGTCAGGCCTGCTGCATACGTGAGCCGCGCCGCGCGGATCTTCGGATGGCTCGTCGTCTGCAACGCCTCTTCGCCTTTGAAGAGCTCCTCATAGAGCTTCTCGCCGGGCCGCAGGCCGCTGAAGCGGATCTCAATGTCGCGGCCCTCCTCGAGATTGGAGAGCCGAATCATGTCGCGGGCGAGGTCGGCGATCCGCACCGGCTCGCCCATGTCGAGCACAAACACCTCTCCACCGCGGCCCATCGTGCCGGCCTGGATCACGAGCCGCGCCGCCTCGGGGATCGTCATGAAGTAGCGCTCGATGTCGGGATGGGTCACCGTCACCGGCCCTCCCTGCATGATCTGCTCGCGGAAGATCGGCACCACACTCCCGGCTGAGTCGAGCACGTTGCCAAACCGCACCGTCGAAAACCGTGTCTGTGAGTCGCGGCTGAGCAGTTGCACCACGATCTCCGCCAGCCGCTTGCAGCAACCCATCACACTCGTCGGATTCACCGCCTTGTCGGTCGAGATCAGTACAAACGTCTGCACACCTGCCGCCGCCGCCGCTTCGGCCAGCCCTGCCGTGGCGAGCGTGATGTTTTTGACTGCCTCCCCCGGATACTGCTCCATCAGCGGCACATGCTTGTAGGCCGCGGCATGGAAGACCACGCCGGGAGCATGTTCGGCCATCACGTCATCGAGTCGGTCGCGGTCGGTGATGTCGGCCACGCACGGCACAAGCTCCGTGCCGGTGCCCTGCCCGAGCCGGGTGAGCTCGCGTTCGAGCCAGAAGAGGCCCGTCTCGTTACGGTCAAGCAGCACGAGCCGCGCCGGGCCGTGCTTGAGCAGCTGGCGGCAGAGCTCAGAGCCGATGCTGCCGCAGGCCCCTGTCACAAGCACCGTCTCGTTGCCAAGCCAGCGGCTGATCCCGGCGATGTCCGTCTGCACCGGCTCGCGACGGAGGAGGTCGGCAATATCGATCGGCCGCGGCTGCATTTTCACGCGGCCGCTCAGAATCATCTCGAAGTCAGGCAGGATCGCCGTCGGGCAGCCGACGGCTTTACAGCGGTCGCGAAGGCTGCGCACTTCGCCACCGATCAGCGTGTCGGAGAGCATGAGCACTTCGTCGATCCGATGACGGGCAATCAACTGCTCGATTGAGTCGGTCGTGCCGAGCACGGCCACACCGCCGATCGACCGGCCCACGAGCGACTGATCGTCGGGCTTGGCCACGATCCCCACGACGACACGCTGCCCCGCTGCGCCGGCCTGCATCCGGATCGATCGCGCTACCGCTTCGCTGGAGGGGCAGGTGCCCACGAGCAACACCCGCGTGGCCTGCTGGATCGACCAGCGTCGCAGGAAGTTGCCCGCCTCGCAGGCCGCGCCGCGCAGGCCGCCGAGCAGCGAGATGGCGATGAACCAGTCGATCAGATAGATGCTGCGGGGGATGCTGAGATTGGCGAGGATGCTGACCGGCGCCGCCACAGCCAGGCCGGCACTCACGCCGAAGACAAGCTGCCAGAGATCGCGGAGCGTGACGCCACGGATGCTCGTGCGGCGGCCGGCCACGAGAAACAGCATCGCACACTGGATCGGCACGAGGGTCACGAGTGCCCTGCCAAGGCTGGCCCATTCCTGACCGGTGAGCGCCCCCTCAAACCGCAATCCGTACGACACCACGATCGCAAAGGCGAGTGTGGCCACATTGATCGCGTCCCAAATGATCTCGATTTTCGAGACGCGTTCGAGTCGCTCGATGAGCCGCGTGAGTGGAGTGGTGGGATTCATTGCCGTGCTCCTTATGGAGTGGGGGATGTGTCTGGGGAAGTAGTTGTGGGCGCAGGGGCCGATGCAAGCCGCACACGCAGCTGCTGGAGCTTGCCCACGCGAGCCTGCACAGCCTTCGCGTCGGGCCGTCGCAGGAGCAGCCAGTCGAGGTGCTGCTTGGCGGTGTCAGGGTCATCGAGGGAGAGCGCCAGGTCCACGCGGGC
>CAMCYH010000102.1 GCA_945883745.1 Candidatus Kuenenia stuttgartensis
TCGGAACCCGAGCGGGAAAACGTCGCCACACTCCGACCGCTTGCCAGCAATCGCTCCACGAGCACGAGGCCGAGGCCGCGCGACCCGCCAGAGACGAGAAAGGCTTCAGGCATCAGCGGACGACGCGTCGCCGGGGCACCTTGCCGGCGGCCGTGGTGACGATGGCCTTCACGATGTCGAGTACCCGCGGCACGGCGGCAGCGTCGAGTGTGTCACGACACGCCCGCAGCGCGGCGGCCCGCACGCTCTCCGGCGTCGTTCCGGCTGGCAGCGGATCGCTCAACACGATCTCTCCCGCCACCAGTTCACCGGTGATCGCGCTCGGCAGGCCATAGGCCCGGGCCTCGGCGATGCCCGGCACACTGCGAAGTATCTCCTCGACCCGCGCCGGGAGGATCTTCGCGCCGCCCACCACGATCACGTCGCTGCGGCGACCGGTGAATTCGTAGCGATCTCCCACCCGCTCGATGAGATCGCCCGTGCCCACCTCGGCCGAGTCGCGGGACAACTGCACGAGCAGTTCTCCATCGCGTCGCATGGCGAGCCGACCGCCACTGGGCAGCGCGCGGCCCAGCCAGGCGGCGGGGAAGCCGGGGCGGCCATCGGTCACGCGAAACACCTCGCCCAGTTCGGTCGTGGCATATACGTGCGAGATCTTGGCGGCGGGAAACGTCTCCCGCGCCTGGGTCAACAGCGCCGCATCGGCCTTCTCGCCACCGAGCGTGATCCGGTCGATCTTCGCCGTGCCGAGCAGACTGCGATCACCCGAGGAGAGCAGCCGTCGCAGCAGCGTGGGCGTGCCGGGCAGAATCGATACCCCTTCGTCCACGATGGCACGCAGCACGGTATCGGGATCGCGGGCCGCCGGCTCCACCAGCCGGCCGCCGGTGAGCGTCGACTGCAGCCATACCTGCATCCCCGCCCAGCGGGTTGCGTCATAGACGAGGAGCCAGCCGAGGCCGTGCCACTGCTCAGCCAGACGCGCCGCGGCAAGGAGCGAGTCCCAGGAGTGGTCGACGAGCCGCGGGGGACCGCTCGTGCCCGACGTGGCGACGATCACGTTGGGAGGCACTGGGCCGAACTCGCTCCGCAGTCGCAACTCGGCTGCGGGCGGCAACGCGAGCGTGTCATCGACAGCCACCCAATCGCGGAGTTCCCCCACGAGATCGCGGGCGTCGTCGGCAAGAAAGGCCACCGGCACATGCTGTCGGCCGCAGGCCGCGGCGATCGCCATCAGCGACTCGACCTGGCCGCCGCGGGCCACGATGCCCACCGGCCTTCGCTCATCGAGCGCCTGCTCCAGGCGAGTGACCATCGAGGCCAGCGTCGCGTAGTCGATCACGCGGCGGCGGTCGCTGCCGGCGTCGGCGACGATGGCGGTGCGATCGGGAAACTGTCGGGCCACTTCCGTGATGGCGAAGGCCAGCCTGTCTTCGATCGGGGCATCGGCGAGATTGGGAGGCAGCGTGGCAGCGGTGGTCATGGGGCATCCTTGCGGAGGAAACGAGCGGGTGACGTATGGGAATAGAGCGATCGAAGATCGGAGATGGTCCGCACCGTGGAGCCGGTCTCGGCACCGCGGAAGGGGTCGATGCCGAGCGACCGCTCCAGCAGCACGACCGTTTGGGCGAGGTCGAGCGAGTCGAGCCCCAGGTCGGCATGGAGAAGCGACTCCGCACCGAGAGCATCTGCCTCGCGGCCTGTGTCGCGAAGCACCGTGCGGATGGCGGTGTCGATCTCTGCGGCGATCACGGTATCGGAATCAGACGCAAACTCATGCATGATGGCGTGGTGGGCCGCCGCCATGCCCTGTCCAGGCAGAAACTGTACCACGATTTGCCGGAGCGTGGCCGCGGCAATCCAGAGGTCGGCCACGGGAGCCCACCATGTATCGAGAATTTCCACGTATCGGGCATCGAGTTCCAGTCGTTCCGGCCAGCCGATGGCATTGCGACCCCGCACCTGGGCCAGGCCGCTGATCCCGGGCCGTACCTCGAGGCGGCGGGCCTGCCGTGGGGAATAGCGATCCACGTATCGCAGCGGCAGTGGACGGGGCCCGATGAAGCTCATGTCGCCCCGGACCACGCTCACCAGTTGGGGCAGCTCATCGAGGCCCGACCGTCGCAGCAGCCTGCCAAACCCGCTCAGTCGTTCTGCATCGGGCAGCGGCCGACCAGCCGCATCGACGGCGGTCGTCATCGAGCGAAACTTGGGTACGGCGATCGGGCAGCCATGCCGACCGGCGCGGCGGTCGATATACAGCACCGGCCAGCCCAGCGCGAGCCAGACCGCCGCAGCGACCACCGCCAGCACCGGCGTTAGCATCACCAGAAGCAGGGATGCCACAACCACGTCGCATGTGCGCTTGAGCCAACGGGCGTAGCAGGGGGTACCGTTCATGAAAGTTCTCCCAGCCAGACGAGCGCGACGAGCCCTCCCCCCGCGGCCAGAGCACCGTAGACCACCGCCACTGCCTGATGCGACCAGCCGCCCAGCACGAGTCGCTGATAGATGTGCTCGTGGTGGGGCGTGAAAATATTTTCCCGGCGCCAGAGGCGGCCCAAAAGCGTGAGCATGGCATCGGCGATCAGGGGCCACGCCGCGGCAGCGACGACCGGCACGAGCACGGGCACATGCTCTGGTGACGCAGCCAGCGGCAGCGCTGCCAGCAGAAATCCGCAGCCGGTGCTGCCGACATCCCCCATGAAGATCCGTGCCGGCTCCCAGTTGGAGGTAAGGAAGCCGAGGCAGCCGGCGGCGACTGCTGCCGCGATCGCTGCCAGGGCAGATTCCCCGGTCATTGCCGCAGCACAGCCGAAGCAGCCAGCCACGACCGCCCCGGTCATCCCCGCCAGCCCATCACTGCCGTCGAGAAAATTGACGACGTTGGTAAGTCCCACGAGCCAGGCCACCGACACCGCCGAGGCAATGGCCGTCATCGGCCCCAAGAGCCAGACCGTCACGACAGCCGCCACCACCTGCACAGCCAGCCGCACCGATGTCGGCCGTGGCGTGACGTCGTCCCACCAGCCGACCAGGGCGACGGCGATGGCGGGAAGGCTCGCTGCGGCGATCCGGTCGGCGCTCCCAGGCATCTGCCAGGCTGTCGCGGCCGCCGCCACGGCCGCGACGGTGATGATCGCCAGACCACCTCCCCGGGGCGTCGGCCGGGTATGAATTCGTCGCCGCTGTGGCCGATCGATCATCCCGCAGCGCCATGTCCAGGCAACGAGATGATGGGCGACCGCTGCCGCCACGGCAAACGCTGTCAGGCACCAGGCCAAACCTGCCAGTGCCATCATGCCGGGCAGCCCTGTGCGACTCCGGCAATCACATCGCACACCTCCGCCACCACGTCGTCGTCGACATGCGGGCCCATCGGCAGGGTGAGGCTGCGGGATGCAAGCCGGTCGGTGATCGGGAGTGTCCGCCGCGGTTCATGAAACCGGCGAAACGCCGTCTGCCGATGGCAGGGGGGATCAAAATAGCAGCGGGTCTCGATGCCACGGTCGCCGAGAGCCCGCCTGACGGTGTCGCGGGTCGCCCCGAGCCGCGCCGCGTCGAGCGTGATCGAAAAATCCTTGTAGCTCGGCTCGGCCTCAGCTGTCGGCTCCATCAACCCGATGCCGGGGAGCTGCTCGAGCCGCCGCCGATATGCCTCGGCTGTGGCGGTGCGGGCGGCCGCCACCTGGTCGAGCATCGCGAGCGAGGCGACCGCGAGGGCGGCGCTCAGTTCGGGCATTCGGCCATTGAGACCGGCGAAGAGTGGATCGTATGAGCCGTCGTGCCCGTACTCACGGCCGGCGCGAACCCAGGAGGCCAGCCAATCGTGGTCGGTGGCCACGATGCCCCCCTCGCCGGCGACAAGAAGTTTGGTCGGTGACAGGCTGAAGACCTGGGCCGTGCCGCCAGCGCCCACCGGTCGGCCGGCAAGCCGTGCTCCGAAGGCATGGGCCGCGTCGATCAGCAAGGGCAGACCGTGAGCGTCGGCCACCCGCTGGAGATCGGCGACAGCGCAGGGGTTGCCAAACGTATGGCAGCCGCAGATCGCCGCAGTCCGCGGCGTGATGCCGCGGGCGACTCCTTCCGGGTCGACGTTCATCGTGGCGGGATCGACATCGATGAAGACCGGCTTCAGGTCGCTCCACACCGCGGCGGCTGGCGCGGCGAGAAAGGTGAAGCTCGGCATCACCACTTCGTCGCGAATTCGTCCGCGTCCCCGGCTGGCTCCGGCGAGACCGCGGTAGACGAGCATCAGCCCGGTCGTGCAGCTGCTCACGGCCACCGCATGCCGTACGCCGAGCCGCTCGGCCACGGCCACCTCCAGCCGTTCGACATACGGCCCCTTCGTCAGCCGTCCGCTGCGGAGAATGGTCGCGAGATCATCCAGCACGCTCTCCACCGCCGGCACGTGCGGGGCCGCGACAGGAATGCGACAGGGCAGCCGCTGCTTGTCAGCCATGGTGAGACACCGCCTGGTTTGCAGTGCGGTCGTCGCCGCAAAATTCTGGCACGAGCTCGCGGAGCCGCGCTCGCACGACTGCTGGAGGCGCGTCGATGAGTGCGGCCAGACTGTCGAACAGGGAGGCCGTCTCAACCACATCGACCGGCCGATGGACGGCCGAGAACACCTTCGGATGGTCTGTTCGGCAGGGCTGCTCGTTTGAAAAGTAGAGCTCTTCGACGAGCCGTTCGCCCGGAGTGAGCCCGGTGTAGACGATCTCGATCTCATCAGGCCCGAGCCCCGATAGCCGGATCAGGCTGCGGGCCAGATCGACGATCCGCACCCGCGGCCCCATGTCGAGCACAAACACTTCCCCGCCGCGGCCCATCGCTGCCGACTGAAGCACGAGCTGCGCCGCCTCGGGAATCGTCATGAAGTAGCGGGCGATATCGGGATGGGTCACCGTGATCGGGCCACCACGGCGGATCTGTTCGAGGAAGATCGGCACGACGCTGCCGTTGCTGGCGAGCACGTTCCCAAACCGCACCACGATGAACCGCGTCTGTGATCCGCTGGCCAGCGCCTGCACGCACCGTTCGGCGATCAGCTTCGAGCAGCCCATCACACTCGTCGGGTTGACGGCCTTGTCGGTCGAGATGAGCACGAAGGCCTCGGCACCGTGGCGACTGGCGAGCCGGGCGACCAACGCCGTGCCGAGGCAGTTGTTCTTGATGGCTTCGGCGGGATCCCGCTCCATCATCGAGACGTGCTTGTGGGCCGCGGCGTGAAACACGACCTCAGGGCGGACGCGCGCCATGATCGACTCCATCCGGCCGGCATCGGTGATGTCGGCGATGAGCGGCTCGATCACCGACCCCGGTGCCTGCCGCAGGAGGTCGTGAACCACCAGGAAAAGCAGGTTTTCCCCGCGGTCGATCAGCACGAGCCGCGCGGGCTTGAATGCCAGCACCTGCCGGCAGAGTTCCGATCCGATCGAGCCACCGGCTCCCGTCACCAGCACGGTATGACCGCACACGAGGCTCCCGACGGCCGTCGTGTCGAGAGCCACCGGGTCGCGGTGCAGGAGGGCCGTCACGTCGACAGGCCGCAGCCGCACCGTGGGCACCTCGGCCAGCAGTTCCTCGTGGAAGCTCCACCACAAGCCGCGGACGCCAGCCATGAGGATGATCGTCCAGGACCAGTCACCGATCACCACGGCCGTCGGGAGCTGGGGCCCGGTGAGGCTTACCCCGGCGGTGGTCACGGCTGTATCGACTCCCGCCAGCACGAGCATCGACAGCGTGGCCGCCCAGACGAGCCCGGTGACGTCTGCCAGGCCGAACCGCCGCCACGATTCATGCACGCGGCCGAGGAGCAGAAAGATGACGAGCTTCACAGCAACCACGGACATGGCCGTGGCCGGAAACAGCGTCAGCCAGACGGAGTCGATCCGAAAATCGTGTCCGACCAGCGAGGCCAGGAAGATCGCTGCGGTGGCCACCGCAGCCACCAGACCCAAGCGGCCAGCAAAGGCCGTGGCGGGATGCAGGCGGAATCGCAGGAGGGAGTCGATCATGGCATGGAGGCGAGCGCTGGCTCCATGCCGATACCACCTGTTTCCGTTCGGTCAAACTCGACGCCTTCGAGCTGGACCGCAGGGCATTGCCGGGAAAGACCTGTCGCTGCGGGCGCGCACTCCGTTCCCGTGGGGGCGCTCACCGCGACCAGCTCCCCGGCCGGCATTCCGGGAAGGCGAAGCAACTCTACGAGCCGTTTCAAGACCGCCGGCGCCACCGACATCCCAGCGACTCGTCGCCAACCCCCCAATTTTGGCTACCTTCCGCGTCGGCCAGAAAATACTTCTATCGAGGGGTGAGAAAGTGCAGGGTTTGGCAAGCCGCAGCCGATGAATCGGGTTATGACGACTTTGCCGAGTGGAGGACGCGGGACCATGAATCACCGGCTGCTTCTGCTGCCGAGTCAGGGCGTTGGGATCGACAGCCCTCGTGTGGGACACCTGCTCGCCATCGCCGTGCTTATCGTCGCCGCCACCGGCTGCCAGACGTTTCCGCGGCCTCAGCGGACGGTCGTCCAAGAGGCGACGCTCGACGCCACCTGTCCACCCGATGGCCAGCCGCTGCCCGCCAAGGAATTGGCCAAGGTGTCGCTGCCGCCGTATGTGATCGAGCCCCCCGACATTCTTCTCGTCGACGCCTTGCGGGTCGTTCCGAAGCCGCCGTTTCGAGTTCAATCGTTCGACGTGCTGCAGGTGATGGTCGAGGGCACGCTCCTCGATCAGCCGATCAACGGTCTGTTTGCCGTGGAGCCGGGGGGCATGGTCGATCTCGGCCCCGCCTACGGCAAGGTGGCGGTCGGCGGCCTCTCGCTCGATGAGGCCCAGGATGCCGTCTTCCGCCATCTCAAGCGGGTGCTCCGCGAGCCGCAGGTGTCGCTTACACTTGCCGAGGCGGCCGGCCAGCAGCAGGTCGCCGGTGAGCATCTCGTCGGCCCCGATGGCACGATCAATCTCGGCACCTACGGCAGTGTCCCGGTCACCGGTCTCACGCTCCACGAGGCGAAGGCCGCGATCGAGGCCCACCTCTCCCAGTTTCTCGAGGCTCCGCTCGTGAGCGTCGACGTCTACTCCTACAATTCAAAGGTCTATTACGTGATCACGGAAGGGGCCGGCTATGGCGACAACGTCGCCCGTTTTCCCATTACCGGAAATGAGACCGTGCTCGACGCCATCGCGGGGATCAATGGCCTGTCGCGACTCTCGAGCAAGGACGTCTGGATCGCCCGGCCGGCGCCGTCGAGCATGGGATGCGATCAGATCCTGCCCGTCGACATCGAGGCAATCATGAAAGGGGGCGCTACCGCCACCAACTACCAGCTGTTGCCCGGCGATCGAGTGTTTATTGCCCAGGATCACATGGTCGCCTTCGACAGCCTCGTCGGCCGCATGACCGCCCCCTTCGAGCGGATCTTCGGCTTCACACTCTTGGGCTCGAGCACCGTCCAACAGATCAACCGCTTTCCATTCGGCTTCAACCCCAACTTCTGATGCAATCCATCACGCTGCTTACGTTCGCGGCCGCCGCCGTCACCTTCACGGTCGGGCTCGCGGCCGGGCCTGCCGTCGCCCAGGGCAACGGCGGGCAGACACCGTTTGCCGAGATCTACCGTCGGCCGAGTGTGAGTCCCTACACGATGCTGCAAAACCAGGCGTTCAATCCGCTTGGTTCGCAAAACATTTACCAGGAGCAGGTGCTGCCGCAGCTTCAGATCCAGCGGCAACAAGTCGAGCAGATTCGGCAAAGCGCGCGGCTCGGCACGATCCAGCGCGATGTGCGGAGGCTCCAACGCACTCCGCAGCAGCCTACCGAGACGATTCGCTCGACAGGCCATGTGTCGACCTTTCTCGATCTCTCCCACTTCTATCCGGCCGCACGGCAGTAAGCCGCTCCCCAGGAAACCGCAGGGCGCAAGCCCGCGGGCTGCCGCGGCACACTCAGCCACCGGGCGCATCAGTTCTGCTCACCCAGCCGCCAGGCGCAAGCCGGCGGGATGACGCACCAACCGGCACCGCTTCAGCCCCCGGGCTTGCGCCCGGGGCTGGGTGGAGTGCACTACCGCGTCACCCTGCACTGCCCGCCTGGAGGGCGGGCTTACGCGAGCGAACGGACGTTCGCCAAGAAACCCGAGGCCACGATGGCGAGGGTTTCGTGAAGCTAGCCGCCAGGCGCAAGCCGGCGGGCTTCCGCATAAACCCACGCCACCGCGGCCGCGCGGTCGACGATCTCTCCATCGAGTTGTTTGTCTCGCAGCGCAGCGATCATTTCCCCCACGGCCCTGCCCTGCGGCACGCCAGCAGCCATGAGATCTCGGCCGGTGAGCAAAGGCGGCGGATCGAGTTCCTCCTGTGGCCGCGTAAGCTGGGCCGTTACCCAGGCGGCGGCCTCCTTACTGCCCCGCCCCCGATCCGCGCGGGCCCGCAGCAGATCGGCCAGCAGAAACGCATCATCGTGGGCCAGCCACGGCTGCACCTGCGACCATGGCCGCGTTGCCAGTTCACCCAGCTCCGAACGCCCGAGCGCGGCCATCGCTTCGAGTAGCCAGGCGGCAAGCTTCGTATCGCGGTTGGCCAGCCGGAGCCGATTGGCCGCCGCGCGAAGCGGCGTGGGCCCGCCATCCGCGAAGAGGGCCGCGAGCGCCGTTCCGAGTTCAGGCTCGTCGAGAGCGTCGATGATCGCTGCCGCCTCGGACCAGCGAGCGGCTTCTGGCGTCGTCAGGCCCTCTCCTGCCGCCGGGGCCACTTCCGGCAGCACTTCACGGGCCAGGCCGGTCTCCGCGAGGAGCGCGAGTGCGCGGCGGCGGCCGGGCCTTGTCACCATCGCCCGCAGTTCGGCCGCGATCCGCTCAGCGCTCACACTTGTCACGAGATGCCGCATGGCCTCGATGGCGGCCCGCGTGGCGGAATCGAGGGCAAACCCGAAAGCAGCGGCAAACCGCACGGCGCGAAGCATCCGCAGATGGTCCTCACCAAACCGCATGGCCGGCACGCCGATCGCCCGCACGATGCCAGCGGCGAGGTCGGCACGGCCGCCGACATAATCGTGGACGTCTCCGGTGGCCGGATCGAGAAAGAGCCCGTTGATCGTAAAGTCGCGCCGCTGGGCGTCGAATTCGGGCGTGGAGAAGACGACGCCAGCCGGGTGGCGGCCGTCTGTATAGGCCTCGTCGGTACGAAACGTGGCCACCTCCACCTGCCCGGCGCCGCGGGGCCCCAGCACGGTGATCACGCCGAAGGCGGCCCCCACGGCGAGCGTGCGGCGGCGGCTGAAAACATCTCGCACCTCATCTGGGTGGGCTGAGGTGGCCACATCGTAGTCGGCAGGCGTGCGGCCGAGCAGATCATCGCGCACGCAGCCACCGGCCCAAAAGGCGGTAAATCCTGCTTTTTGGAGTCGAAAAACGACTTCCGCGGCGAAGTCCCTGGCGGCGGTCGGATCGGCCTGAGAACCAGCCATAAAAATCCCCAAAAATTGGTGATCTAGACCATTGACGAGCTTGTATCGGGATCGATACTATCCAAGGTGTCAGGGGCAACTGACAGGGAACTTTTTCGACATCCTGTGATTCGCAATCCTGTCTCTTAGTGTTTCTTGGGGCTCTATTTTTCCTTTTTTTCATGCCCGGGCATACGGGCGGAGGATTTCACAAATGGTTCGTACCACATCGAAGCCCAAGGGCTTCACGCTCGTCGAGCTGCTGGTGGTGATCGCCATCATCGGCGTGCTCATTGGTCTTTTGCTGCCCGCCGTGCAGGCCGCCCGTGAGGCTGCCCGCCGGAGCACGTGCAGCAACAACTTGAAGCAGATCGGCCTCGGCATGCACGTGTATGCCGACGGCAATGCATCCAGTGGTGACAACTTCTTCCCGACGGCTGCCAGCAATGGCAACGTGAGCGGCTGGAGCTGGGTGGTGCAAATTCTTCCTGGTATGGAAGAGGGCAACATCTTCAGGAGCATGAATTCGGGCACTGGGGCGTACGTTGCCACCGTCTCCGGTTCCACCAAACTGGGCTTTATGAACTGCCCAAGTTTTGCCGGAACTTCGCTCGATGACAGCGGTCACTATCGCGCCCTCTCCGGCACCGGTGCAGCCCAGAATGGCGGCTGGTCGTTTTCTACTCCCACGTCCGGCACCAAGGGCCTCGGCTTCAGTGCATTCCGTGACGGTACCTCGAAGACACTCGTCGTGTCAGAGAGTCGCGAAGATGCGGTCGCCACGGCAACTTCCAGAAGGACGACATGGGCTTCAGCTGAGTTGTACATGCGTGGCTACGATGCCACCCCCACCGACAGAATCAGCAGAACGACTGCTGCCGGTGTAGTTCAAACCCTGACTGGATTGACCGCAACTACATACCCCACGCTGCAGTGGGGCCCGTCGAGCTACCACACCGGTGGTTCGCTCGTTGGCCATCTGTTTGCTGACGGGCACATCGAGTTTCTCAACCGGGATATTCCAGCTGCCGCATACCAGGCGCTGCTGACTCGGGGAGAGAGCGACGTTGTGCCCCAGTATTGATCTGGCTGACCCCCAGGTCTGCTGATTAAATCGAGGGCGGCCGGCGAGCAATCGCCGGCCGCTTTTTTATTGGCCGGGGGGCATGTCATCACCGCGCCGCACTCAGCCGCTGGGCGGGTGCTGCCCTACTCAGCCGCCAGGCGCGAGCCGGCGGGATAAACCGTTCGTCAGCATCGCCACTTGGCGGGCCGTAAACGGCACCGGGCCGGCCAACAAGGAAGGGTCGGCAGTCTCCTCCGGCACGAGCGCAGCAACGACTGCCGCAGCGAGCGCGTCGATCCCTTTGCCTGTCAGGGCAGACGTGAGAACCGCACCGGGCGGTGCTATGACGTCCGGCGCAAGATCACACTTCGAAAAAACGGTGATGCAAGTCGGTAAGTGAGGG
>CAMCYH010000103.1 GCA_945883745.1 Candidatus Kuenenia stuttgartensis
AGCGACGTGGTGGTGGTGACTGCCGGCATTGCCCGCAAGCCGGGCATGAGCCGCGACGACCTCCTCTCCACCAATGCCAAGATCGTCGGCGACGTGGCGGCACAGGTTCGCCATTCCAGCCCTGAGGCGATCGTGATCGTCGTCTCCAATCCGCTCGACGCGATGGTGCAACGGATGTTTCAGGTGACCGGCTTTCCGGCGGCCCGCGTCGTCGGCCAGGCGGGCATTCTCGACACTGCCCGCTACCGTGCCTTCCTCGCGATGGAACTCGGTGTGAGCGTCGAAGACATTTCCGCGATGCTGCTCGGCGGCCATGGCGACACGATGGTGCCGGTTCCGAGCTGCACGAGCGTGGGTGGCATCCCGGTCACGCAGCTCATCGCCAAGGAGAGGCTCGACGCAATCGTCGATCGGGCCCGTCATGGCGGCGCCGAGATCGTGGGCCTGCTCAAGACGGGCAGCGCCTACTACGCGCCGGCCGCCGCATCGGCCCAGATGGTCGAGGCCGTTGTCCGCGACAAGAAGCGGCTCGTGCCCTGCGCCGCCTACTGCGGCAAGGAATACGGTGTGGGCGGCTACTTCGTCGGCGTGCCGGTGATCCTCGGCAGCGGCGGTGTAGAGAAGATCATCGAGCTAAACCTCCTGCCCGATGAGCGGGCCGGCCTCGACAAGAGCATCGCCGCGGTGAAGGACCTCGTGGCGGCGATGGATCGGCTGACGGGCCACACTGCCTAACGGGCTAACGGGCAATCAAGAAAACCGCCGGGAGCGACGAAAGCCTCAGTTACGGGGTGATGATACACCAATTGCTTCAACTTCCGTCGACCCCGGCTCCATCGACTCACGGCGTCGGGAGGGCTGTTACCGTGTTGCCGCGGGCCCCTAACTTGCCTGGATTTTGCAGTCGGTAGGATCAGGCATTGATGGCGAAAAAAGCTGGTGGTGGCTGGCGTTGCCGCGGTGTGCGGGGTTTCGTTACAAACCGCGGTCCGAACGAGGATTGCGGCCGGTTGCGGCCGCCCGTTCGGCAGCCCCAGAGACCGACCGATGAGCCGTCGATTCCCCAAGCAGGCCGCCGCACGTCGTCGCAACACCACACCCGCACGGTCACGACAGGCCGCCCCCGTGACGGCCGACGACTGGCTGGGGGGCGATCGAATGTTCTCTCCCATGGGCTTCGAGCCGGGTTACGACTACCCGCTGCTTGTTTGGCTCACCGATCCCGAATCCCACCCGACCTTTAATCTCAGCCGCGTCATGCCGCGGGTCAGCCTCCGTAATTTCGTGGCTGTCGAGCCGATGGTCGATGGGAGTCCGCATGATGTGGACTCGCTCGAGCAAGCGGTGTGGCGTGCGATCGACCGGGTGACGGACCGCGTTGCCATCCATCCCGACCGAATCTTCCTCCTTGGCACAGGCGCCGGTGGGTCGGCCGCCTTTGGCATGGCCTGCCGCCACCCGCAGGCTTTTGGCGGCGTGGTGTCGCTCGGTGGACCGTTCCCACTCGATGAAGGCCTCTTTGCAAGACTCCACGATATCCGCAGCCTGCCGATGCTCCTCTGCTGCCATGGCAACGAGTCGGCCGCCGCCGCACGACATACCGACCGGACGCTGCGGCTGTTTCATGCCGCCGGAGCCGCGCTGGCCATGCGGATCTATTCGGGCCGTCAGCAACTTTCTCAGTCGATTCTCGGCGACGTCAACCGCTGGCTCATGGATGAGATTTGCGGTGCGTCGGTGCCGATGCGGCCCGCTTGTACGCGGTGATCGCACGGCTCCCGTCCGGGCAAGGATGCCAGGAGATTCTCACCATGTCATTTGCCAGCGAGCCCAATGGCCAGGCGTCTGCCGAGTCGTTTTTGCTGCGGCCGATGATCGAAGAGATCGTCAACCTCACCGCTACCACGATTCCCGAGCATGCTGCCGCCGACGCCCCTCTGATTCTCGTTGATGTCGACCGTGGCCATGCGGTCGATGCCGATGCAGGCCTCGTCCGCCGCGTGCTGGGCATGCTCATCCGAGACGCCGTCGCCGCCGCAGCGGGGCCGCTTGATGCCAGCGATGTGCCGACGATCCGTGAGGTGTTGATCACGAGCGTTCAGACCGGCGACTCGATCGAAATCGAGATCGCCGATTCCAGTGCCACGTCTGGCGACACCATCGCCATGGCGACCGCAGCCGCAGAGTCGATGGCTGAACGGCTGGGGGGCACGCTCCGGGTCTATCGCTGTCCCGAAGGGGGCAAGGCCGTGACGGTGTCGCTGCCGAAACGCCGCGCGGCCGCGGGCAGGTTGCGTCGCGCCGCCTAAGCATCCCCCCGGCCGATCCGATGTTTGAGGAAGTCGACCGCATGAATGCACATGTTCCCCCAACGGCTGGCAATCCCCGCGGGGCGATCGCGCCGTCGCAGGTGATCGCACTCGGACTGGTGGCGGTCTCGATCGGCTGGGCAGTGTGGCTCCTGCAGGACCGTCCTCATCATGAAGAGGTGGAACTCCTCTCCGGGAGCAAGCTCCCGTCATCGGAGTTGGCGATCATGGAAGCCGCCTTCGATCGGGCGCAGCTGACCGACTATCGTTCGGAGGACGGCCGCGTGTGGGTGCCACGGGCCCGGCAGAGCGCCTACATGCGGGCGTTGGTCGATGCCGAGGCGTTGCCACGGGAATTCGGCGGCAGCCTGCGGCGTGTGCTCGAGAGCAACAGCCCCTGGCAGAGCAAGGCCGTGCAGGAGGAGATGCTGCGGGTGGCCACCCAGGAGGAACTGTCGTTGGTCATCTGTTCGATGCCTGGCATCGAACGGGCGGCCGTGCTGTACGACGTCGACAGCACAGCTTCCTCAGGCAGCCTGCGTGGAGCCTCGGTGAAGACTGCCAGTGTGAGCGTCCGCACCCAGCCCGACACCGATCTCGATCCAGCCCGGATCGAGGCCATCCGCGTGCTCGTCGCCTCATCGATCGCCGGTCTCGCAGCCGAGCGTGTGGCCGTGACCGACCTCCGAAACGGACGCGTCCACACCGGCCCGCTCGACAACACGGCCGATCTCAGTCAGCTCGATCCGCGGCTGGCCCGCCGGGCGGCCCACGAGCGGCACCTGCTCGCGAAGGTGCAGCGGGCGGTTGGATTCGTGAAGGGGGCGACGGTCGATGTCACCGTTGACTTCGCGCCAGCGGCACGAGATGCCCAGCACGATGCTGCGGCTGCCCCCGAGGCGCCCCTCGCTGCGAATCCCCTGCCGCCACAGCCTGCGGCCGCTGCCAACGCGCCCGCTGAGGTAGCCCCACCCCCGGCGGCTGTGCCGGTTCCGGAACTGCCTCCGGCCGACGTGCTGGCCACTGTTCGGGTGGCCATCGCGGTGCCGAACAGCCACTTTGCCGAGGGTGCTGCCGATGCCGACGCGGTCGAACGGGAACTCGATCGCATTCGTCGCCACGTACTGCCGCTGCTTCCGGCCACCTCGTCGGCCGACGGTCACCATGTCGTGGTGACCACGTTTGCCACGCCGGCATCGCACCACGCTGCGATGCGGCCGGCGACAGCCGCATCGCTGGAGGATTCACGATTCGTCGAGGCCCCCACTCAGCCCCAGACGCCACCGGCTACGGACAGCCGCGGGCGGTTCGAGGCGGCGTTTACGAAACTGATCGATGGGATCGCCGATCGGCTCGAAGGCACGACGGAAATCAAACAGCAGGAGTGGTTGGCCGGCATGAGTGTGTCGGTCGGTCTGCTGGCTGGCTGGCTCTGGTGGGCCGGCGGCCGTCGTCGACAGGCCAGTCATCCTTCGATCGATTGGGCGCAGCTGGGATCCCCACCCAGCGGCTCGCGCGGCCATGCTGCGGAACGACGGCCTTCCCACAGCTCCGTCACTGATCGGGATCCACTGGAGCGGGTGGCGGCATGATGCTGCAAATCGGTTGGCTGCGGGTGCCGATGCTGGCGGTCGCGCTGCTGGCGACGGCATCGGCAGCGGCGGAACCCCCGCCGCGGGAACTGCCGGCCGTGCCGCTCGAGCAGCCCGCTGCGGCGGGCGACATGAGTGAGCCGCGGTCCCCGGGGCCTCCCGTCCGGCAGCCGGCCACGCTCTTCGACTGGCGAGTGGCAGTGCTCTTGATGGTTGTGACCGCAGGGCTGCTTGCGATGCGACGATTTGCAGCGCCCCGCGTGACCACGCTCCCTCCGGACGTATTCGAGGTGCTCGGCACCAGTTCCCTCGGCGGCCCGCATCCGGTGCGGGTCGTACGCTTTGGACCCAAGACGTTGCTGGTAAGCGTGTCGTCGGGTGGCTGCCAGACTCTCGCTGAAATTACCGATGCCGAGGCCACCGAATGCATCGCGCGGGCCTGTCGTGGTCAGCATCCGCCGCTGCGGCCGGCCGGTCGTGCCGCATCGGCGGCGGGATTGCTCGTGGGCCTCGCCCTGCTGGCCGGCAGTCCGACACGGGCCGACGATGCGCCGGCCGCGGCGAACGCCCCGGCTGTGGTGGCCGTGGAGCCGCAGGACGCGTTGCCTGCCGTGGTATCCGGTGCCTTGCCCACCGTTCCGCCTCCAGCCGCGACAAGCAAAGGCCCCGGTGTGGAAGGAGTGGAGAGCCTTGTTCGCTCCCTCGTCGGCACGCGGTCGCTCGATGCCACGCTCTCCGCAGCCTTGATGTTCGGCGTGGTGAGCCTCGCGCCGGCCGTGCTGTTGATGACCACCTGCTTCGTACGGATGTCGGTCGTGCTGTCGCTCGTGCGGCAGGGCCTCGGCACGGCCCAGCTGCCATCCAATCAGATCGTGACCTCGCTGGCCCTCTTTCTTTCGGCGATGGTGATGTGGCCGGTGTGGACCAGCAGTTACCGGGCCGGTGTAGAGCCCTACCAGGCCGGGCAGATCACGCTCTCGCAGGCCTACGAGCGAGGCTCATTGCCGATCCGCCGCTGGATGGCAACCCAGATCGAGCAGGCCGGCAATCGCGACACGATGCTGCTCTTCCTCGAGCGGCATCCTGAGGCGCCGCGGCAGCCGGCAACCTATGACGACGTGCCGCTGGAGACGCTCCTCCCCGCATTCCTGGTGAGCGAATTGGAGACGGCCTTCACGATCGGCTTTCGCATGCTGCTGCCATTCCTCGTGCTCGATGTTCTCGTGGCGACGCTCGTGGTGTCGACAGGGCTGGTGATGCTGCCTCCCACGCTCGTGTCGCTGCCACTCAAGCTGATCGTGTTCGTGATGGCCGACGGCTGGTCGCTCGTGGTCCGCTCCCTCCTCGACAGCGTGCGGTGAATCGATGCAGCCCGATCTCATCGAAGTCGTGCGGCAGGCCCTCCTCACCGGTCTCGTCGTGCTAACGCCGGCGCTCCTCGTCGGCTTTGCGGTGGCCACCTGTGTGGGCCTCGTGCAGGCGGCGACGGGAATTCACGAGCCGCTGGTCGGTCTCGTGCCCCGGTTCGTGGCGATGGCGGTCGTGCTGCTGGTCACACTGCCCTGGATGCTCGAGCGGCTGGTCGACCTGATGCGGACAACCATCACGCTCCCTTAAAGAAGCGGCAATGGTGCCGGGCTTCCTGGATTCATCCACCCACCATGAAGGTTTTGACTTGGCCACGGATGCTTCCATGACTCTGCCCGCGGCGGCCGGGCTCGCGATCGCGGCCGGTGTGGGCTGCCGCATGGCGGCCGCCGTGGCCGTGGCGACGATGCCTGCGTTTCCGGGGGTGACGGTCCGCACGCGGCTTGCCCTGGCGGTGGCCCTCGCGGCCGTCGCGTTGCCGGCCGCGCTTGCCACAGGCTCAGCTGAGGATATCCCGTGGCCGTTGGTGGTGGCGGGGGAGGCTGTCGTCGGCGGAGTCATCGGCATGGCGATCGCCATGGTGGTCGCTGCGGCCGGCTGGGCCGGCGCGCTGCTGGGCAGCGTGTCGGGGCTTTGCTGGGCCGACGACTTCGATCCTGGGAGTGAGCAGTCGACCGCCGGCATCGGTCGACTGGCCTGGTGGGTTGGAGCCGCCGCATTTCTGGCAGCGGGTGGCCAGTTGGCAGTCATCACGGGCCTGCTCGACAGCTTCGTCACCGTCCCCGTGGGCACGGTGCTCAGCGGCGACGGACTTCTCGGGACCATGATGCCTCTGGCCATCGCGGCGCCGGCAGTGGCCCTGCGGATAGCCCTCGCCCTAGCGTTGCCCGCGCTCGCGGCAGTGGTGGCGTTTCATCTGGCCAGCACGATCTGCCTGCGGGCGGTGCCGTTTTCACCCGGTGCAGGGCTGTTGCAGGGGCTCGCTGCGGCTCTGCTGCTGGCGGCATTCTGGTATGGGCTGGATGCCTGGGCCGGCAACGGCAGTGTCTTGATGCTGGAGGCCATGGCGCAGCTCGGGGCAGGTTTCAGCCTGCCGCAGTAGGAGAGGCTTCAGCCTGTCAACCGCATGTCGGACCAATCGCAACGCACGATTCCTGCGACGCCGCGCCGCCGTGAGGCAGCGCGTCAGCAGGGGATGATGCCACTCTCAACGCTCCCTGCCTGGATTGCCGCAGTCGTCACGGCGGTGGCGCTGGGGCCGGCCTGGGCGGCCACCACGCTGCCGGCCGCTGCCGCGATGCTCGAGGAGACCATCCTCTCCGCCGGCCGCGCCAATCACGCTCCGTTCGACCTCCCCGTCGTGGTACCAGCGCGGCTCGTGATGCCCACGGTGGCCATCGTGCTGGTCAGCGGAGGAGTGGGTTTGCTCGTGCGGGCGCTCCTCGACGGGATTGCCTGGCGAACAGAGCGGATTCTTCCGGCAGCCCATCGCATTGATCCACTGGCTGGCATCGCTCGTATCGTCTCGCTGGCTACCGCCAGGGCTGTGGTGGCCAACGCGGTCGCGCTCACCGTGTTGATCGCCGCGGCCGCCTGGTTCATCGGCCCGCTGGTCGTCGCTGGTCAACCGGCCGAGCAGGGGCTCGCCGCCGTTGCCGACCCGCTGCCGCTGCTGGCGCGGGGGCAGCGGGCCATCCTCGGGCTCGCTGCCGTGGCGGCGGTCGTCGCGGCGGCGCAGTGGGCTGCCTCTCGATGGCGTTTTGAACACCGCATCCGGATGACCCCGCAGGAATTTCAGGAAGAGGCCCGCAGCCTGCAGGCCGATCCGAAGGTCAAGCTGATGCGGGAGCAGGCCCGACGGTCGCTGCCGTCTTCTCGGCCTCCGGTACCCGATAACCATAGCGATCGATGAACGGCCGCCACCGCCGCTCGATCTCGGCGACGAGCCTCGGGTCGTGACGGTAGGTATTGGTCTTGTATCCCTTCATCGACCGCGCCTGGTCTTCGAATCGGTCGCGAACGCGGTCAAAGTTGCCGAGGCCCAGACGGTCATAGGCCTCGTGCATCCGCCCCACCGGATCGGCCACGAGATCTTCGTAGCGGATCTCGTGCAGCCGCTCCGCGGCGATCTGGTGGCGGTCGCGTTCGAACGCGGCATACATCTCGTCGAAGGCGGCAAACACGTACTCTTCGAGTGTGTTGCCTGGGTCGACCTGCAAGGCCTGCACGTGGTGGAGCGACTGCCACAGCCGCAGCGTCGAGGGATAGACGACGAACGGATCGCGGACGACGTGGAGAAACTTGGCCGCCGGAAACATCTCCGCGAGCACTCCCATGCGGGCCGTATGGGGCGGGCTTTTGAGCACGGGCTGTCGCGGGTCGCGAACGGCCAGCATCCGCAGGAACGTCCGCAGGCAATCCCGCCAGCGATCAAGTTCGTCTGGCGGCAGCCGCGACACGTCGAGCGCCTCCGGGGCGGCGGGGGACGTGACCGGGAAAGCCATCCGGCGATAGGGCGACGGCGCCCCCATGTTGGCGAGGGCAAACTCGTCTTCCTGCGGACGGTGCCAGCCGGCCGCCACGTTGTCCATCGGCCGCTTGTCGGGCATGATCCAACTCAGCGCCGAGGTGATGAGCCCTTCGGTGAGGAGAAAGTGGCCAGGGGCAAAGCACTGATACGTGGTGGGGCAGAAGTACCGCTCGTCGAGCATCAGCATCTCGTGCATCAGCGTGGTACCCGACCGCCAGTGGCCGATGATGAAGAGCGGGTCGGCCGGCGTAGCCTCCTGCAGCTGCCGGCGGAAGCGGGCTCGGGAGAGGGGCTCGGCAAGTGAATTGAAGCCCGCGGCCGTGGTGATCGTGGCCATCAGCCCCCAGCGTGAAAGTGATGCCCTGACGCGGTGTTCGACCACCAGCGGCAGCCAGACCTCGAGTGGCATGCCGTGCCAAAATCGCGGGCTCCACCAGGGATAGGCGTGGTATTCCTTCTTGCTCATGCTCCTCATGCTACCCGCAAATGAAAGATCGTGACGCCTGCGGGGCGTCACTTGAGCGGCAGGCCGGGGCTCGTGGCCATCGCCGGCCGCAGCGTCGCCTCGAGGGCATCGGCCAACTTCTCCTTGGCGGGTCGGCCCACTGACCGCATCCTTTCCTCGCCCGTGCTCGTCAGCACGATCACCGTCGGAAAGGCCGTCACACCGAGCCCGCGGCAGGTATCGGCATGACGATCGGCGTCGATCATCACGCAGACGAACCGGGAAGCCAGCCGGATGATTCGTGGGTCGGCCAGTGTCCCTTGCGTCATGTCGGCGCTCCACCGGCACCACGCCGCCCGGCAGATCACCAGCAGGGGCTTCGACTCGGTGGCCGCCCGCTTGAGACCGGCATCGAAGCCGTCGACATATTCGAGCGTCGAGGGCTTGATGGTCGGCCCAGCTGAGCCACGCTTGAGCATGTCCTCCAGCAGGGGCGTGTCGGCGCGAAGCAGTTGGTTGGTCGTGGCGGCGGCGGGCCGCACCGGTTCGTCGTGGATGTCACAGCCGACCACCAGGCATGCGCCGAGCGGCAGGCAGGCCGACAGGAGCCAGCGATGATGGTGTCGGTGATGGGGCATGACGCGAGGTAGTAGGCGTCTTGAGCCGGTGGCGGCAAGGCCGTTTCGGCGAAGCCCTGAACTACCCGGATGCACTGTCTTACCGGCACACGAATCTACGGTCCTGGCAACCTGAGAGGCGTAGGCGAGGGGGTCGGCGAACGCTCGAGGAGCGTTGGGCGTATCCTCGCCCCGCGACAATCTGAAAGACCGCGAAGCGGCGACTTTTGCCGCCCCCGAGCCGGTGCTACCGGTCTTGAGAATGCGCGGAAGGGGGAAGGCGCAACTGGCCGTTGAGCCGCAGCGGTCATCGCCCTACAGTCTGCCCGCCACGGGGAGTCCTGCGCGCGTGAGCCAGTCTGCCAACCTGTTCGCCATACGGCCTCGACCGGGCTGCGTGCCGCAGCACGCGGCCATGGTCTCGCTCGCCGTGATCGTCGCGCTCATGCTGACGGCAGGCTGTCGGCTGGTGCCGCGCCGGGATCCGGTGCCCGAGGAGCTGGCAGCGGCCCGCCGCCTGTGCAACCAGGGGCTATGCGCCGCCGACGAGCAGGATCTCGCGCGGGCCGAGGGGCTCCTGGAGCGGGCCGTCAACAGCTGTCCGACCGACATCGACGCCCGGCAGCATTATGCCGATGTGCTGTGGAAGCGGGGATCGAAGGTCGAGGCGGTGGCCCAGATCGCCAAGGCGTTGGAGTTCGCTCCGGGTGACGTCGGGCTCTGTCTGCAGGGCGGGAGGATGTACATGGACCTCGGGCTCCTCGACGACGCAGACCGGCTTTCCAATGATGCAGTGCTCAACGCACCCCAATCAGCGGAGGCCTGGCATCTCCATGGCCAGGTGGCCCTGGCCCGTGGTCGACCTGACGATGCCCTCGCCGATTTCCATCGGGCGTTAGCAGTGGCTCCCGATGATCGCGCGGTGCTCATCGACACGGCCGAGGTGTACCGCAGGCTCGACCGTCCCCAGCGGGCCTTGGCCACGCTCGCCATGCTCGGCGAGACCTACGGTCCCAATCAGTTGCCGGCGGAGGTGCTGGTGCTGGAAGGGTTGGCACAGGAAGCACTCGGCCGCCCCGACGACGCCTTGGCGAGCTATCGTCGCGCCCGCGAGAAGGGGGATGCGTCGCCGCAGACCGCCGCGCGGATCGCGGCCCTCTCGTCAGATGCGGCTCTCACGACGTCGACCGTCCGGTGAGCAGGTCAAAGGCACCAATGGCCGGCACCAGCAGGGCCACGGTCGCGAAGCCGTAGGCCGTGATCGCCACCAGCAGGACCTGCAGGGAGTTGCCCTGGAGGAAGCCTGTGATGCCCACAAATGTCAGGGCCGGCAGGATCGCCGCAGCCCAGCCGATCGCCGGCGAGGGGTTCCGCGCGGAGAGAGCGGCATACAGGCCGATGGCGCCGCCCACGATCACCGCCAGAAAGGGGGCCAGTTGGAGTTCGAAGCTCGAGCCAAATGCCACCATGATCCGCATGGCGGTCGCCACGCCGATGAACAGGAAGGCCACCGTGCCCAGAGCTACCGCGATCGCCCGCCGTGAGGCAGGGTAGGAGAGGCCGACGTGCAGCCCCAGCACCGCCGAGAAGAAGAGCAGGACTGCCAGGCCGATCGCGAGGTAGACCCCGTTCTCGAGGCTGGCCAGGCCGGTGACGACGAGCGCTCCGCAGAGCACCAGCGGCAGGAGCACGATTTCGCGGGCCACCACGAGCACGCCCACCAGCTTGCCCCAGACAAACTCCTTCGGCTCGAGATCCGTGACCAGAAGCACATCGAAGGCGCCGCGGTCGCGTTCGGTCGTGATGCTCGTCACGGCGAGGGCCGTCACCGCGAGGAGGCTGGCGAGGGCCATCGGAATCACCGCGATCGCCA
>CAMCYH010000104.1 GCA_945883745.1 Candidatus Kuenenia stuttgartensis
AAACAGCAGATCGATCAGCAGCGGCCCACCTATCACCAGCCCACCGTGGTGGAAGGAGTTGCGCCACCCACAACGCTGCCGCTGACGCTTGCCCCCGGGGAAACGCTCGTTTTTCTTGGCAACGGCCTCGCTGAGCGGATGGAGCACGCGCCTTTTTTTGAGACGTTGCTCTATCGGCAGTTTCCTGAAAAGCGGATCACGTTTCGCAACCTGGGATTTCCCGGTCACACTCCGGCTTTCCGGCCCGAGGCGGGGCGGAAAGATCCCTGGGCGTTTCCCGGAGCGGAGAAGTTCCGGCCCGAGATCAAGGGGCACTTTGGGGAGGGGCACTATCCCAATCCCGATGAGTGGCTGAGGATCGTCGGTGGCACGACGATCGTGGCCTTCTTCGGGTTCAACGAATCCTTCGACGGGCTGGCCGGAATCGAGAACTTCAAGAACGAACTCGCTGCCTTCGTGAAGCACACTCGGTCGCGGAGTTATGTGGCCGGCGGCACCTCCCCGCCGCGGCTGGTGCTCGCCACGCCGATTGCCTGTGAGCCACATTCGGAGCTTGCGCTTCCCGACATGCAGGCCCGGAACGAAATCCTGCAGGCCTATGCGTCCGCCGTCGACGTGGTGGCCCGCGAGCAGGGCGTCGGCTTTGTCGATCTCTTCACGCCGTCGCTCGCCTGGTTCACCGCGGCAGAGCGTCCGCTCACGATCAATGGCGTGCATCTCTCCCACGAGGGCTACCGTCGGCTTGCCCCTGAGTTGTTTCGCCAACTGTTTGGCAACGAGCCTGGGTCTCTCGAGCCCGGCTCGCTGTTGCAGCAAGCCGTGGCCGACAAGGTGTGGTATTGGCGAAATGACTACCGCATGCTCAATGGCGTCCATGCGTATGGCCGGCGGTGGGCCCCCTATGGCAACGTCAACTATCCCGAAGAGATCGAGAAGATCCGTCAGATGACGGTGCTGCGGGATCGGGCGATCTGGGAGATCGCCTCTGGAAAGAAGACCTCACTCGACGTCGATGACTCACGCACCCGGCCGCTCTCGCCGGTGGAGACCAACTACGCGGTCAGTCCCAAGAACGGCAGTCCCGACTACGTCATCGAGGAGGCCAAGGCCCTCGCCGCCTTCACGCTGCCGGAGGGCTATGCGGTGTCGCTCTTCGCTTCCGAACAGCAGTTTCCCAACCTGGGCAATCCCTGCCAGATGCGGTTTGACAATCGGGGTCGGCTGTGGGTCTCCACGCTGCCGAGCTATCCGCACTACAAGCCGGGCGATGCCAAGCCCAATGACATGCTGCTGATCTACGAAGACATCGACGGCGATGGCCGGGCCGACAAGGAGACCGTGTTCGCCGACGGCCTCCACATGCCGATCGGCTTCGAGCTCGCGCCGGAGGGCGTCTATCTTTCTCAGGAGCCGTTTCTGCTGCTGCTGAAAGACACCGACGGCGATGACCGGGCCGACGTCACCGAATACCTTCTCGACGGCTTCGATCCTCATGACACGCACCATGCGATCTCGGCCTTCGACGTCGATCATGGCGGCGGGATCTACATGTGCGAGGGCCGCTTCCTGCACTCCCAGGTGGAGACCCCCTGGGGGCCGCAGCGGATGACCGACGGCGGTGTCTGGCGGTTCGATCCGCACTCCTGGAAGGTCGAACGGGTGATGCAGCTCGACGTCAACAACCCCTGGGGTGTCGCCCACGACGCGTACGGCCAGACCTTCATCAACGATGCGTCGGGGGGCGAGCAGATCTGGATGCTGGGCTACTCGATTCGGCTGCCCCATGCCGCTGAGATGGCGAAGGTGTCAAAGTTCAACTACGAGCATCAGGTGCGACCGACCTCGGGCGCCGAGTTCATCGCATCGAGACATTTTCCCGATGATGTCCAGGGCGACTACCTCTATGCCAACACGATCGGCTTTCTCGGCATCAAGGACTTCGAGGTCGTCGAGGACGGCAGCGAGATCAAGGGCCGCTTCCGGCAGAACCTGATCCAGTCGTCCGACGGCAACTTCCGCCCCTGCGATCTGGAGATCGGCCCCGACGGCAGTCTCTATTTTCTCGACTGGCACAACACGCTGATCGGCCACATGCAGCATTCGGCTCGCGACCCACTGCGGAATGCCGAGTATGGTCGCATCTATCGCATCACCTACCCCGCCCGACCGCTGGTCGAGCGGCCGGCGATCGCCGGGGCTCCGCTCGAGGTGCTATTCGACAACCTGAAGCTCCCCGAGATGAACGCCCGCAAAGGGTCGCAGCGGGAGCTGCGTGGCCGTGATCGGGCGGCCGTGCTGACGGCCGCCGAGGCCTTTGCCGATGCCAACCGCGATGACGACCGGCTGCAACTGGAGTCGCTCTGGGCTACCTGGGGGCAGCAGGCTCCCTCGCTGCGGCTCCTCGAGCGCTGCCTTTCGGTGCGGGATCACCGGGTGCGGGCGGCGGCTGTCCGGGTCGTCCGCCACTGCCTCCATCTGCTCGACGAGCCGGAGAAGATTCTGCTCGCGGCCGCCGGTGATGACCATCCACGGGTTCGTCTCGAGGCATTGTCGGCCGCGTCGTGGCTGGGCGGGCCGGCTGGGGCCCGCGTCGCGCTGGCGGTCGCCTCTGGGCCCACCGATCCCTGGATTCGCAATGCGCTCAATGCCGCCATGCTGACCCTCGGTGCTGACGTGCGGCAGCTCGTCGACACCGCCTCTTTCGATAGCCAGCGGCTTTCTGTCGAGCTCGACGCGATGCTCGCGGGGCGTCTCCCAGGAGCAGCCAAACCCAAGAATGTCCGCAGCGCTTCCGACAAGTTCAAAGACAAGGGCTTCGAGAAGATCTATGAACTTGGCCAGCGGGTCTTCTACGAAGAGGGTTCGTGCAATACCTGCCACCGCGACCACGGCCGGGGAGTGACCGGCATCTATCCTCCACTGGTGGCGAGCGAGTGGGTGCTCGAGGAGCCCGAACGACTCATCAAGCTCACGCTGCACGGCCTCTGGGGGCCGATCCAAGTGGCCGGGAAACGTTACGAACCGGCCGGCGGTGTCCCGCCGATGACGGCCGTGGGGCTCTTTTACACCGACGAAGAAATTGCGGCGGTGCTCACCTACGTCCGCAACAGTTGGGGCAATGATGCCCCGGCCGTAGGGGCGTCCACCGTGGCCCGCATTCGGGGCGAGACCCGTGGGCGACGAAAGTTCTACACACCGGAGGAGCTGCTCGCGGAGCATCCCTTCCCGGCGGGCCGCCAACAGGTGGTGACCGAAGACGCCCCGGTCAGTCCGCAACTGCAGGCCGAACTGGCTGCCGAGCCGCTCGACCGGCTTGTGGCCGATGCCTTGGCCCAGGGTGATCCGCTCCGCGGGGCGTCGGTCTTCTTCAACGAGAAAGTTGCCTGCGCCACCTGCCACGCCGCCGACTATGGCTACCAGCTCGGGCCGCATCTCACCGACGCCCGCAGCGATGCCACGCGGGCCCACCTGGTCGAGTCGATCCTTCATCCGTCGAAGGCGATTCGTGAGGGCTACCAGTCGGTCACGGTGGTCACTGCCGACGGGGAGGTGCTCTCCGGCTACCTCGTCTCGCGGAGCGATGCCGAGGTCGTCCTCAGTCTGCCGACCGACAAGGGGAGCAAGCGGGTGCTTGCCGCCGAGGACGTCGAGGAGGTGATCCTCCAGGAACAGTCCACCATGCCTGCCGGCCTCGTCGGCCAGCTGAAGGATCGCCAGGCCTTCCTTGACCTGGCCCGCTTCATGTTTTCGATCAACGAAGGGGGCAAGGCCGAACTCCGGCGTCTCAAGGCCGAGGCCCGTATCGGTGAGTGAGTCGGCCCGGCGTCGCCCAGTTGGTGTGGTAGGGTAGAGGGATGACGCTTCCGCTTCCTGCCGATACCGATGTGTCTTCCGGGCTGCCGACCGCCACGGTCGTCCTCAAGCCAAAACGGGCCCGGCCGTTTTTCGGACGCCATCCCTGGGTGCTCGATTCGGCCATCCTGCGGGTCGATGGCCAGCCGACCGACGGCGATGTCGTTGACCTCACGACGCACGACGGCCTCTTCGTGGCCCGCGGCCTCTGGAATGCGGTCAGCAAGATCCGTGTGCGGCTCTATGCCTTCGACGCGGCGACGAAACTCGACGCCGGCCTATGGCGGTCGCGGCTGGAAGCGGCCATCGCCCTCCGACGATCGCTCGGGCTCGACGACCGCGGCGGCGCCTGCCGGCTCGTCAACAGCGAAGGCGACGACCTCTCGGGATTGATCGTCGACCGCTATGGCGACTGGCTGGCCGTGCAGGTGACGGCGCTCGCGATGGCGGGCCGGATCGAAGTGATCTGCGACATGCTCGATGCGTGTCTCGCACCGCGGGGCATTCTGCTGCGGGGCGCGGAACGCGGGCTGTCAAAGCTCGAGGGGCTCCATCTGCCCGACCGGCTCGTCCGCGGCAGCCCGCCCGACGGCCCCGTGTTTGTCGCGGAGCACGGCCTGCGGTTCGGCGTCGATCTGACCGAGGGGCAGAAGACGGGCTTCTACCTCGACCAGCGTGACAACCGCCAGGCGGCCTCCCGCCATGCCCGTGGTCGCCGCGTGCTCGACATGTTCTGCTACTCCGGCGGCTTTTCCCTCGCCTGTGCGGTGCAGGGGCAGGCGGCGAGCGCGCTGGCGGTTGACTCCAGTGCGAAGGCGACGGCCCTGGCCAAGGCCAACGCTGAATTGAACGGTGCCGCGACGATTACGGTCGAGACGGCCGATGCCTTCAAGAAGCTCGAGGCGCTCAGGACGGCGGGTGAGCCGTTTGGCATGGTGATCCTCGACCCGCCCAAATTCGCCCGGAGCAGGGCGTCGCTCGATGAGGCGATGCGGGCCTACCATCGAATCAACCGGCTGGCCGTCGACCTGCTCGAGCCGGGAGGCATCCTCGTCACGAACAGCTGCTCAGGCGCCGTGGCCCGTGACGACTTTCTGATGATGCTTGCCGGCGTGGCCCAGCGGAGCGGACGTTCCCTGCAGCTCCTCGAGGTTCGCGGCGCGGCGGCCGATCATCCCGTGAGCGTGAGCTGCCTCGACGGCGAGTATCTGAAGTGCGTCATCGCCCGCGTGGCGTGATGCTCGCCTGCGACCAACGGCCATCGATGAACCGCCACGGCCGGCCCGGGGGCGGGGCGTCGCGGAGGATGGCGGGCAGATGCTGCTGCGACCAGCCATCGAAGCAGATCCGCCGCGCGTACCGCAGGATCGACCAGGGCATACCGACGGCGGAATAGAAGGGCGGCGCGGCTGCCGGCCAGGGGCCGCCATGCTGCATCGGCGGCACGACAGCCATGCCGGTCGTCATCCGGTTTTCGACGATGCGGCCCGCCTTCTCGATGAGCAGGGGTGCGATCGCCGCGAAGGCCGGCTCGTCAGCGCCGTTGCCGGCCACGTAGATACTCGCAGCCAGCGCGCCATGCACACGCGCCACGCCGCGGGCCAGCTCCTCGAGCGACCGGCACGTGACCAGGAGCGTGGCATTGCCGAAGACCTCGACGAGGAACGATTCGGGATTGGCACGGAATGCGTTGCCGGTGGTTGTCAGGAGCGTCGGCAGGCTCATGCAGGGGCCGGCTGCCGCGGGCCGGGCCATCGTGTCGCCCGTGAGCTGGGTGGCGCCCGCCTGGCGGAGCGAGGCGATATTCGTCACGAGCCGATCGCGGCCCGGGGGGTTGAGCAACACCTGCGGACCAATCGCTCCGAGACGTTCCGTTACGGACGCGACGAAGGCCCGCCCTGCATCGTCATCGACGAGAAACACGATCCCCGGCTTGATGCAGACCTGCCCCGCCGAAGCGGTGACACTTGCCACGAGGTCGTCGGCAATCTGCTCACGCCGCTCGGCCACGGCGGCCGGCAGCAGTACAACGGGATTGACGCTCCCCATCTCGACCCACATCACCTTGCCAGCGGCGGTGGCCGCGGCGAAGAGAGTCATGCCTGCCTGCTGGCTCCCGGTGAACCCGGTGGCCCCCACTCGCCCATCGGCGACGACTCGCACGCCGTCGGCCGGTGGAATGCCGTGGAGCAGCTGCACCGTGGCTGCGGGAAGGCCCGCTTTGGCAAGGGCCGGGACTGCCTCCTCGGCGGCGACATGCGACACGCTCGGATGCCCCGGATGAGCCTTGGCGATGACGGGGTTGCCGGCGGCGATCGCGGAGGCGAAGTCACCGCCGGTGAGGCAGCCGTAGGCAAACGGAAAATTAGCCGGCGGGAAGACGATGACCGGCCCCAGGCCGCAGGCAGCCGAGCGGATGTTTTTTTCGGTGTCGATCATCGCCATTCGCCACGTGCCCTCCCGCGTGGCGAGGGCAGCCTGTCGGAGCTGGTCGAGCATCCGCGGGATTTCGACGTCGGCCAGCCGCGGCCTCACCGGCAGGCCCGTCTCTGCATGGGCGGCCGCCACGAGGTCCGCAGCCCGGGCCTCCAGCCGCTTCGCATACCGCTCGAGAAAATCTGCCCGCCGCTCGTCGGCGATGTCGCGGAGTTCCGCGGCGGCGACAGTCGCCGCATCGAGCGCGGCATCGACGTCGCTCCAGCCGCTCACGGGCCACACGGTGGGGCGGAGGTCGCCCGTCGTGGGATCGACGGTGCGGAATGAATCAACGGCTGCCGCGGGCCGCCACCGGCCGGCAATCAGGATCGGTTCCATGGAAGCTGGTTTCATGCAAACCGTGAACATCGTGTTCATGTTTGCTTGGCGGGCATCCGCCCGCTGGTGCTAACCCGGCCCTCCAGGCCTGGTGCATTTCCCTACAGCTTCCGCAGCCGCGTGTACTCGTCGATGGTCACGGTGGTGAGTTCGCCGTCGTCGCGGGCGAGGATCAGCACGTCGCTGTAGACCTTGTCGTCCATATTGCGACGGAAGTGGAGACCATGCCGCCGCCGCTCGCGACGGAGCACCCGCCCGACGGTGGTCGTGCTCCACTTCGCGGTCGAGCCGACCGTCACGCCGTGCAACACCTCCACCCGGTCGCCCGGCTGGAGCTGCTCATAGAGGACCCGCGACTCGTATTCCTCTTTTGTCATACTTCCTTACTGTCGATCCATTTCATCATCTTGCGGAGCCGACGGCCGGTCTCGGTGAGCTTGTGCTCCCGCTCCCGGCGACGGGTGGCCTTGAACATTGCCGCCCCCCCCTTGTTCTCGAGGATCCAGTCCCGGGCGAACTCGCCAGAACGGATCTCGTCGAGAATCTTCTTCATCTCGGCGCGGGTCTCGTCGGTGATGATCCGCTTGCCACGGGTGTAGTCGCCATACTCGGCGGTGTTCGACACGCTGTATCGCATGTACTCCAGGCCGCCCTGATAGAGCAGGTCGACGATCAGCTTCATTTCGTGCAGGCACTCGAAATAGGCCATTTCTGGCTGGTAACCCGCCTCGACGAGCGTGTCGAACCCGGCCTTAATGAGCTCCGAGACGCCGCCGCAGAGCACGGCCTGTTCTCCGAAAAGGTCGGTCTCGGTCTCCTCGGCGATCGTCGTCTCGATCACGCCACCACGGGTGCCGCCGATCCCCTTGGCGTAGGCCAGACCGATCTTTTTGGTCCCTTCGCTGGCGCCGGGGCCGAGCGCGATCAGGCAGGGCACGCCGCCCCCCTTCACGTACTCGCTGCGGACCAGGTGACCGGGGCCCTTGGGGGCCACGAGCATGATGTCATGGCCGGCTGGCGGCTCGACCTGGTTGAAGTGGAAGTTGAAGCCGTGGCTCGCCATCAGGATGGCCCCCGGCTTGAGGTGCGGCTTGATCGACGCCTTGTAGACATCTCCCTGCAGTTCATCAGGCAGCAGGATATTGATCACGTCGGCCTGCTTGACGGCATCCTCGACGCTCATGGGCTCGAAGCCATGGCTCTTGGCGAGGTCGTAGTTAGGCCCACCCGGACGCTGGGCGACGACCACCTTCAGTCCGCTGTCGCGAAGGTTTTGGGCCTGAGCGTGCCCTTGGCTTCCATAACCAATGATCGCGATGGTCTTGCCATCGAGGGCCTTCAGGTCGGCGTCGGCGTCGTAGTAGATCGTGGCGGGCAAGGGTTGGCTCCAAAGAGAAGAAAGGGACAAATTGAAAAGGGCGGGGACGTCAGGCGAGCGATTCGCGGACATCGGCTGCGTCGGCAGGGCGACCGCCATCGGCGGCTTCAGTGAGTTCGCGGGTGGGAGGGCTGCCGCGAACGAGGGCGATGCGTCCGGTCCGGACGAGCTCGAGGATGCCGATCGGCCGCATCAGCTCGATGAAGCCCTCAACCTTCTTCTCGGTGCCGGAGACCTCAACGATCACGCTATCGGCGGCGACGTCGACGATCCGGCCGCGGAAAATCTCGGCAAGCTCCTTGACGTGCGACCGCGTCGGGCCGGCTGGGGCCGCCACCTTGATCAGCATCAGATCCCGTTCGACGTAGTTGCGGGAAGAGATGTCGTCAACGCGGACGACGGTGACGATTTTTTCCAGCTGACGACGAACCTGATCGAGCATCCGGTCGTCGCCGCGGAGGACGAAGGTCATCCGCGAGAAGCCGGGATCTTCGGTCTCACCGACAGCTAGGCTGTCGATGTTGTAGCCCCGCGAAGCGAGCATGCCCGACACATGGGCCAGCACGCCCGGGACATTCTGGACGGTGGCCGAAAGGACGTGACGCATGGTGCGGATGGCTTGCGGGGGACGGGTGGGATCGGGAGTCCCGGAGTGTAGTTTGCGCCGAGACCGTGATTCAAGCCTCCGCACTCGCTCAAACTGCGGTGGCCGACCGGTTTTGGGCCGGCTGTAACGCCTGCGGCGGGGATCCGGGGGAAGCGTTGACAGAGGCCGGAAAAAGCCGATAGTTTGCAGTGCTGCAAGTTCCCCCAATCCCTTTCAAGAGCGAGAGAGTCTGCGTGTCGAACGTCCTGGCCCAAGAACTGATTGAAGCGGGTGTTCATTTTGGCCATCGTGCCAGCCGGTGGAACCCGAAGATGAAGCCGTACATCCACGGCCGCCGCAACCTGATTCACATCATCGACGTTCGGGAGACAATCCGTGGTCTGCTGCGGGCGAGGAAATATCTGAAGCAGGTGGCGGCTTCCGGCAGTCTCATTCTGTTCGTCGGAACCAAGCGACAGGGGGCCGAGGCGGTCGCCCGTGAGGCCGCTCGCTGCGGCATGCCTTATGTGAGTGACCGCTGGCTCGGCGGCACGCTCACCAACTTTCGCACCATCCGCAATCGCCTCGCCCGTCTGGAAGAACTCGAGAAGTTGCTTCCCTCACCAGAGTTCGACACCTACTCCAAGAAGATGCAGTCGTCGCTGCGGCGCGAGTTTCGCAAGATGGAGCGGAACCTCGGGGGCATCCGCACGCTCTCCCGCCTGCCTGAGTGCCTGGTGGTCTTCGACCCAAAGAAGGAGAAGAACGCCATCAACGAGGCTCGCAAGACGGGCATCACCACCGTGGCCCTGATCGATACCGACTGCGACCCTGACGTCGTCGACCTGCCGATCCCGGGCAATGATGACTCGATCCGTTCGATCGAACTCGTCGCGTCGCGGCTCGCCGACGCGATTCTCGAGGGGAAGTCTCAGGTTGCCGCCGATGCGCAGGTGTCGGCTGAAGGTGCCGATGCCGGTGGGGCCAAGAAGCCTGCTCCGCGGGCCCGTGGCAACGTGAAGCCGGCCGCTCCGAAGCCACCGGCTGTCTCGTCGTAGGGCGGAGAGGACCATCCGTAAGCCTTTTCGTCGGTGATCATTTTTCCGCGCCCGTGATCAGGGCGCGAATTTCTCCCGTTCATTCTTTGAGGAGCACGTGACATGGCCCAGATAACAGCCGCTGCAGTAATGGCCCTTCGCGAAAAGACGGGCCTTCCCATGATGGAATGCAAGAAGGCGCTGGCCGAGTGTGGCGGCAACACCGAGGAGGCAGTCGAGTGGCTGCGGAAGCAGGGCATCAAGACACAGGCCCTGCGGGCCGACCGGGAGACGACGACCGGCCGGCTGGCGGTGTACACCGATCTGGCCAAGGGCGTCGGGGCGATGATCGAGCTCAAGTGTGAGAGCGCTCCGGTCGCCAACAGCCCTGACTTCAAGGATCTCTGCAACGACGTTGCCAAGACGCTGGCCCTCGGTTCTGGTGTCACGACGGCTGACGAACTGTTGGCCCAAAAGAGCACCGTTCATCCCGACAAGACGCTCGGCGAATTGAAGGACGATCTCTTCAACCGGATGCGGGAGGTCTTCGAGTTGTCGCGAATCCTCCGGATCAACGCCCCGTGTGGCGGCTACGCCCATCATGACGGCTCGAAGGCGGCCCTCGTCGAGGTGGCCGGCAACGTCACCGGTGCCGACGCGGCCGAGGCGGCCAAGGGGGTGGCCATGCACGTCGTGGCGCTCGCCCCGCAGGCTGTTTCGAAGGAGGAGCTCGATCCGACTGTGGTCGACAAGGAACGCGAGATCCTTAGTGAGGCGGCCCGCAAAGAAGGCAAGCCGGAAAACATTATCGGCAAGATGATCGAGGGCCGGCTGCGGAACTTCTTCAGCCAGTGCGTGCTCCTGGAGCAGCCGTTCGTGAAGGACGACAAGCAGTCGGTCGGGCAGTTTGCGAAATCAGCCGGCCTCGAGGTGAAGCGGATGGA
>CAMCYH010000105.1 GCA_945883745.1 Candidatus Kuenenia stuttgartensis
GGACGAGGCCGCCGGGGTGCGACACCTGCTGTGTCACGATCTGGCCACGGGCGCGCGAGTCTGGTCGCGCGAGATTCCCGGTCCGATCGATCGGCATCACACGCAAAACAGTTCCGCGTCCGGCTCGGTTGCCGCGGATGCCCACGGCATCTACTGGCTCTGGGGCACCCGCGAGAACGTCCGGCTCGAGGCCGTGTCGCACGAGGGCCAGCTCCGCTGGCATGTCGACTTGGGACCGTTTGCGGCGGAACATGGCTTTGGTGGGACGCCGACGGTCTGCAGTGATCTGGTCATCGTCCCGCTCGAGCAGGATGGCCCAGGCCTCGTCGTGGGTATCGACGCCGTGACCGGCAAGGAACGCTGGCGGCTTCCTCGCGACGGCGTCGACAAGGCGGCGTATTCGACGCCACTGGTGATCACGGGGAAGGACACGGCGGCGGTGATTTGCACGAGCCACGGCCATGGGCTCTACGCTCTCGATCCAGGCACCGGCCGTGTGCTCTGGGAAAACCGCTGCTTCCCGCGGCGAACTGTTTCCTCGCCGATCCAAGCGGCCGGCCTGCTCATCGGCACCAGCGGTGATGGTGGCGGCAACAACCTGCTCGTGGCGGTGCGGCCCCCTGATGCTTCGAGTGCGGAGGCCACGGTTGCCTACTCGATCGACAAGAGTGCGGCTCCGTATGTGCCCACGCCGCTGGAATCACACGGCCGGCTCTATCTCTGGGGTGATCGGGGGGTCGTGACATGCGTCCGCGCGGCGGATGGCTCTCAGCTGTGGAAAGGCCGAGTCGGGGGAAACTACTCGGCCTCACCGATCGCCCTCGGCGGCCGAATCATCAATGTCTCGAGCGATGGCGAGATCGTCGTGATCGCCGATGGTGACAGCTTCGAGGTGCTCGGTCGGACGCCCCTCGATGAGGAGACGCGGGCGACACCCGCCGTGGCCGGCGGGCGGCTTCTCTTCCGCAGTGCGAGCCATCTATGGGCCCTGCCGATCGGCGAACCGAAGCCGTGATGGAGACGCGCGTCAAGGCTTTCCGGTGAGTGATGAAAGGTGGGCGAATAGATCCGACACTTGCTGTGGCTCAAGCGCCTCGAGCAGTCCCTCGGGCATGATCGAGATCGACATGAAGTCGGCCTGGGCGATCTCTCTTGCGGGTATCCGGATATCGGCCGTGTTCGGTTGGCGGATCACGATCGCATTGGCGTCACGCGAAACCAGCAGCCCCTGCACGATCCGGCCGTCTTTCGTCACCACCCGGAAGCTGCGGTAGCCCCCCTCCATCGCCGCATTCGGCGTGAGCACGTTGCGCAGTATCGCTTCGACGCCCGTGACGCCAACGCCGTCGAGCACCGGCCCTACCTTGCCCCCCTGGCCGCCCTGTTGATGGCAGGTGAGACAGCGGGTGGCGAAGAGTTGCTTTCCCTTTTCGGCATCACCGCCGGCTTCGGCGAGCTGGCGAAACCGCGCGAACTTCTCTGCACGGGCTGCGAGCTCGGCGGCCGTCACGAGCTTCGGCGCGTCGAGCGCCGGCTCCACGCGGGCGTCGCCCGCGAGCGCGCCCCATTCGGTGCCGCCGTGAAACGTCACGAGGCTCGCCGGGCGGCTATCGTCGCCGACGTAGCTGCGGTCGAAATCGGCCCGGATCTGGTCGGCCGTACGGGCCTGGTTCCACACGCGAAACTCGGCGACCCTGCCCTGCGTGCCGCCACGAATGTTGCTGAAGCCCACCCGCAGGTCAGGATAAGGGATCGTTTCACGGGCCTGGCCCTCGGTATCGAATTCACCGTCGACGTAGATCCGAAACACACCCTCCGCGTCGCGGGTGACAGCGTAGTGCGTCCAGGCGTCGGGCGTGGTCTTCGATGCCGCTACAACGATGTCGTGATGCCCTTGCGTCCAGACGCGAAACTTCTCCCCGTAGAAGTTCATGTCGAGCACACCGCTGGCGGCGAGCAGGCTGTCTTGGTTGTCGATCGGGGCCGCAAGATTCACCCACGCCTCGACCGTGAAGGGCCCCTCAAGCGACACCTCCGGCCCCGCCCCTCGATCATTGCCGGTGAGCCGCAGCACCTGCGGCGCATTCGCCGTGAGTGCCGCCCAGATTTTTTCCAGCTGGGGATTTTCCTTGAGCACGAGCCGCATGTCGGCCAAGACCGAGATCGGCAGGGCGGCTGGGTCGATGTCTTCGGCCTCGAACGCCGCCAGCAGCGCGGTGGCGCCCTCGCGGTGGCGGGCCAGTCCGGCGGCCGCCGTGGGGCGGTCGCCGATGGCGAGGTCGTCCCAGGCGGCCACGACCGCGGCGCACGTGGCCGGATCGCGGGATTCGGCGCAGGCCGCAACAGTATCGGCCCTCAGCTGCAGATCGCCGCCGGTGGCCGTGAGCAGCGTCTGCATCGTGCCCACGCTCATCGCGCCCAACTCCCGCAGGCAGCGGATCGCCGCCCGCCGCTGCTCCACGTCGCCGGCCGGGTCGGCCACCACCTTCGCGACCTGCGGCTCGAGCGCCCTCAGCTTGTAGGCACCGGCGAGTTCGAGGCCGACCACGATATCGCGGCCCTTCACGCCCTCGCCGAGGATCGCGTCAGTGGCTTTTGCGACGACAGACTCGATGCCGGGATTCGTGAGGCTCGTGCGAAACGAAAGCAGCGACCTGAGCGTTGCCGCCCTCGACGCAGGATCGAGGGTCAGCCGCTCGAGCGCGGCAGCCACCTCGGGCACGTCGGCCTGCGCGGCAAGTGCACGCACTTCCTGCACGTCGAGCGGCCGCTTGATCTCGGGCAGCAGCTTGACGAGTTCAAGTGCCGCTGATCTGGGCTCCAGGGCCAGCGTTGCCAGCAGCCGGTTTTCGACCGGCAAGCCCCGGCCGGCCGGAGACGCGAGAAACGCCGCCACTGTGGCTGGATGTTTTTCCAGGGCCCAGCGGACGAGATACCGCTCGAAGTCGCGGTCATAGACCGTCCACGCATCTCCCTCCGCACGGCCGCTGCCGAGCGTCATGATGACCGCGATCGTGCCGGGCTCGGTGACCGGAATCCGACGGAATGCGTCGCCGAGCGCCGCCCGCACCCGCGGCGACGGATCGGCCACGAGCGGCGCGGCCAGCCGGCGAAACACCGCTTCCGAACAGGTGGCACCGGCGATGCGGATCGCCTCGTGACGGAGGTCTGGGCTCGCATCGGCCACAAGCGTTTCAAGGAGCGAAAGCGGCACGGCGCCGAGGCCTTCGAGCGCCCACAGGCAGCCCGTGCGGGCTGCGACCGGCTCAGTCACATCGGCGGCCCGCTTTTCGAGCACGGGCACGACCGCCGTCGCCTTGCGATCGACGATCTCCTGCCAAGCGAAGTCGGCGATCCGGGTGTTCGCCGCGCCGAGATGTTTCGGCAACTCTTCCGTGGGCAGCTTCCCCACGGCCACCGGCTCGCGGAGCGTCTGAGAGGCATGCCTGATCCGCCAGATGCGTCCGCGCTCGCGGTCGCGGTCGGGATGGTTGCGCGGCACCTCGTTGTGCGAGATGATCTTGTTGTACCAGTCAATCACATACAGGCAGCCGTCGGGGCCAAACTGTGCGGCCACGGGGCGGAAGGATTTGTCGGCGCTCACGAGCAGGTCCGGGCCCTTGCGATAGGTGGAGCGCTCGCCTGAGCGCGTGGCGATGATCGACTGAATCTGGTTGGTGATCGGGTTGGCAAGGTAAAAAACCCGCTCGCCGGGCTTCGCCCCAGCGCCTGCGCCCCACGGCCCCGGCCAGCCATCGGCATCGTCGGCGATGGCGAGGCCGCTCAAGCCGCTGCCTCCCATTTGCGGCGGGCCCATCGGGGCGGGCATCATCGGCTGGTAGGGGCGAAGCCGATCGGGGGAACCGGTTGCCACGAGCACGCCCGGCTCATAGGGGAAGATCGGGTATCCCATGTCGTTGGCTTCCTGGAGCCAGATCTGGCCCTCGCGGGAGATCGTCAGCCCCCAGATGTTGTTGGGACCGGCCGTGAGCGATTCAAACAGCGAGCCATCGGGCCTGAACCGACCGAGTTTACAAGCGTCGAACCGGACCTCCTCCGTGCCGTCGGCGAACGCCTTGTCGCCCGGCCGCTTCACGGTCGATCTGTTGAAGAGCCCCTGGGCAGTAAGGATCCAGTCGCCCGGCACCCGCGTGAACTGGTGCGGAAAGAGATGCGAGTCTTGCACGCCGAAGCCGTTGAGCACGGTCTCGAATCCGTCGGCCCGGCCGTCGCCATTGGTGTCGCGATAAAACCGGATCTCGGTGCCGTATTGCACGAAGGCGCCGTCACGATAGGGCAGCACACCGAGCGGTATCGCGAGCCCCTCAGCAAACACCCGTGGCGCCGAGGGCTTCGCCGCCCACGGGTCATCGACCACCACTACCTTGTCCCGGCCGCCCGCCGCGAAGAGCCGCTTCGACACCTCCGGGCTCTCGTTGGCGTCGACCGGATATTCAAACGCCGTCGTCGTCCAGAGCCGGCCTTTGGCGTCGAAGGAGAGGGCCACGAACTTGCCAACCCGGTTGGCTGGGTCGGTGCTCTCCTCGAGCACGAGCTCGGCCGTGAAGCCTTCGGGAAGCGCGAACTGGGCAGCCTCCTCCGCCGCCGTGAGCGGCACGGCGCCTTCAGCGTTGCCCGCCTTCATGCCCGCGGGCTTACCGGCAGCCGGCGCGGTGGCCGGAAGTTTCTCGATTCTGATGTCCTTTACTTCGACGAGCGCCTTGCCGCCGCCGTGCACCTGGATGCCGATCTGGCCGGTGAGCGGGATCGAGAGATCATTTTCGACGAAGTCGAGCGCTGCGACGCCGTTGATCCACGAGCGGATGGCCGGGCCCTCCGCGCGGATCGTGTAGTCGTTCCAGTCACCTTCCTTGATCGCGGCGACGAGCGCCTTCGCGTCTTTCGGCTCGGCGATCACCTTGTTGCGGCGTGACTCGTCGTAGAGCTTGCCCCACCAGCCGGGGCCGGCGTCGACCTGATAGCCCTTCATCTCGTGGGAGTTGGGCACCCGCGTGCTGCGGATCTGGATGCCGGAATTGACGAAGCCGCCCGCCCCACGGATGCGGATCTTGAACGTCAGCTCGAAGTTGTCGAACGAGCCGTTCGTGGAGAGAAACGTGTTGTGCGGCACCTTCTCTTCGAGTGACCCGCCTACGAGCATGCCGTCGGCGGCCTTCCACCACTTCTCCTCTCCGGCCCGCACATTCCATCCAGCGAGCGACGAGCCGTCGAAGAGCGACCGCGGCTCGGCCGCTTGGGCGGGCGTGGCGCACGAGGCGACGAGCAGGAGGAGCGCGATTCGGATGGTGACGCCGGTCCCCCGGCTCGCGCCGGGGGCTTCCTGTGCCAACACAAAGGGACTGCCGCAAGAAGCCTGGAGCGGAAGCGATGGGACTGGCATGGTGTCGTTCACCTTTCGTCAAACGGGCATGTTGAAGTCGAACACGATGACGCGGGCGAGGCACGGCACCACGATGGCCTTCACCCGCTCGTGCTCAGGATGCGGCAGGTATTCGTCGCGGGCCTGGGGGCTCTCGAACGTCATGATGAAGCCGTGCGTGAAACCGTCGTTCATTCCCTCGCCGCTGTCGTAGGGTCCATGGTGGAAGTCAACGAGGCCGGGAATCCGCCCCACCATGCTCGCCATTTCACGAAAGCAGGTTGCCACCTGCTCAGCCGTGACCTCGGGCTTGAACTGAAAGACGCCGTAATGCTTCACCTCTGGCATGGGGAATCTCCTGTTGAACTCATCTTCATATTCGCAAGCAGGGCCTCGACGCAGGCACGGGCGAAGGCCGGATCGTTGATTTCGCAGTCGAGCGACGTGCAGGGCACACCGGGCCGGAGGCCGCGCTCGATCGCTCCGAAAAGCGCCGCATCGGCGGCGGGATTGTGAAACGCGCCGCCGGCGGCACTGATCACGCTGATGCCACGGCGGGGGATAAGCACGCTCACGGGCCCGCACGAGGCATTCACCTTCTCGGCCACGAGCCCGCCGAGGGCGGTGCACTCGTCGGGCGTGGTCCGCATGAGCGTGACCTGCGGGTTGTGGATGTAGAATGAGCGTCCGGCAAACTTCTCAGGCACGGTCTGCCGCTCGCCAAAGTTCACCATGTCGAGGCAGCCGGGGGCCACGACCGCGGGTACGCCATGCCGGGCTGCGGCGTCGAGTCGCTCGGGGCCGGCCGAGAGCACGCCGCCGACGACCTCGTCGGCCAATTCCGTCGTCGTGACGTCGAGCACTCCGGCCACCAGGCCGCTGGCGATCAGCGCCTCCATCGCCCGGCCGCCGGTCCCCGTGGCATGAAAGACGAGCACCTCGTAGCCCGCCGCTTCCAGGAGCGGAATCGCCGCCTCGATGCACTTGGTCGTGTTGCCAAACATGCTGGCCACGACGAGCGGTTTTTCGTCGCCGGCGGTCACATCGGCCTCGACCATGCCGCAGATCGCCCCCGCGGCCCGGGCGAGAATCGTCCGTGAAATCCGGTTGAGCCCCTGCACGTCGACCACGGCCGGCATCATGGCGAGATCGCTCGTGCCGACGTAGGGCGCCGTGTTGCCACTTGCGAGCGTGGAGACGAGGAGCTTGGGAAACCCGATCGGGAGTGGCCGCATCGCGGCCGAGGCGATCGCGGTGCCGCCACCGCCACCGAGCGCGATCACACCCTGGATCCGTCCCTCGGCGACGAGCCGCTCGAGCAGCCGTGGCGCGGCCTTAGCCATCGCCGTCACACACTCGCCGCGGTCGCCGCGGGCCATGAGTGCCGGCAGATCGAGGCCACCGGCCGCCGCCACCTCTGCCCGCGGGATGTCGGCCGCGACAACGGGCTCACCGCCCGTGCCCACGTCGATCAGCAGCACATCGTGGCCACGGGCGCGGATGCGTTCGGAGACGAACGCATGCTCGTGACCCTTCGTGTCGAGCGTGCCGAGAACGGCGATCGTGGCCATGGGCATGCTCCCGGGCCGGACTATGGCCGGCGGCCGAGGGGGATGTTTTTGAACTGCCGTGTGAGTTCGGGCAGCGACTGCTCGAAGGCGAGTCGCTCCAGGCTCGACGCGCCGACGAACCCGACCACGTCGGTGCGTTCATTGACATAGGCCGCGTCGGCCGGCGTGCAGATCGGGCCGCCGTGAGACAGGCAGATCACGTCGCTGCGGGCGTCGAGCGCAGCCCTGGCGATCGACTGCACGCGGGCCACCGCATCGTCGAGTGAACAGGTGGCATTCGTCACGCCGATCGAGCCGCCGACGGTCGTGCCGACGTGGGCGATCACGACATCGGCCCCCGCCTGAGCCATCGCCCGGGCTTCAGCCGGCGTGCCCACATAGACGATCGTGAACAGGTCCATCCGCCGGGCGAGGCCGATCATGTCGACCTCCTTTTGAAAGCTCATCCCGGTCTCTTCGAGGATCTGGCGAAACTGGCCGTCCACGATGCAGTGGGTGGGGAAGTTGTTGACGCCCGAGAAGCCCATCTCTTTGACACGGCCGAGCCAATGCCACATCCGCCGCCGGGGGTCGGAAGCATGCACGCCGCAGATGACGGGTACCTCCTCGACAACGGGAAGCACCTCGAACTCGCCGATTTCCATCGCCACGGCATTCGCGTCACCGTAGGCCATGAGGCCGGCGGTCGAGCCGTGGCCGGCCATGCGGAAGCGACCGGAGTTGTAGATGATGATCAGATCGACGCCGCCTTTTTCGAGGAACTTGGCGCTGATGCCGGTGCCGGCACCGGCGGCGATGATCGGCTGGCCTGAGTGCAGCGTGGCGTGAAGCCGCTCCAGCACCTCGGCCCGCGGGTAGGGGTTTCCCTTGCCTGTCCAGGGATTCGGCATCGTCGGTCTCAGTGGGGTATATCTTGGTGGACGCTCGTTTCAGACTAGTCAGCGGCGGAAGAGTGGTCCATGACCGAAATCCACCTCGACCTCACCGAAACCACAATCGACGGTGCGGGCACGCGTCTCTGGTCGGTGCGCCGCGACGACTGCCCCGAGTTGGCGGTGCACAGGATCATGCACGTCGGCCTTGCTGACGCTGCCGTGCCATATCGTCGTGTGCGGCTCGCCCCGACGGGCAGCTTTCTGATGGTGTGTCACGAGGGCCGCGGTCGCATCCTGCTCGACGGCCGCTGGCAGACGAGCCGCGCGGGTGTCGCGTGCCTCGCTCCACCGCGAGTACTCAACGCGTTTCATGCGGTCCCGGGAGCGCGGTGGCAGTTCGCCTGGATTCGCTACGATGAGCCCGCACACGTGCGGCCGCTTGTGTCGGCGGCGTCGCCGGTCCGCGTCCGCTGTGATGGCAATCGCCTGTGGCGGATTCTCTCCGGGTTGCGGGCCGAGTGGGAAGCCGGTCGGGAGCAGCGGCTCCTGCATCATTGGATCGAACTGGCCCACGGCGAGGCGCGGCGGATCGCCCAGCCGTGGAACGTCGATGATCGGCTGTGGTCCGTCTGGGACGACGTCGGCCACGATCTGGCCGCGGAGTGGACTCTCGAGAAGCTCGCCACTCGCTACCGGGCGAGCAAGGAGCAGTTTCGCCGGGTATGTCTTCGCGACCTCGGTCGCAGTCCGATGCAGCATCTCACGTCGCTGCGAATCGAGCGGGCCCAGCACCTGCTCGCTGCGACCGACGACAAGGTGGAATCGATCGCCCGCCAGGTAGGCTTCGAAAACGCCTCCGTCTTTTCCCGTGCCTTCAAGCGGTGGGTCGGCCGCAGCCCTGCCCGCTATCGCGAATGATGCGGCAGGGACCGCTCCGTGTGTTTCTGTCGCGTCGACGTGCATTCCGATCATGGACGGCACCTCCCGGCGGACATACCCTTTTGAAGGGTGGAATTTTATTTTTTCCTCCGATAGGGAGCAGGCCATGGCTCGTGCGACTAATCCGCGTGGTTTTACCATCGTCGAGCTACTCGTTGTCATCGCGATTATCGGCGTGCTCGTCGGCCTGCTGTTGCCTGCGATTCAGGCCGCACGGGAATCAGCGCGGCGATCAAGTTGTTCGAACAGCGTCAAGCAGTTGGGGCTTGCCCTTCTGACTCGTATCGATGCGCAGCGGACGTTTCCAATGGGCGCCCAGACGTATCTCGACAACTCTGGCCCTACGATTGACGGGATCACGTACGGCAATCGCCGCTGGTCGTGGTTTGTCTACGTGTTGCCGTATGTGGACGAGCAGCCGCTCTACGACGTTCAGTGGGGGCATTACTCGAACTCAACGTGGCGAAGTGCGCCGGCCCCTGGCACCAGCCTCTCCTACGGGAGCCTGCCGCAGAAAACCACGGCTGCCCGGGGCTTCATGTGTCCATCCGATCCGACGAATCCGAAGTTGCATAGCAGTAGTGGGCCCACATCGGGCAACAACCAGGGCTTCCACGGCAACTATGTGCTTTGCGCCGGGAGCCAATCCTTCGGCACGACCTCCGCGAACACGGCCCAGCGGAACGGGATTTCGTTTCCGCTTTCGGCCGTGACGATCAAGGATGTCACTGACGGCCTTTCCAAGACAGTGGCCGTAAGCGAGATCATTCTCATTCCGGAACCCGTTGGCGCAGGGGACGACACCCGAGGTCGCTACCACAACAACATGCATGGTGGCTGCAGCTTCAGCACGCTCAACCCTCCGAACACAGCGGTGAATGATCGACTCCCGTACTGCTCCAATCGGGTCTCATCGGCACCATGCGTCGGTGGGTTCGGTTCAAACCATGTCATCTCCGCCCGGAGCTACCACTCCGGCGGCGTCAATGCCGCGATGGCCGACGGTGCTGTGCGCTTCGTCAAAAATGAAATAAGTCCGCAGGTCTGGCAGGCCGCAGGGAGCCGGAATGGAGGGGAGCCTGACAGTGTGTCGGAATGAGATTGCCTTGGGCGTCGTTGGGGCTACGCTCCTCTACGTCTCTCTCGGATGCGCGAACGACGGGATGGTGACATGCAGCGGTACTGTCACGTTTGACGGTGTGCCATTGCCTGCAGGCGCGATTTCATTTCATTCGTCCGACACACGAATAGCTCCGCAGGGCGCACAGGTTGTCGACGGGAGTTTCCGAATCCGCTGTCGGCCCGGTCGTCAGCGAGTTGAGATCTATGCCTCGCGGCCGAAGGCGCGGGCAGAAGAACTGACGCCCGGCATGACACCGATGGAGCAGTTCATTCCGGCACGCTACAACGAGGGTTCCACGCTCGAAGTCGATGTCGTGCCAAACGGCCCAAACCGATTTCCGTTTGAACTCGTGAACGAACCGGTCACGAAAGCGGGCTGAAGCTGAGTTGGTTTGCTCGGGCGGAGACGCCCTGAAGCCTGTCCTACTGGTCGAAGCCGGTCTGCTTCCGCATCGAGAGGCTCTTCAGGGCGAGCACCGAGCCGACCGACATCAGGGCCAGGCCGAGCCACCGGGGCGGCTGCACCACCTTGCGGCCCGGGGTGTTCTGCCAGATCGCCGCCTGCGGCGTGCCCGAGCGG
>CAMCYH010000106.1 GCA_945883745.1 Candidatus Kuenenia stuttgartensis
CCGGTGAGCTCCTGCAAGGTGGCCGAGCTCACGAAGCTGCTCGAGAACATCTACCGCGCCGTCAACATCGGCCTGGTCAACGAGATGAAGGTGGTCGCCACGGCAATGGGGATCGACATTTGGGAGGTGATTCGGGCCGCCGCCACCAAACCCTTTGGCTTCACACCCTTCTATCCCGGCCCGGGCCTCGGCGGCCACTGCATCCCGATCGACCCCTTCTACCTGACCTGGAAGGCCCGTGAGGTGGGCGTGACAACGCGGTTCATCGAGCTGGCCGGCCAGGTCAATCGGAGCATGCCCGAGTATGTCGCGCACCGCACGATGCTCGCCCTCAACGAGCGAGGCAAGGCCGTCAAGGGAAGCCGGATCCTGCTCCTCGGCCTGGCCTACAAGCCCAACGTGGACGACAAGCGAGAATCGCCCACCTTCGAGCTGATGGACCGCTTCGCCGATCTCGGCGCTGAGGTGTCCTACCACGACCCCTTCATCCCCGAGATCGGCCCCACCCGCGAGCATTCTCGCTGGCAAGGGTTTGCATCGGTGCCCTGGAGTCGCGCGGAGATCGCAAGCCGTGACGCCGTGGTGATCGCCACCAACCACAAGGTGCTCGACTTGGCGGCGCTCGCCGACTGGGCCGATCTGGTGATCGACACCCGCGACGCGATGCGAGGCATCGAGGGCCGGGCCACCGTGGTGAAGGCCTGACCCTCTAAAGTCAAGCCGCCTCGTAGCCCGCCTCCTCCACGAGCCCGACCATACCCATCCGCGTGAAGGCCTCCCGCCAGCGGCGATCGCCAGCGGCGTGGATCGGGCCAGGCAGGCGGACGTTGGCCTTCGCCCACGAGACCACCTTGGCCGGCGGAGTGCGGCCATCGAGCGTATAGAGCCGCACGAGTTCGGTAGCCGGATCAACGCAGAAGTCTTCGTGCCGGAGCCGAATCGCCCGTTCGCCGTACGAGCGAGCTGCATCCAGTTTCACCTGCTCAAAGGTGAATCGCCAGACGAGTAGGATCCGTTCGAGATCGGTCGGCTCCGGGAGCGATTCGCCGGCATACTCGCGCCTAACGAGTTCCGAGATCGGATAGCTCGACCAGGCCGTACGGTTGGAGCGGCGGCCGAAGAACACGTCGGGCGGGCTGGCCTGCGGTTCGTGCTTCCGCCCCTTACCAAACAGGTAGGATGCCACCACTGCCCGTGGGTCGCGGACCAGATGCACGAACCCCGCGGCGGGAAACAGCGCTGCAACCGCCGGCACCTTGGCATAGAGCCGCGTGCACTTCGCCGCCACCGGCCCCGGCCGGTCGAGCAGGAACCGCAGGTAGTCGGCCACCAGCGGGGGAAACTCCCGTTCAAACTCGAGCGTGGCATCCCGCGGGCCGCCGAGATTGAGCGGCGCGGGATCGGAAAGCCCGCGGGCGGTGAGAAACTCCGTCCGCGCCGCCCGTAGCCCCTCGAAGGGATCGACTTCGCGGGCTCCACTGCCGCCGCCCACGGCGGGATTCACCGCAGCCGCCAGCGGCTCGTACCAGAGCGTGAGGGCGGGATCCTGGGCCAGCGCGTCGTACACGATCGTGGTGCCCGATCGCCGCATGCCCTGGAGGATGAGCGTCATGCGGCGGCCCTCATCGCGGGCCGACCAGTGACGAGCTCCACCAGGTCGCGTGTCGTATCGGCCCAGGTGACCGCGGCCCGCCGCCGGGCGACGCCGGCGGCCAGCCGCTCGCGACGGTCGTCGTCGCAAAGGGCCTCGATCGCCTCCGTCAGCGGCTCGATGGGAGTCTCCAGCCGCGGCACGCCCGGCACTCGCTCGGAGTGCCAGACGGCCGGGACGAGCCAGCCATCCACATCATGGGCTACGTTTTCGTTCATCGGCGGAAAGTCGTTGGTGATTGCGGGCAAACCGAACGAGATTGCTTCCCCGTGGTGAAGCCCAAGTCCCTCCCAGCGGGTCGGCGCGAGCAACACGTCGCAGGAAGCCATCAGTCGATAGTGCTCGTCATCGGGCAGATCGGCTGTGATCACACGGATTCGTGAATCGGCCCGCTCCACCTCGGCGGCTACCTGCGGGCCGCGCACAGGATCCTGGATCTTCAGGATCAGCCGCGCCCGTGCGTCGCGAACCCGCTGAAAAGCGGCGATCGTCTCTGCTGTCGGCTTGCGGTCGGAGAGGTAGCCGCCGGGATAGAAGAACCGTACCTCGCCGTCGTCCCGGGGAGGCCGTGGCAGTCCCACCAGCTCTGGCGGCGGTGCCCAGCGGACAAGCGGGCTTTCGATCCCAAACCCGGAGTACCGGCGCTGCTCGCACCGGGTCACCGAGTAGATCGTCTCGAAGGCCTTCCGCGCTCCCGCCACATCCTCGGGGCGGAAGGCCTCCCAGACAAACCGTCCGACCGTGCGGACGCCCCGCTGCCGCAGTCCCGCCAGTTCGCGAAACTGGAGGTTCTGGTCGCAGATCACCACGTCGAGCACATTGTCGGCGGCCCACTCAAGGTATTCGACCTCGGGGATGTCGAAGCGGCTCGCGGCGGTCACGCCTCGCTGGGCCCAGGGGCCGGTCCGGTCGATGAACCGCGAGCGAGCGAACCCATCTTTGGTGGGCCGTGCCAACACGAACGTCTGTAGCCCTGCGGCGTCGAGCGCCGCCCGAATTCGTCGGGAGACGACTGCCTGCCCGCGGTTGAACCAGTAGCTAACGATCCCGACCCGCATGCGCTGCCCTGCTTCTGGATATCTCATGCAGCCTGCCGCTGCGTTACGGCATCGGCGGTGAAGACGGCTTGCAAGGCACGCTCGCTGACTCGCATGCCCTCCGGCGCCTCAAACTGGCGATCGACGTGGGGGAACGGTAGACGTCGTTGCCCTGCGGATGTAGCCGCATGCCAGGCAGCCCAGGCATCGCGATACGCCTTGCGGATCGGCGACACACCATCCCACGCCGAAATGCCGTGACTTTCGTTGTTGGTGAGGCTGCCCTCGACGTTCAAGCAGAGCATGACGACTTTACGAACCTCCCTCAGGCGTTGACCCAGTACGGCGGAGGTGCGAGCAAGCATCTCGCTGTCAGCACCAAATCGCACGGTGTCCCAGAAGCCGATCTGCTCAAGCATGACCTGGCGATCGATCAACAATGAAATCATTGCTCGCCGGGCGATCCCGTCATAGCTGTAGGAGCCGACCTTCGTGGGATAGGAAAAGGCTCCGTCACGATCGAGGCGGATCATCGAAGCGATCGTTGCAACGCAGGCTGCGTCATCAAGGATCGGCTGCATCTGGTCGGCGATCCGTAGCGGGATCGCGACGTCGTCGGCATCGTGGCCGGTGACATAGCGACCAGTGGCCGTGAGCAGAGCCCGGTTCTTTGAGACGTAGGGGCCGACATTGGCGGGATTGCGCAGCACGCGAACCCGGGCATCCTCAGCCGCCAGCCGTTCGGCAACCGCGGCGGTGCCGTCGGTGCTACAGTCATCCACAATGATCAGTTCGAGATTTCTCCAGCTCTGGGCCAGGATGGACCGGGCGGCCTGCTCGATCGTCCCGCCTGCGTTGTAGGCCGGCATGATCACCGACACCTTGTCGCGGGAGAGCACGGGCTCTGCCACCGCCAACTCCAGCCGCTGGAACCGCGGCTCCGGGCCGGGGCGGAGCGAGATATCGGGGAGTGCCGCAGCCGCGGCCCACGCGTTGGTGGCGGTGAGCCATTCGTCATCTGAGCGGGCCGACATGGCCCGAAAGAGTTCCTTGGCCCCGGCAGGGCAGGCCGTGCCGGCGCGATCGAGGACTGCATTGGCCTGCTCCGGGCCCTCAGCCTGATGGGCGAGAAAGGCATCGTAGACGACCGACCGGTCGCGTTGCTTTTGGAACGGGAGAACCAGTTGCCAACATCGTGCTCCCCGCAGTCTCTTTGCGATTACTTCGAGTGCTTTTCCGATTGTCAACCACGTCAATGGCAGGACGATCACAGCCACGCCTGCTGTCAACGGCGCCACCACAAACAAGGCCGTCACGGGCCCGAGGAGGCAAGCCACGGCCAGCGTCCGGTTCAGCCGACGAGCACGTTTAAGCTTGGCCTTCAAAATGGACCGTTCAGCCTGCAGGCTGGATCGCTCCGCTTCGAGCCTTTGAGTTCTCTTGACGGCACGAGCGATGGGAACAGACTCACGTGAACGCTGCGAGTCGGCGGCCTGATACTGACCGCTTTGGTCGGGCTCCGACGCATTGTGGTGGTTTTCGAACTCCTTGAGCGCCGCCTGCAGGGCTCCGGTTGCGCCGATCGCAGCCGCGAACCCGGGAAACCACGATGTCACGTCATCGATGTCGCCGGTGATCACGTGCGTCTTGTCTCGCAGGAATGCTCTGATGTTGGCGTTGACGGCCGCCACGAGATCAGCAGCAGCCTCAGGCCCCGGGAGCGTGTGGCCACAGATGCCCTCGCTGAATCCCCGGATCAGCGAGCCATGGTAATGCCAGCGGCGGTCATAGCTTGCGGCCACCTGCGACTCGTCACGAACCAGATGCAAATACAAGGCTTCGTCGCCATACCGCTGCTCGAGTTCCCCGAGGAACCAGGCCAAGCGGTTGTCAACTTCGATGTGGCCCTCGGGATAGTCGAGCCGGGCCGGCCCGCTCGCCCGGTTGGTCTCATGGCCGGCGGAGTAATTGCTGAAGTGGCCGCAGGCCTTGGCGAACGTGACGGAACCGCAGCGGCCCGTACAAAGTACGAACACGTGCCGGAAGCGGCGGCCCGAGAGAGACAGCGTGGCGGGACGGTCGAGTTGCACGAAACAAGTCTCTCTGGGCGAAGATCCGTTAGGCGGCCCGAGCGGTCGTGTGACGAGGTGATCCGAACAGCGTGCGATAGAGCGGGTTGGATGCCAGTAATTCATCGTGCCGACCGCAGGCCACGACGCGGCCGTGGTTCAGGACGTAGATCCGGTCGGCTCGTTCGATGGTCGAGGGACGGTGCGCGATCACGATCGTCGTCCGGCCCTTCATCAGCGCGGCCAGAGCATCGCGAACCGCCCGCTCGGTCTCCCCGTCGAGGGCAGAGGTTGCTTCGTCGAGCAGGAGAATCGGTGCGTTCTTGAGCACGGCTCTGGCGATTGCCAGCCGCTGGGCCTGACCACCGGAGAGCGTTGCCTGCCGCTCACCGACAAGCGTTGCAAAGCCCTGTGGCATGGCCGCGATGAAGTCCGCGGCTGAGGCCGCGTGGGCAGCGGCTTCAATCTCATCGTCACTTGCCCCTGGCGAGCCAAGCCGGATGTTATCGGCGATCGATCCACTGAAAAGTGTCGTCTCCTGACTGACCACGGCCGTCAGGTGGCGGACACTGCTGGGATCGAACGCGGTGATGTCATGGCCATCGATCGTGATCGACCCCTGCCGTGGATCGTAAAACCGCTGCAGAAGGGCGAACAGGGTGGACTTACCCGAGCCTGATGGGCCGACCAACGCGGTGATCTCACCCGGCCGGATATCGAGGGAAACATCATGAAGCACTTGGTTACGGCCATATCTGAACGAAACATTTGAAAAGACTACATGCCCACGCATGCTCTCGGAACTGAGCGATGGCAAGGAGTTCCGTTCACCTCCTGGCTTATCAAGTTTGGCGTACATTTGGGCGACTCGGTCGAGACTCCGCGCGAGCGTCACCTGGACGTTCGCCAGCCGCTTGGCGGGCTCGTAGGCGAGTAGAAAAGCCGTCACAAAGGCCATGAACTCGCCGGGTGTCTTGCCGTTGGTCACTGTCTGCCAGCCCGAGTAGACGACCATCGCGGCGATTACGATGCCACCGAGTGACTCCATCAGCGGGCTTGTGAGCCGGCCGACACTGGCGATTGCGTTTCCGCGAGCTTCGACGTCGGTCACGGCGCGGCTCAGGCGATCACGCATCTCGGCCTCGAGATTGAAGGCCTTGACGGTGCGGATCCCCTGGCATGTCTCCTGAATGGCTGCGATCACGCCCGCCACCCCCTGGATCTCGGCATCAGCCAGCTGACGGAGGCGGCGGACGATCTGCTGCGTGCCGAGCATGATCACCGGCCCCACCAGGAAGGCGACCAGGCTCAACAGCGGATCCTGGAAGACCATCACGGCCACCAGACCGATTAGTGTGAGCAGATCGCGGGCCAGGCTTGTGGTCACGAGGTCGACCAACCGGCTGGCCGCCTGGGCTTTCATGTTGATCCGCGTGATCAGCTTGCTCGAGTGGACCTTCGTAAAGAATCTGAGCCGAGACTCGAGCAGCCGGTCGAAGAGCCGACGCTGAAATGAGGCAGTGACGCGGTTGCCAATCCGGGTCATCACGACGCCTTGAGCGTAGTCGGCGGCTCCCTTGAGGATCGAAAGGATGACAATCCCTGCTGCCACGAGCCACATCGCCCTCAGGTCACGATGTACGAAGACATCGTTGACTGCCAGCCGCATCATGCCGGCCAGGCCGGCCGTCGATCCTGCCACGCAGGCCATTGCCACGACGGCGAGACCATATTCCACGCGGCAGGAGCCAACTGTCTCCTGAAGCAGGCGAAGAACAGTCTGGAGGCCTTTATGGACAGCAGGCTCCGTATCGACGTCCTCATCACCATCCTCGGTGGGATACCCACTGTCCGCATGAGAGCCATGGTGTGCGGGGGCGGATTGTTCGTAGGCGTACAACGTCGAGCGAGCACCCCAGAGGGCCGAAACTCGGCCGGTGGCCCAGCCGATTGATCGCACGGCCATCACAAGGGATGCCACGCCATAGACAGGAACCATGAGGAGCACACCGCCGAGCATTACCCGGCCAGCGGCCGTGACGAGTGTCAGGATGACACGGGGCACCGTCAGCTTCCGCTGCTTCATATGGAAGTGGTTGAGCGACTGGAAGGTGCCACGCCGAAACTGGTACCGGAGCGACAAGCGGTCGGCTTCGATCGTTTCGTACACTATGGCCGTCGGGCACCAGACGGCGTGGCCACCGGCCCTGACGGCCCGTCGGAAGAAGTCGGTGTCGGAGCCACCGGTGACTAATAGTTTCTCGTCGAACCGCAGTCCGTGGCGGTTGGCAAACCGGAGGTCGCACAAGAAGTTGTTGGTGACGATCGTGCGGCAGCGGCCACGGGCGGCGTCGTGGGCGGCATCCCGCTCTTTTCGCCGCGCCCGGCCCGCCACACTGGCATTGATGATGCGTTGCCATACGGAAGAACAGGGCGGAGGGGCGGCGACGCGCACCGGGCCACCGACGAGATCGGCGTCTGTTGCTCGCCAAGTGGAGACTAGTTCAAGAAGCCATAACTCATCGGGCTGCTCATCGTCATCGATGAAGCACAGGGCATCGGCACCAGTGAGGGTTGCCTCATCGAGGGCCCGATTACGGGCGACGGGAATACCTGGCTGCGATTCGATGACGTAGCGAAGGGTTGGAATACGAGACTGCCATCCTTCAACCGTTGCGCGGGCCGATTCGGCGGAGTCATTATCGACGATGAGAAATGTGACACCGCAATGAGGAGGTATTGGAAGCTGTGAAAATGACTCGAGCAGCTTTTCCAAGGTTTCTGGACGACGGAACGTGAGCGCCGCAACGACGACCGACCGGAGGTCGGCAGACCGAGGCTGGGTGCTTGCACCGAGACGACGGGAAACCTGTGCCAAAGTCATTGGTCGCTTCGTGCCGTGATCCAGGAACTGATTGAGGCCCTACGCAGGGCGGCGCCTGTCATCCCATCTCGATCCGCAATGCCGTCACTATCGGCACAGGCTTCCCCCGCAATTCAATCGGCCTGAGCGCTCCACCTTCCCCCGATCAGTGGTTCCCGGGGATTTCTTGTGGTGCAGATCCGCCTGTTTCGCCGCCTCCTCCCATCTTCACACGGAACGTTCTCTGGCTCCGGCTGCGGCAACCGCCTACCTTCCCCGCTCTCACTCATGTGAAAGGCATCGATAGTGGATAGCGGGCGAATCCTGACCGCGGATGAGGCTCTCAGCCTCACTGAGCAGCCCGGGCTGCTTGTTCTCGACGATGTCGGTGCGCTTGCGGCGGGAGCAGCAACGCACCTTGGTCGCCATAGCGGAGCCATCTCACTGGCAGGGCTTTGTGAACTCTCTCCCCAAGACGCCAAGCATCTTGGCCGGCATTGCGACCCTCTGATGCTTGATGGCATCACATCGCTCTGCGCCGCCACCGCGAAGGGCCTGGGCCGCCACCGCGGCGGCCTCTCGCTTGGTGGACTTGCATTGATTGGCGCCAAAGCGGCCCGGGGGATCGCGAGTGCGCGCGGTGACCTATGGCTCAATGGGCTGAGATCACTTGATGTAAACACTGCCGCTGCGCTAGCGACGGTCCGCGGAGGGCTCCACCTCGATGGCCTCAGCGATATCGAGGATGACGTTGTGGAATCACTCGCCGACCATCGAGGACCACTTTTTCTGCGCGGTCTGCGATCGCTCGGCGCGGGAGCCGCTTGCCTGCTGTCACGGCATCATGGAAACCTTGTCCTGGACGGTCTCACCGACATCCCTGTTGAAACGGCCTTGGCCTTGGCCGGACACAGCGGTGGCGTTTCGTTGCGTCGCATCGAGGCATTGACGCCTGATGTGGCCAGAGCGATTGCCCATTGCGAAGGCGATCTCCGGCTGGACGGGATCGCCACTCTTTCTGTTGAGGCCGCAGAGGCAATCAGCCACCATCGAGGCTGGCTGTCGCTCAACGGACTCGCAGCAATCGACGCGGCTGCCTGCCGAGCCCTCATGCGGCACCCGGGCTGGCTTTCCTTGATGGGGCTCACGGCGGTGGCTGCGGACGTGCTGGCGATGGTGCGAGATCGGGGGAGGGTCAAACTTCCGGTAGCGTTGGCTGCCGCCCCAGCAGGAACCCACCGGCCGAGTCCGGTGGCGCCGCACCTGCCGGCGGCAGCGGAGACGACTCTCGGTGTGGCGATTATTGGCACTGGATTTTCAGGGCTCGGTATGGCGATCGGGCTGCTGCAGGAAGGACGGCATGATTTTGCGATCTTCGAGAAAGCCGATTCGCTTGGCGGAACATGGCGAGACAATACCTATCCCGGCTGCGCTTGCGACATTCCGTCGCATCTCTATTCATTCTCCTTTGCACCATCTTCGGAGTGGTCGAGGCGGTATGCAGCCCAGCCGGAAATCCTGGCGTATCTCAACAAAGTCAGTAGCACGCATACTCTCGAGCGATTCATCCGGTTCAACACCGCGATCACAGCGCTGGTCTGGGACGACGAGCAGCACCTATGGAAGCTGACGGCAGCCGATGGCCGGACGTTTAACGCTCGAGTCGTGGTCGCGGGTGTGGGAGGTATTCATATTCCTTCCATGCCGGCAATTCCTGGGCTCGATTCGTTCGCCGGCCCAGCATTCCACACGGCCCGCTGGCGGCACGATGTCGATCTCAACGGTCGCCGTGTGGCTGTGATCGGGAATGGTGCCAGCAGTATCCAGTTGGTGCCGGAACTCGCGAAAGACGTAGAGCGCCTCTTCGTGTTTCAACGGACACCGGCATGGGTTTTGCCGCGCCGTGACCGCAGGGTTTCAAAGGTTACGCAATGGGCTGCGCGCAACGTCCCGGGATTGCGACGCCTGAAGCGGCTTGTTGAATATTGGCGCGCGGAAGCGAGAGCCATTCCGCTCATCGTGAACCCACGGCTGATGGTTCATGGCCAGCGATCGATCGACAAGTTTCTCAAGCGATGCATCAAGGAGCGGCAGATTCGGCGGAAGCTCATGCCCCGCTACACGATGGGCTGCAAACGGATTCTTTCCTCGAACGACTACTACCCGGCCCTCGCGCACGAGCATGTCGATGTGGTCACGGAGCGGATCCATGAAGTTCGACCATGGTCGGTGCTCACCGCCGACGGCATCGAACGAGAGGTCGACGTGATCGTGCTTGCCACCGGGTTCAAACCGTTCAACATCACGGATGCCATCGCCATCTCAGGCCGCGACGGTGTGCAACTGGCTGAGGTGTGGAGGGATGGCCCCGAGGCGTTTCGCGGCGTCGCAGCGACGGGCTTTCCCAATCTGTTCATGCTCATGGGGCCCAACACGGCCCTCGCCCACAACTCGATCGTCGTCATGATCGAGGCGCAAGTGAAGTACATTCTGCAGTGCCTGGCATGGCTCGGCGATGGGCGACTCGACAGGGTTGAAGTTCGCCCGGACGCACAGCGGCGCTACAACGAGCATCTCCAGGAGCGATTCAAGCGAACCGTGTGGTCGGATCGTGTGGAAACGCCGGCGCATGGTCGACCGCTGGTTGCCTGCTCCACGTGGTATCGGCATGCTTCGGGCAAGAATCACGTGCTTTGGCCGGGCTCGTCGCTGTCGTATTGCGATATGGTGCGTCGAGCCGACATCCAGGACTTTATGCCGCGACCCACGGCTGTGACGTTGCTCGCGACGCGAGCCGGCAAGAAGAAG
>CAMCYH010000107.1 GCA_945883745.1 Candidatus Kuenenia stuttgartensis
GGCAACTCGATCGGTGCGGCCTTCATTCTGCTCACGCTGGGAGCCGGGATGAACCTCGGACTGATCGCCTGGATGCTCGTCAACTACGGCTGGCGGAAACTCGTGGTCTGGTTCGGCATCATCTTCCTGGCCGTGCTGATCATCTCGTACGGAATCGAGCGACCGCTCTATCCACGGGAGGTCGAGCCAATCGGCCATACCCATGCCTTCGATCGCTACTGCGCGCCGTTTCATCCGGGCCAGGTGCCCAGCGGGGGCTTCCTGGCCGAGATCAGTCGACGCGTGAAGCAGGAGACACTACCACACGAGTGGTTTGGCACGGGGGCGCTCGTCGGCCTGGTCGCCCTCGGCGGGTTGCTGCGGGCGGTCGATCCGAACCGGAGACTCGACGCCTGGCTTGTACGTCCACGTGCCGATGGCCGTGTTGCCGACAGGTGGGACATCGTGATCCCCGGGCCGGTGCTCGCCCTGATCGGCCTCGGGGCCATCGTCGCCGGAAGCATTCTTGGCTGCTATGCCTACTATCCGCCGGCCGCCGAGGTGCTGCCGGAACTCTCCGACGCCAACATCGAGGTCACGCACGCCGCGATGACCGGCGACACCGCGCGGGCGATGCAGGCGATCCCCACCGCTGAGAATTGGACCCGCCGGCTGCTCGTCGGCTGCTATCTCCGGGAGGGCCGCGTGAGCGACGGCGATCTGGCCGCGGTGCGGGAATACGAATCGCGGCTCGAGGAACTCGAGGACGCGATCGAGCACGGCGACAGCCCGGAGACATTCCGCAAACAGTCGCTCGCCATCACCGCCGCCCACAGCAAACTGCGGCGAGCCTTTGAGACGGAGCAGCCCCACTGACGGCGAGTCGCCCCGCGCACCCTCGCCCCCAGTGCCAGCCGCCGGCTCAGGGAAGTGTGGCCAGGAGCGGCAACCGCCCGCGGCTCGAAACCACCACCCCGCCCGGCTGCTCGACGGTGATCGCGAAGGCTGTGGCCCGGCTGATCGGGAGCCGGGCATCGATCCTGACCACAACATCCCCGTCGGCCTGCGCCGGCACATCAAACACACCCCCATCGACGGGATACGCCTCGTCGCGCTCAGCGTCAAAAATCCAGAGCTGATATTGGGCCACGGTCGGGTCGTTGGCCGCCAGCCCTCGGAACCGCATGAATCCCTCCTGACGAGCAGAGCTCCAGACAACGTCGCCCAGACCTCCGGCCGTCTCGATATCGGTTTGGTCGGCAATGACCGATGGGTCGTCGCTCGCCTTCTTCCAGACGGCCGTCACCACGCCGGGGTCCGCGGTCAGGAGCCTGCCCCGCAACTCTGCGAGCGAGGGCGGCTGCAGTACTGCTGCGGACGGAGGCACGATTCGGGGCAGTGGACTCCACTGCCAGGCAAGCAGCGCCGCCAGACAGGCAGCCGTCCACCAGCCGACGGCGAGCCATGACTGGCCGGCAGACCGACTACCACGTTCCTCATGCCCGAGCCGGGCTTCGGGGCGGGGCGCGCTCGCGACGACCTGCGGGAGAAATCGCCATGCTTCATCGCGAATCCGTTCGGCGAGGTCGGCAGGCAACTCCCGCAGTGGGGTGCCGCCACGGGACAGCAGCGCCAGTTCGACAGCCGCTGCGGTGATCTCCCACTCGCTCACGGCGCCGCCGGGGGGTGACTCCCAGGATGTGTTTTGGCGTTCTTCTTCGAAGCCGCTCATCGCGCGCTCCTTGCGGAATTTGTTTCAGCCATCGTCCGCCTGTGGCTGGATGACGTGCGCTCATCCCGCAAGCGGCCGACCAGTTTCTGCCGCAGACTGTCGAGCCCGCGGCGGATATGTGATTTGACCGTGCCGAGGGGCAAGCCTGTGTGCTCCGCGATCGCGGCATGGGAAAGACTGTCGTAGATCGAAAGCCGGATCACTTGCTGCTCTTCGGGCTTGAGTTGCGCGAGGTGTTCGTCGGCGAGGCGAGCCTCCTCGCCCAGTTCAAGCCGCCGGCCCACCGGTCCATCGCCCGAGGAATCCGGCACCGCCCCGACCTCGTCGATAGACCCCGTCTCCGGCAGCCCCGCCCGCCGGCGTAGCCTGTCGATGACGCGTCGTCTGGCGATCATCGCCACGAAGGTGATCTCCTCAGCCACAAGCGGATCGAATCGGGCAGCCGACCGCCACAAATCGACGAACACCTCCTGCACGACATCCTCGGCGTCTTCCCGGCTTGCCAGCCGTCGCCGCGCGAGCGTCCAGATCAGCCCGCCATACCGGGAGATGCATTCCGGCACGGCCGACTGGTCACCGCCGGCAATCCGCGGGAGGAGCGAGTCTTGCAAAACGAGCCTCTGCGTCCGTGAGACATTCAGTCAGTGACCGGAAGCCGCCCGGGAGTCGGAAGTCGGGGGCGAACTCCACATCCTATCATCACCGCAAGGCCCACTCCGAGCGAGCCGGACGGGTGGCGGGGCGGCTGAGTGCCGCCCCGCCGAAGGCCTGTCCGCCCACCGGCCGTCGACTACTTGCCCTCCGGGGGCAGGATCACCGCGTCGATCACGTGGATCACGCCATTGCTCGTCTCGATGTCGGTCTTCACGACCTTGGCGTTGTCGATCATCACCATGCCGTCAGCCACCTTGACCTTGGCCTTGGAACCCTGCACGGTCGGTGCCTCGGTGAGCTTCACGACATCGGCCGCCATCACCTTGCCGGGCACCACGTGGTAGGTGAGCACGGCTACGAGGCTCTCCTTGTTCTCCGGCTTCAACAGCGCCTCAACGGTGCCCGCAGGCAGCTTGGCGAAGGCCTCGTCAGTGGGGGCGAAGACAGTGAACGGCCCCGCGCCCTTGAGGGTCTCTACCAGGCCGGCGGCCTTCACGGCGGCCACCAGCGTCTTGAAGCTGCCGGCACCCACGGCGGTATCGACGATATCCTTCGACTCGGCCTTGAAGGCCACCGTCAGAACGTGGGCCTTGGCCTGGGCCTTCTTGGCGGCGGCCAGTGGGCACTCGTCGGCGACAGCCACAGATGCCAGAGGCAGGGTGAGAGCGACTCCGAGGGCCAGGTGGAACGACGAGCAACGCATGAGGATTCCCTTTCAGAAGAGGAAAAATCGACACTGCCGGCACCACGCGGCCCCGACTGCCAAGGATTCGTAGGCGGCTGGCAACCGGATGCAAGAAATTCCAGTTCGCCGTGCGTCTGCAGGGCGGCCGGCTGCGAAGCCAAGAAGTGTGTGAGAAGATGCCGGCTGGGCGTCTTCCCTGGCGGCTTTGTCCGTCCTCAATCTGCCATCCGAGGCCTTTTCAATGCTCGCAGCTCCCGCCCCGAAAACTAGCTGGCTCCCCCGACTCTGCTGGCTTGTCAGGCTCTCCGTGGTGACCGGCCTCTGCAGTCTGGCCATAGCCGGCCCCGTCGTCGCCAATCCGTTCGGAGTCACGCGGCAAGGGGGCGACGAGATCGCTGCCATCAGGTCGCTCACGCCCGAGCAGGCTCGAGCGCTCGTGGCCAAGCGGACCGATGCCACCGCCCGGATCGGCACGGGCAAGGCCGCCCTCGCGTTTGCCAGCAGCGGCGTCTCCTTGCGGGGGGCCCTGATGCTCAGCAGCCTGGAATCGCTCGACGCCGAAACGGCGGCGGTATTGGCAGACTACGACGAGGGGCCGCTCTTTCTCGATGGGCTCTCCGAGCTCAACCGCGAGGTCGCCCGGGCGCTTAAGGAGTTCAAGGGCGGACCAAGGAGCTATGCATCGTATGGTAGATGCCTGTCGCTGGCGGGCCTTGAGACGCTCTCCCTCGAGGCGGCCGAGGAGCTGGCGGCCTTCCCCGGCGAAGCGCTGTTTTTGGGCGTTCGTGAACTCCCAGAGGCGGCCTTTCGCAGGCTTATGAAGTTTCAGAGGCGGCTCTACCTGCCCAGGCTGGCCCGGATTCCGGCGGGAGCCGCTGAGTCGATGGCCGACTACAAGGGGCCGGGCCTGTCGATCCTCGGCCTCACCGCGATCTCCCCCGATCACGCACGGGTGCTGGTGGGTCTGGGCAATCGGTGGAACGGCCGACTGCCGAATGTGAAGAACCTCTCTCCTGAGACCGCGGCGGTGCTCGCGGGCTTGAAGGAAGTGAATGAGGTGGTGAATCCGGCGGTGTTCCCGATGCCGAAAGTGGTGAGGCTCGAGCTCGACGGGGCCAATCTCTCTGACCAGGCCCTCGCTGAGGTGACCCGTTTTCCAGGCACCTTGTTGCTCCGAGGGCTGACCGCCGACACGCTTTCCGACGTGCAACTCGCGGCACTGGCGGAGTTCAAGGGCGCCCTCGGGCTTGGCGGCGTGACCGCGGTCTCCCCTAATCTGGCGAAACAACTGGCGACGTTCGCGACCAAGTTCCTCTACCTCGACGATGTCACGGAACTCTCCCCCGAGGCCGCCCGTGCGCTGGCGGAATTCCAGGGCTTTGTGTCGCTCGACGGCCTGACCGAGGTGTCCGCGGAGCTGGTCAGGGCGTTGGGCGATCTGAGGAAGCGTTCGCTCAAGAGCGTGACGTCGCTTTCTCCGGAGGCGGCCGCGGCCATGGTCGCAGGATTTCAGGGCGGCGACCTCGTGCTGAATCTCACCACGCTCTCGCCCGAGACAGCACGGGTGCTGGCGAAGGCTCAATACAACTCGCTGTTTTTGGATCGGTTGACCGAGCTCTCTGACGAAACCGCGACGGCGCTCGGCGGGAGCAGCTTGGCCAATCTCTGGTTGCGGGGCCTGACCGACATCTCCCCCGGGGCGGCAAAAGGCCTGGCGGCGGTCAATGCAGCTTTTCATCCTGGCGGCACTCGCGGCCCCACTCTCCGGCTGGACAGCCTCAGGAGCCTCTCACCCGAGGCGGCCGAGGCGTTCGCCGCGAGCAACATCACCTATCTGGAGCTTATCGGCCTCAGAACGCTCTCGGCCGACACGGCCCGGATCCTCGCCCGGTCCAAGGCGTTCACCGGCTCGCTTCCTGGACTGACCGAGCTTTCGGCCGACGCAGCTGCCGCCCTCGGCGCCTTCGCCGGCAACAAATCCGGCGGCGGCACGCTGAACTTGTTCGGCCTGACCTCGCTCGACGCTGAGGCCGCCCGCGGGCTGGCGGCATTTCGGGGCAACCTCGAACTCGACGGCCTGACCGAGTTCGCCCCCGAGACAGCCGCGGCCCTGGCCACGTATGCCGGCCCCAAGCTTTCGCTCCGCGGGCTCAAGAGCCTCTCCGGCGAGACAGCCGCGGAGCTGGCGAAGGTGAAATCCTGGAATGGCATGCTGTCGAGCCTGCGGTCGCTCTCCGATGAAGCCGCCGCAACGCTGGCGGGCTTCGAAGGCAAGGGACTCTTTATTTCTGGGGTCCCGCTCTCCGACCGGGCCGTGCAGGCGCTCGCCGGCTTTCGCGGGGAGAGCCTGTATCTCTTCGTGCCCCAGCTCTCGGACGAGTCCGTGCGAGCGCTCCGGGACTTCAAGGGCGACAGCCTCTCGCTGGCGGGGCTTCAGGAGCCCCCGGCTGAACTGGCGCGACTGCTGCCGGAGTTCGCGTGCAGGGATATCAGCCTCCATCCCTGGGAGTACTATCTCGGCACCAGGCAGCCGGTGACGCCGGCCGATGCTCGGCTGGTGGCCGCCTACGCCGGCCGCCTCAGAAAAACCTGCGTGCTGCCTGGCATCACCAGCTTCGAGACAGCCGATGCGGTCGAGATCGCAAAGATTCTTGCTGCTTCGCCAGGTTCGCTCTCCATTCCCAACCTCGAGCGGGTCTCCGTCAAGGCGCTCTCAGCCTTGATCACCAACAGGAACGTGCAACTGCCTCCCGTCGAAGCGATGAACCTCATTCGGGAGCCTGACGGGAGTTCCACCGATGACTTCGTGATCCCCGAGAATTCCCCGACGCGCAGGCCACAAAAGTAGCGACCGCATTGCCATGCGGCAGATCGAAAAACGGCTCGCTCAGCCTTCGGCTGCGTGGGCATCGGCTTCGCGGCCCAATTCCTGGTCGATCAGGATCAGGCCGTGGCCGTCGCCTCCGACCAGCATCAGCCGGTCATGCACGTCATCGGCCTCGGCCGTGTCGGCTATCTGCTGCGGCACGAACTGCGTCAGGAAGCTGTGCGTGAGGTGGTCGTTGTGCTTGTCGGCCAGATCGATCAGGTCGTTCATCCGCTGCAAGAGTTTGTGCTCCTGGGTGCGGACCATGTCGAACGCCTCGATCGGGCTCCCCCAGTCGCAGGCTGGCGCTTCGATCGTGGCAAACTTGGCCTGATAGTCGCGGTCATTGAGGTAGTCGACGAACAGGTTCATGTGGGTGAGTTCGCCATGCCCCTCCCCGCGAAACCATTTCGCCATGCCGGTCAGGCCCCGCACGCTCGCCCACGACGCCATCGAGAAGTAGAGGAAGCCGGCCGACGACTCGATGCAGATCTGCTCGTTGAGGGCGGCAGCGACTTCTTCATTGAGGGACTTGCGAAAGCTCATGGGGACCAGACTCCAAGGAGAGGAAAAGCGATTCATGCAATATGTCGCCTTGACGCATGCTGCGTCAAGCAGCGGCCATGTCGTTGGTGCTGTTGACCACCACTCTACGATGAAATGAATGGACAGGCATGTCCGCGCGATCGTCGCGCGGTCGGGCCGGTTTCGTGGCAGGCAGGCCACACACGTCTGCCGCGAGACCCCATGGCATCATCCAATCACACGCCTCCCCTCTCCACCATTGCCTTCGTGGGCACCTACGTGCCCCGCCGCTGCGGTATCGCGACATTCACCCGCGACCTGCGTTGTGCCGTGGCCGACCATCTGCCGAGTGCCCGCTGTCTTGTCGTGGCGATGGACGACGCCGGCCGACGCTACGACTACCCGGACGAGGTGCGATTCTGCTGCGACGATGGCGAGCGGGAGGCGTTTCGGCGGGCGGCCGAGTTTTTCGACCTCACCAATGTCGATGTCGTCTCCTTGCAGCACGAATACGGCATCTTCGGCGGAGAAGCCGGAGAGAACGTGCTGGAACTCTTGCGGCACACGCGGGCACCGGTTCACACCACACTTCACACGGTGCTGGCTGCCCCGTCAGCCGCGCAGCGACGCGTGATCGACGAGGTGCTCCATCTTTCGGCACGGCTCGCGGTGATGACCCAGCGAGGAAGGCTGCTGCTGCGCGATGTGTACGGCATCGCCGACGACCGCATCGACGTGATTCCGCACGGCATCCCCGATACGGCGCTTGTCGATCCCGAGTCGGTCAAGCCACGCTGCGGCCTGCAGGGCCGGAAAGTGCTGCTGACCTTCGGTCTCCTCTCGCCGAGCAAGGGGATCGAGCATGTGATCGCCGCCCTGCCGGAAATCGTCCGCTGCCATCCCGATGTGACGTACATCGTCGTCGGGGCCACCCATCCGCACCTGCTCCGCGAGCAGGGGGAACGGTATCGCGAGCAGTTGGCAACGCTGGCCCACCAACTCGGCGTCGCCGCCCATCTCGAGTTTCATGATCGCTATGTGGACATGCCCGACCTGCTCGCCTTTCTGGCCGCGACCGACATCTACGTGACGCCCTACCTCAATCAGGATCAGATCACCTCCGGTACGCTGGCCTACGCCTTTGGGTGTGGCAAGGCCGTGCTCTCCACACCCTACTGGCACGCCACGGAACTACTTGCCGATGGCCGGGGTGTGATCGTGCCATTCGCCGATGCCGGGGCGATCGCCCGGGAGGCGTCGCAACTTCTGGCTGACGATGACCGGCGGAACACCCTTCGCGAGCAGGCCTACGCCGTCGGCCGCGAGATGACCTGGAGCCGTGTTGCTGCCCGCTATGCCGAGGCGTTTCGCCGCACGCGAATGGCGACGGCCGTCAAGCCCCGTCGGCCGGCTGCAGCGTCGCCTGCACGGTTGCCGGACCGCCCACTGCCGCCGCTCGTGCTCGATCATCTCTGGCGGCTCACCGATTCCACCGGCGTGTTTCAGCACGCCACGCACGACCTCCCCAATCTCGCGGAGGGCTATTGCACCGACGACAATGCCCGGGCACTGACGCTGATGGTCGTGCTCGATGGAATGGGGCTGGCAACGGCACGGACGGTCGGGGCCACGGCCGTCTACGCCTCGTTCGTAGGGCATGCGTTTGTCTCCGCCACGGGGCGGTTTCGCAATTTCCTTGGGTACGATCGTCGCTGGCTCGACGACGGCGGCAGTGACGACTGTCTCGGGCGGGCGATCGTCGCCCTGGGCACGTGCATCGGTCGCTCCTCCAGCAGCAGCCTGCGGCGGTGGGCGATGCCGTTGTTTGAGCCGGCGGTGAGGGCCGTGCTGCTTACCACCAGCCCGCGGGCCTGGGCCCTGGCGATTCTTGGCATTCAGGAATATCTGCGGCGTCTCGATGGGGATCGTGCTGTCGTGTCGATACGGGCCAAACTCACGGCCAGGATGCTCGAACTCACCCATGGTTCAGCGACACCGGAGTGGCCCTGGTTCGAGGATATCGTCGCCTACGAAAATGCCCGCCCGTGCCAGTCGCTGATCTCCGCCGGCCGGTGGGCTTCCGATGCTGGGGCCTTGGAGGCCGGTCTCCGGATGCTCGATTGGCTGGCGGGTGTGCAGGCGGCACCGACGGGACGGTTCTCACCGGTTGGCTGCAAGGGGTTCCTGCGGCGGGGCATTGATGGCGCGTGCCATGGAGCACTCTTCGATCAGCAGCCCCTCGAGGCGCAGGCGATGATCGCCGCCTGCATCGAGGCGTTTCATGCGACGGCTGACCGCGGGTGGCTCGACCGGGCGTGGAACGCGTTCGACTGGTTTCGTGGGCACAACGTTCTGGGCCTGTCGGTGTGTGATCCCCACACTGGCGGCTGCCGCGACGGGCTTCTCGAGGATCGGGTCAACGAAAACCAGGGGGCCGAGTCGACGCTCGCCTGGCTGGCGGCATTGGCCGACATGACGGCGCTGGAGGCCCGGATCACCTCCCGGTCATTGGCCTCGGCCAGGGACGCTCAGGATACCGTGCCATGCCAGTAACCCGGACCGCCGTCGTGTTGAAGCCCGACAGCGGTCGTGTGCTCTACCGTCCGTTCGAGCCGACACAGTCGCAGCGGGCGATGAAGGTGATCAGCCGCGTCATGGAACTCTCCGACGATGCGGTGGACAGCCTGCTCGCCGGGGTGCTCTCGGAGTTTCACGGCCGGCATCAACGGCTCCGAGACTTTTTCCAGCAGCGGTTCGAGGCGGTGCGTCACCACCTGCTCACCGACCGGTTGCTCACCGAGTCGCGGCGATTGCTGATCGGTTCCTACTTCACTCAGGAGTACGCACTCGAGAGCGCCGCCTTGTTCAATCCATCACTCGTCTGGCACCCCGATCAGACGGGCATGATGCCAGGATCGAGGCGGTTTGTCCTCAGCGTACGGGCGACGGGGGAGGGGCATGTGTCGAGCGTCGGGTTTCGTGCCGGCACGATCGACGCCGCGGGACGAATCGACGTGGCGAGGCCTACGGGCTACGTCACGGCACCCCACGTGGTGGCCAACAGCCGCTATGAGAAGCCGCTGTTTCTCAAGAAGCTGACCGAACTCGGCATTGCCGATGGCTTTGTCGATCTCGTCTTCGAAGTGCTCGACGAGCAGTTCACACTTCATGATCTGGAGGTGTCGCTGGCCCACGCCTCGCGGCAGCAGCGGGCCAGACGTCGGGAATGGGAGCCCCTCGCCGCTGCGATCATCGCCGTCGCGCGGGCCAACTACGAGATCGAGTGCGATCCCCAGTCTGACCTGTCTGAACGGGTCATCTTTCCTTACTCGCCGGCGGAGACCAACGGCATCGAAGATGCACGGTTTGTGCGATTTGTGGAGGACGACGGCTCGGTCCATTACTACGCCACCTACACCGCCTTCGACGGGAGCGTGACGCTGCCGCAGTTCGTCGAGACCGAGGACTTCATCCGCTTTCGTGTGAGTACGCTGAACGGGCCTGAGATTACCAACAAGGGCATGGCGATCTTTCCGCGAAGGATCAATGGTGCCTACGCGATGCTCTCTCGTCAGGACGGCGAAAACATTTATGTGATGGAATCGGACATGCTCCACTTCTGGCATGCCAAGCGGCTCGTGCTGCGGCCGACCTATCCATGGGAATACGTGCAGATCGGCAACTGCGGCTCTCCGATCGAGACATCTGCCGGCTGGCTCGTGCTCACCCACGGCGTGGGAGCGATGCGGAAGTATTCGATCGGTGCGGTGCTCCTCGACCTCGACGATCCCACGCGGGTGATCGGCCGGCTGGCCGAGCCGTTGCTCTCACCCAATCAAAACGAACG
>CAMCYH010000108.1 GCA_945883745.1 Candidatus Kuenenia stuttgartensis
ATCGTGGCCTGCATGTCATGGATGTGGACCGGATCGGCCGTGATGTTCCAGGCATAGTCGTCTGTGGATCCATGCACATGGCCCGCCTTCGCGCCACCGCCCGCCAGCAGGAACGAATAGGCCTTGCCGAAGTGGTCGCGGCCCTTCGGATTGGCCGGGTCACCCTGCCCGAACGGCGTCCGCCCAAACTCGCCCCCCCAGGCCACGAGCGTGTCGGTAAGCAGCCCCCGCTCCTTGAGATCCTGCATCAGCGCGGCCGTCGGGGCGTCGGTGTCACGGCATTGCTCCTCCAACTGGGTGTAGAGGTTGCCGTGCTGGTCCCAGCCGGCATGCATGAGCTGCACGAACCGCGTGCCCCGCTCGAGGAGCCGCCTCGCGATGAGGCAGTTGTAGGCAAAGCTGCCCTTGGTGTGTACATCGGGGCCGTAGCGATCGAGCACATGTTTCGGCTCGTCGGAGAAGTCGACCAGTTCCGGCACGCTCGCCTGCATGCGGTAGGCCATTTCGTACTGGGCGATCCGCGTGTCGATCTCGGGGTCGCCGTAGTCGGCCAGATGCTTGGCGTTCATCGCAGCTAGGTCGTCGAGGAGCAGCCGCCTGGCCTCTCGGCTCATGCCGGCGGGATTGGCCAGATACGGCACCGGCTCACCGGTGTTGCGAAACTTCACTCCTTGGAACCGCGTCGGTAGAAAGCCGCTGCCCCAGTAATAGTCGAAGAAGAGCTGACCGCAGCTCTTCGCCTTGTCCGACGACGTCATGACGACGAAGGCCGGCAGGTCGTCGGTCTCGCAGCCGAGGCCGTAGCTCATCCAGGCCCCCATGCTCGGCCGGCCAGGCACCTGCCCTCCGGTGAGGAAGAACGTCACGCCGGGCGCATGGTTCACCGCCTCGGTGTTCATGCTACGGACCAGGCAGATCTCGTCGGCCAGGCTGCCGATCTTGGGCAGCATCGTGCTCATTTCCATGCCGCACTGGCCATACTTTTGGAAGGGCTTGATCGGCGCAACGACCGGCCACTTCGCGTAGCCGCTCGACATCGTGGAGAGCCGTGTGGCGCCACGGACGCTCGCCGGAATGTCTTCGCCGCCCCGGTTGATCAATTCGGGCTTCGGATCAAAGAGATCGACATGCGAGGGCCCGCCCCCCTGCCAGAGCATCACCACCCGCTTGGCCTTCGGCTCGAAGTGCGGCAGCCCCGGCAGGCCAGGCGAACTCTTTACCGCCGGGGCTGTGGACGTCGCGGCGACTGTATCCCGCTGCAAGAGCGATGCCAGCGCGACCGAACCGATTCCTGTGCCGGCCGAACCGAAGAGCTGGCGGCGGGTCACGCGCTGGATGTTTTCAAGGTGCAGGCTGTTCATCGTGGTTTTTCCATCCGGAAAAAGAAATCATCCCGCCGGCTGGCACCTGGCGGCTGGCTGTACGAAACCCTCGCCATCCTGGCCTCGGGTTTCTTGGCGAACCTCCGTTCGCTTTCGTAAGCCCGCCTCCAGGCGGGCGGTGCAGGGCAACGCGGTAGTTCGCATCGCACCACCCAGCCCCGGGCGCGGGCCCGGGAGCCGGTAGCAAAGACGGTTCAGTACGTTCCCAGTGCGATCCATCGTCTGTTCTCACTCCCGGGCCAGGGACTCGTCGAGGTTGAAGATCGCGAGGCAGACACTGCTCATTGCGGCATGCTCGGCCGGATCGAGTGACTCATCCCGCGGGTGCTCACCCACGCTGACAAGCTGCTTCGCGGCGTTGCCATCAACCTGATAGATCGCCAGTTGCCGGCCGTGCATCCGACGCAACGCCTCGAGGTCATAGTCGGTCGGGCGGCGGCCGAGCACCCGCCGAAAGGCATGCGTGAGCCGGCCGTCAATGTCCGTAGCCGCCTGCAGGCTCTTCTCAGCCAGCACCCGCGCCGCCTCGACCCACGTGGGATCGTTGAGCGTCGTGAGGGCGTGAAGTGGCGTGCTGGTGAGGCTCGCCCGCACGGAACACGTCTGCCGATTCGCAGTGTCGAACATGTTCGCCGGGCTCACCGTCCGCCGCCAAAACGTGTAGAGGCTGCGGCGGTAGAGGTCGGAGCCTTTGGAGGCGGGATAGGTGAAGTCACGTTCCTTCGTGATCGCCAGCGCCTCCCAGATGGCATCGGGCTGATATGGGTAGACCGGCTGGCCGCCCATCTCGAGATCGATCAGCCCGCTGGCCGCGAGCGCCAGGTCGCGGAGCACCATCGACGGCATGCGAAACCGGCTGCCGCGGGCATGAAGCCGGTTTTCTGGATCTTTTTCCAAGTGCTGCGGAAGCACCTTGCTCGCCTGTCGATAGGTCGCGCTCGTCACGATCAGCCGGTGCATCTTCTTCTGGCTCCAGCCTCCCTCACGAAACTCCACAGCGAGCCAGTCGAGGAGCTCCATGTGCCGCGGATACTCGCTCTGCACCCCCATGTCTTCAGCCGTCTTCACGATCCCGGTGCCGAAGAAATACTGCCACATCCGATTGGCCTGCACCCGCGCGGTGAGCGGATGCTCCGGCAGGAAGAGCCACCGGGCGAGTCCGAGCCGGTTCCTCGGCGCTCCGGCAGGGAGCGGCGGCAGGAAGCCAGGCGGCAAAAAGTCGATCTTCTCACCGACCGGAGAGAGGTAGTCACCCCGATCGAGGATCTTCGTCTCACGGGGCTTGGCGTCACTCATGATCATGACGCGGGGAACCTGATCGCCCTTGTACTCGTCAAAGGTTTTCTTCGCTGCGTCATACGCCGTGACCTGCGGCAAACCTTTCGTCAGATCAGCCTTGATCTTGCTGTCGAAATGAGTTCGCAGCTGGCTCTCGATCGATTTTTTGTCGACCTCGGTCCGCTCCGCCTCCGGCTTCCGGAGGAGGGGCGTCAGATTGCGGGGCAGATCTTTCCCATCAGCCGCCTCACCATCGGAAAGAAGGCCTTCCCTCCACGAGGCATAGAGGGCATCGAGCACTGGTTTGGCATCGGCCTCGCCAGCCTTCATCGCCGCCTCGAGTTCAGCCAATCGCTTGGTGTTTTCCTCGGTCGGCAGTTCGAGCACGGGGGGGGCCACACGAATCCGGGCCGAAAACCTCGACGGTACTCCGCTCTCGGGCAGCCGATTGAACGCATCGAGCAGGCCGTAGTAATCGGTCCGCGTCATCGGATCGTACTTATGGTCGTGGCATTGGGCACAGGCCATCGTGAGACCCAGCCAGGTGGTGCTCGTCGTGTCGACGCGGTCGAAGAGCGTGTTGTACCGCTGCTCTTCGGCGATCGCGCCCCCTTCACCATTCAACAAATGATTGCGGTTGAACCCGCTGGCGATCTTCTGGTCGTCGGTCGCGTCAAGCAGGAGGTCACCGGCAAGCTGCTCGATCGAGAACTGATCGAATGGCATGTCAGCGTTCAGTGCCCTCACCACCCAATCCCGCCAGATCCACTGCCAGGTGTCGCCATCCTGCTGAAAACCGTTGCTGTCGGCATAGCGGGCCGCGTCGAGCCAGGGCAGGGCCATCCGTTCACCGTAATGCGGCGAGGCGAGCAGCCGGTCGACGAGCTTGTCATAGGCCAGCGGATCGGGATCGGCGACAAAGGCATCGACCTCCTCGGGTGTCGGTGGCAGACCGACGAGATCGGCATGCAGCCGGCGGATGAGCGTCGAGCGGTGGGCCTCCGGCGACGGCGCGAGCCCGGCCGCCTCGATCTTCGCCAGCACGAAGCGGTCGATGTCGTTTCGCACCCAGTCGGACTGCTTCACCTCCGGCGGCGTCGGCCGCTCAGGGGGCGTAAACGCCCAGTGGGGCTCGTACTCGGCGCCGTCCTTAATCCAGCGTTCGAGGATTTTCTTCTGGGCATCGGAGAGCCGCCGGTTGGAGGTGGGCGGCGGCATCAGCACATCGGGGTCGGTCGAATGAATCCGTTCGAGTAGCGAACTCGCCCCGGGCTCTCCCGGGACGATCGCGCCAGAGTCGATGGCGGCCTGCCGATCGTCGAGCCGCAGGTCGGCCTCCCGCTTCTGCCCGTCCTGGCCATGACAATAGAAGCAGTTTTCCGAAAGGATCGGCCGAATATCGCGATTGAAGTCGAGCGGCTGCTCGCCCCGCGCTGAAGACACGAGCGCGGCGACCGCAACGACAGCGGTGGAAAAACGGCACGGCGCCGCAGCAATCGAGCAACCCATGGAACCATTTCCTTCGGGGGTCACCCGCGTCGCCGATCTGGAGGAAGCCAGATCGCGGACCGGAAGGTCGATCGGCGGGGCAAGTCAACATCTAGAACTTTAGCACACGCCAAAACCGTGGGCCAGTAAACTCACGATGCTTTTGCCATTCCGAACGTCGGCTGTGCTTTTTCCAGCGGCGTCCGCGACTGCGGTTGCTCTGACGGCGAAGACTCGACCACGTCGTACGCATAGCTGCCGCTCCGCAGATCGAGGCTCCGCATGCCGCGGCGGCGGGCCTTCTCTGCGATGCCCGCCTCGGCAACGAGCCGGTCGGTCGCGGCCTTCACCTGGCCCACCGTGATGCCCAGCATTGAGCGGCTACCGTCGGCCGCCTGCACCACCATCGACTGCGTCTTCCAAGGATGCCACTCCCGCGGATCCGCCGCCCCGGAGAGCGTCAGCACCGGCACGCCGAACGACGCCGCGACATGGGGCAGCCCCGAATCGACGCCCATGCACAGATCCATCCGCGACAAGATCGCCGCAGCCTCCCGCAGCGAACACGCCTCCGAAAAGTCATGAAGGTGACGAGTCGCCCGCGGCGACAGCGCCGCCGCCAAGCGTCGATGGACGGTGAGATCGGCCGCTGCACCACACAGCACGACATTGCTGCCACGGTCCTCGATCAGCCAGCGGATCAACTCGGCCATCCGGTCGAGCGGCCAGTTGCGTTCCTCATCGGTGGACCGCGGCGCCATGAACACTCGCGGCCGGGCCGACGGGAGGCCCATCAACAAGCGATCTGCTTTCGCAGCGGCCTCGTCAGCCACCCAATTTTCGTTGTGGCCATCATCGACCGCGATGCCATCGGCACGGAGAAGATCGAGCGACAGTTCCACCTCATGTCGCCCCCTCTGATACGGAACCCGACGGGTGAGCAGCAATCCTCGTCCATCCTTTGCCACGCCCACGCGATGCGGGATGCCGGCCAGCCACGCCAGCAGACCGGTCGAGAGCGAGCGCTTGAGAATGTAGGCGCGGTCATACCTTTTCTGCCGCAGCCACCGCGCCGTGGCCACGATGTTGGAAAGTGACCCCGGCACGACCTCGTTGACCCGCTGCGGTCGCTTCCAGATGACGAGCTCGTCCTTGTAGGGACAATCGGCCAGGATCTGGCCCGCCCCCGGCTCGACGAGCACGTCGATCACCGCATCGGGAAACCGGCACCGCAGGTTTCGCAGGAAGGGGATCGCGAGCACGGTATCGCCAATGTAGCGATTGCGGATCACGAGGATTCGTTCAGACTCCATCGGCCACGATCGATTGGGGGCAATCATGTGGGCCTCGCGGGACTACCGGGCAAAACCGACGAAGAAGCTAAACAACTGCTGCGTGTCATCCGAGGCGTACGCGACCGGGAAGGCGAAGTCGAGCGCGATCGGGGCCGGCCCCATGGCCGGCAGCGTGATCCGCAGACCGACACCGGGCGCCACCCGCATCTGGCTGATCGCGACGTTGGGCTCAACGGTACCGAAGTCGGTGAACACGACGCCCCGGAGCGAATCGTCCGCCGTGATCGGAAACATGTATTCGATCGTGTTGAGCCACTGAAACGGACCGCCGACGATCGCCCCATCCTGCCGCGGGCTGGCGCCGCGAAACGCGAAGCCACGAATCGTGTTGTAGCCACCCGCGAAGAAGTTGTCGTAGGCGGGCGTGTCAGGGCCCGACATCCCGAGGATCGACCCGATCGAAAGAACGTGGCGGCCGGAGCCATCGGGCCGCTCATTCACCAGGAAGTACTGCCTTCCTTCGAGCACCCCGCGGGGATACTGGAAGGTGCCGATCACCTGTTCGAACTCGAACGTCGCCAAATGCCCCTGCGTCGGGAGGAACGGGCTGTCGCGGGTGTCGTGGACGATGCCGCCGCTGAAGCCGTACACCGAGTTGGTGCCCAGCATATTGACGATGTCGGGGGCGAGGATTCGTGGCTGGTAGATGTCGACGTTCTCGCCACGGAAGCCGGCATTGACCGACAGGTCGGGAGCAAAAGCAAACTGATACCCGAGCCCCACGCGACCGCCGAGCCGCTCCTCCGCCCAGTCGAAGAAGTAGCGGGTGAAATAGGAAGCGCTCGTCGAGAGGCCGATCCGGGTATCGAAGAGATACGGCTCCTGAAAGGTGGCGGTGTACCGCTGCAACTCCGTGCCGGGCGCCGCCTCGAGCCGAAACCGCTGCCCGGCACCACGGAAGGCGGTGCCATTGCGGACATCGTCCCAACTGCGGGGCAGCCGGAAGAGGTCGAAGTTTTGCTCATCGATGACGATGTTGCCGACGAGACCGGCGTTGGAGTTGACGCCGGCACCGATCATGAGTCGGCCGGTCTGCGTCTCCTCGGCATCGACGTCGAGGATCACGTAGGGCTCGTTGCCGGGGAAAACCTGCACCGGCTGGCCAAAGCCGGGAACCATGCCCGGCTGCGCGAAGTTCGGCACGGCCCCCTGCGGCTGGCCCGGCATGAAGCCCGGGGCAGGAGGCGGCAGTGCACCACCGTAGCCGATGGCCGGAGCCATGCCGCCCGGCGGCTCCACCTGACCGGGGGCCGGCAACTGAGCGACGTATGCAGGTTGCGGTGGTGGAGCGGCCCGTGAGTAGTCGAGGGCCTCTGGTCCGGTGGCCGCCAAGGGAGCGCCACCCCACTGCTGCGGTGCTTGCTGGACAGCCGGCTGCGGGCTCTGCCCACGCCAGACTGGTGGCCGGGCGTTTGGCTCCCGCTGCTGCGGAGAGGCGAGCGGGGCTGGCGTAACCGCGTCCCGCTCGGCGGGCAGTGCCTCGTTGAGATCGCCTTCCAGCACGAGGTCGAGCACCGCCTCGCCATCGCCATCGTCCGGGCTCTGACCGCGGAAGCCCTGGCCCGGTGCGGTGGCGATCTGCTCTTCAGCCTTCTCGGGCTTGCTGAAGACGATCTTCGGCCCCTCGCCCTTGGCGGCATCGTTGAGAAACAGGCCGCTTGACTTCAGCCGCCGTTCGTCGGCCCGCAGCTTCCGGATGTCGAGAATGTCGCCGGGCCGGAGCGAGAGCCGGTTCAAGATCGTGCTGTGTCTCGTGTGCGGGTGTTCGCCGCCGATCCGCACGTTGATCTGCCCGACGCGATACCGCTGGCCCTCGGAAATGTTGTAGACCAAATCGAGCTGTCCCGGCTCCTCGAGGAATCGTGGATCGGCCCGAATGTCGGCGAACACGAATCCCCGGCCGCCGTAGATGTCGCGAACGAGATTCAGATCGCTCTCCATCTGCGACTGGTTGAAGGACTGCCCATTGGTCAGTTTGAGGTCTCTTGCAAGGAACTCACTCTTGAACTTGCTGTTGCCGAGGAACGAGACATTGCGAACCTTGTAGCGCGGTCCCTCGTTGATGACGAAGGTCAGCATCGTCCAATCACGCCCCGCACCGCCGACCGACTGGACTTCTCGCCCCACCTTGGCCTGGAAGAAGCCGAGGCTGCGGTAGTAGGCGGTGAGGGCATCGACGTCGGCATCGATCTTCTCACGGTCGAGGTCGCCACCGAGCAGCCAAAAGAACCCCGGCTTCGACTTGATTTGTGTGAGCAGCCGACCGTCGCTGGCGATCGTGTTGCCGACGAAACTTGTCCACAAGGCCTTTTTTCGAAATCCCTCATCGACAAGAAACACGGCCCCCTTGTCGCCCGGCTTGCTTCCCTCCACCGTGGTGACGCGAGCGGCATCGTAGCCCTTCTCGTGGTAGTGCGACTCCAGCCGCCGTCGCGCCTCTTCCACAACGTAGGCATCCATCGAGTCGCCAACGTCGATTTCGCCCTTCTTGGCGAGCGTGCGGGTCGTCACCCGCTCATTGCCGATAAACCGCACGTAGCGAATCGTCGGCCGCTCCACCACCTGGAAGATCACCACCACGCCCTCGCGCACACGGACGTACTTTGGATGGATGTCGACGAACTTCCGCGATCGATGCAGCGTGCGGACATCCTCTTCGATCGACTGCGGATCAAAGATCTGACCGGCACGGGTGATGAGCTTGGGCAGCTTCGAGGCATCGGTCGTCTCGTTGCCTTCGATCCGCACTTCGACAATTCGATCCGCTTCACTTCCGGCAGGACTGGCAGCAGCTGGCGTGCCCTGTGCCGGCGCTGGCCCGCCAACCGCAGGGAGCGGCGCCTGGGCGGCGGCCCACGGGACCATGCAGGCCCAGCAGGCGAGCGACATCACCAGGCCGCGTGGCCCGAGGGACGTCATCTTGGCAAAGGCACGCAGGCGTCTCACGTGGTGTCGATCCGGCGGGAAGGTGGCTGCGAAGGCCGGGGAGAAATAGCGGAGTGCCGCGCCGGGTCACAAGGCGAAAACTGTCCACACCGCAGCCGCCGGCCACGGGACTGCCGATTCCGCTGGGGAAGGGCCCTCCGCGCTGCTTACCCAGACTCCAATCCTTGACTGGCCACCGTAAACCCAGGTATTTTTCGGGGCTTCCAGCGTACTCATGCAGCCCCATGTCATCGATCTCCGCCAGTCCGACGACGCCCGTGATGTGGTGCATCGGGCGGTGCAGGCGCTGGCAGAGGGGCGGACGGTCGGGTTTCCCACCGAAACCGACTACGTGATCGCCGCAGCCGCCCGGCATCCGGCCGCCATCGAGCGGCTCATTCCGCTGGTGTCGCAGCGACCCGGCGAGCCACCGTTGTCGCTGGGTGTAAAAAGTGCGGGGGAAGCCCTCGACTGGGCACCTCGGCTCAGCCCGCTGGGTGGCCGGATCGCGCGACGTTGCTGGCCCGGGCCGGTGGCCATCGTCGTCGCTGACGACCATCCTGAGAGCCTCGTGCATCGACTGCCCGAGGCATCGCGTCGTGGACTGGTGGGAGGCGGCCGCCTACGACTGCGGGTGCCCGGCCATCCGATGCTCGGCGACTGCATGCGAATGCTGGCCGGACCGGTCGTGCTCGCCGAGCCAGGCACCGCGGAGCAGCCTCCAGCCGTGACGGCCGAGGAACTGATTGATCGCAGTGGATGCGGCATTGACCTCGTGATCGACGACGGCCGGGCCCGTTACGCTCAGCCGTTTTCCGTGGTCGAGGTGAGGGAGCATGACTTTCATGTCCTTCGCCCAGGCATTGTTTCTGAGGAGACCATCCGTCGGCTTTCGAGCGTGATGGTGCTGTTTGTATGCACGGGCAACACCTGCCGCAGCCCGATGGCCGAGGCGTTGTTTCGACAGATGGTGGCAGAGCGGCTTGGCTGCCAGCCCGATGAGATCGACGCGCATGGCGTGATCATCGGGAGTGCCGGCGTGGCGGCCTGGGCCGGAGCCCGGGCGAGCACCGGCGCGCTGGAGACGATGGCCGACTTCGGCATCGATCTGTCGGGCCACGAGAGCCAGCCGCTCACCGAGCCGCTCGTTCGCCAGGCTGACGTGATCTGGACGATGACCGCCTCCCACCGGGCGGCGATTCTCGGCCAGTTCCCTGAGGCCGGGGATCGGGTGACGGTGCTTTCCCCCGACCGGACCGACGTGGTCGATCCCATCGGCGGCCCGGTGGAGACCTACCGCACATGCGCCCGGCAAATCCTCGCGCATCTGCAATCAAGAATCGATACACTCGGGCTTCCGCCCGGGACAAGAGAAGGGTGATCCGGACCGCGGCAGGATAGGGAGAGATCCATGCGGATTGCGATTGGAAGCGACCATCGTGGTGTGGCGTCGAGGCTGCGGGTGATCGGCCTGCTGGAGCGGCTGGGCCATGACGTGATCGACTGTGGCAGCCACACCGAGGAAGCTGTCGACTATCCCGACATTGCGGCCGATGTTGCGACCCGCGTGAGCGAGGGCGCGGTCGATCGGGGCATCCTGCTGTGCTGCACCGGTGTCGGCATGGCGATCGCCGCCAACAAGGTGCCCGGCATCCGGGCGGCCACCTGCCACGATGAGGTGACAGCCGAAATGAGTCGCCGGCACAACGACCTCAACGTGCTCTGCCTGTCGGCCGAGATGATCGGCAACGAGGAGCAGGACAAGATCGTGAAGACCTGGCTCGAC